>NZ_CAXAOQ010000045.1:0-29799 GCF_963970575.1 Pseudomonas sp. EA_65y_Pfl2_P74
ACCCAAGCACTGGTCGCACTAGCCCGCAAGCTTGCCCGGGTGGTATTTGCTCTGTTGAAAAACCAGAGCGAATACTCACCTAAAGCGGTTTAGGGGCTAGGCATGAACCATAGAATCTCCCACAGGGATATCGCGGTGTTTCAGGTCGGCGTATCGAGGTTCAGGTGCAGGTTGTCGATCAACCGTGTGGTGCCAAGGAACGCCGCCACCAGAATGACCAGATCGCGGTCTTCAGCCGTCGCCGGACGCAGTGTCAGCGCATGGCGAATGTCCAGGTAATCAGGACGCAGGCCAGCGGCTTCCAATTGTTGCAATTGGGCAGTGATCAGCGCCGGGAAGTCGCGATTACCTTGTTTGATCGACTCGGCAATCGTGCTCAGGGTGCGATAGACCACGGGGGCGATGGCACGTTGTTCTTCGCTGAGGAAACCGTTGCGCGAGGACAGCGCCAAGCCGTCAGTGGCACGCACAGTCGGCTCGCCGATGATCTGGATCGGCATGTTCAAGTCATGCACCAGGGCACGTATCACCGCCAGTTGCTGGTAGTCCTTCTGGCCAAAAATCGCCAGATCCGGCTGGACCATGTTGAACAACTTGCTGACCACCGTGGCCACGCCTTCGAAGTGCCCCGGACGGCTGGCGCCGCACAAGCCTTCAGAGAGTTGCGGCACGCTGACCCGGGTCTGCCCGGTCATGCCGTCGGGGTACATTTCTTCGACGGTCGGAGCGAAAAGCAGATCGCAACCGGCTTCCAGCAGTTGTTCCTGATCCGCAGCGAGGGTGCGCGGGTACTTGTCGAGGTCTTCGCCAGCGCCGAACTGCAGCGGGTTGACGAAAATGCTCGCGACCACGAAATCCACCCGTTGCGTGGCTTTGGTGATCAGTGCGATGTGGCCGCTGTGCAGGTTGCCCATGGTCGGCACGAAGCCGATGCGCTTGCCTTCACTGCGGGCGCGGGCTACGGCGGCGCGCAGTTCGCGTACGGTTTTTACGGTGTTCATGCAGAGAATCCGTGTTCGATACCAGGGAACGTGGTGGCTTTGACTTCGCTGACGTAAGCCTTCAAGGCCGACTGAATGCTGTCCTGACCGTCCATGAAGTTCTTGACGAATTTCGGCACGCGGCCGGTGATCGACAGGCCGAGCATGTCGTGCAGCACCAGGACCTGACCGTCGGTGGCGTTACCGGCGCCGATACCAATGACCGGAATCTTCACGGCCTGGCTGATTTCAGCGGCCAGTTCACTCGGCACGCATTCAAGCAGCAACATCGCCGCACCCGCCTGTTCCAGCGAGATCGCGTCGGCACGCATCTGCCGTGCCTGGTTCTCGTTGCGGCCCTGCACTTTATAGCCACCGAGAATGTTCACGGCTTGCGGGGTCAGGCCCATGTGCGCGCAGACCGGCACACCGCGTTCGGCCAGCAGGCGGATCGACTCCGCCAGCCACAGCGCCCCTTCAACCTTGACCATGTGCGCACCGGCCTGCATCAGCAGGGCGCTGTTGGTCATGGTTTGTTCGAGAGTCGCGTTGGCCATGAAGGGCAAGTCGGCCAGGATCAGGGCATCGGTGTTGCCGCGTTTGACGCAGGCGGTGTGGTAGGCCATTTCCGCAGTGGTCACTGGCAATGTGCTGTCGTGACCTTGCAGGACCATGCCGAGGGAGTCGCCCACCAGCAGCACTTCGACACCGGCCTCGTTGCAGGCGTGGGCGAAGGTCGCGTCATAGCAGGTCAGCATGGTGATCTTTTCACCTTTTTGCTTGAGGCTCTGGAGCGTGGTCAGGGTGATGGCTGGCATGTAAAAAATCCTCGTTCAGGCGCTATGGAAACTACTGCGAGTAACGCGCGTGATTCTTCATTTACTCAGGCGCACGGTCTTTTGTCGTGCTTATAAGGCCTGGATGGCGCCCGTATGTGCCGGGTTGGCGGCAGCGGGACGCCTATAGTCGTGATGAGCCAACAGGAAGTCAATTGCGTGTGTTACCGCGTTGTTACGAGGGGAGTGTTACCGGCGTTACTGATCCGATTCAGCGGCGCGGCGGGGCTGATTCGAGGCTTTCTTGTCCGACAACATCTAATGGGGAATCGTCAATGTGTGCGGGGTTGCTCGCCAAGGCGTCGTGTCCATCGGTATCTGAATCAACGGATACTGCGCTTTGGCGAGCAAGCCCGTGCCCACAAGGGGGAACTGATTTTAAGTTTTGGAGAGGCGTTCCAGGCCGACGAACGGGCACGCGGCCAGTAGGTCGGGGAGGCTGCGGCCATCGGCCAGGCGCAGATCCTCGGGAGCTAGCTCGGCCAGTGGATACAGGACGAACGCCCTTTCCTGAATCTGGTAATGCGGGACTTTCAGCCGTGGTTCGTCGATCAACCGATCACCGAACAGCAGAATATCCAGATCCAGCGTGCGTGGGCCCCAGCGTTCCAGGCGTTCGCGGCCCTGATCGTTTTCGATCGCTTGCAGCGCATCGAGCAGATCCAGCGGCGCAAGATCGCTGTCGAGCGCCGCCACGGCGTTGGTGTAGCGCGGTTGGCCCGGCAGCAATGAGTCGCTTTGATAGAAGGCGGAAACACCGGCGACCATGGTTTGCGGCAATTGCCCCAGCGCCTCGACGGCGCTGCGCAATTGTTCGGCCGGGTCAGCGAGGTTGCTGCCCATGCCGATATAGATCCGTTCCATGCCTATTCGCCCGTTGCGCTCGGTGCACCGGCACGTTTGCGCTTGGAACCGCCGCTGCGACGACGTTTGCGCGGCGCACCGCTGGCGTCGTCACCTTTGCCGCTGAGATCGCGGATCATGTCACGACGCTCGCTGTCGTTGGCGTCCTGATAGTCCGTCCACCATTCACCCAGGCCATCCGTTTGCTCGCCCGCGCTTTCACGCAGCAGCAGGAAGTCGTAACCAGCGCGGAAACGTGGATTGTCCAGCAACAGATCGGCACGTTTGCCGCTGCGCCGTGGCAGGCGCTCCTGCATGTCCCAGATCTCGCGGATCGGCATGGTGAAGCGTTTCGGAATCGCGATGCGCTGGCACTGCTCGGCAATCAACTCGTGTGCGGCTTCCTGCATCGCCGGGATCGGCGGCATGCCACGTTCCTGCAAACGCAGCACGCGGGCCGGCAGGGCTGGCCACAACAGGGCGGCAAACAGGAACGCCGGCGTGACCGGTTTGTTCTGCTTGATGCGCAAGTCGGTGTTGGTCAGCGCTTCGCTGATCAGCGTGTGGGTATATTCCGGGTTGTGCTCCAGCGCGTCGGCACTGCCCGGGAACAGCGGGGCAAACAGTTGCAGGTCGACCAGCATCTCGAAGGTGATCGCGCCGTGTCCGGAGAGGAACAGCTTTAGCACCTCTTCAAACAGGCGTGCCGACGGGATCTCGCGCAACATCGGCGCCAGTTCGCGGATTGGCTGAACCGTGTGTTTCTCGATGCCGAAATTGAGCTTGGCGGCGAAACGCACGGCCCGCAGCATGCGCACCGGGTCTTCCTGGTAACGCTGCTTTGGATCGCCGATCAGGCGGATCAGGTGATTGCGGATGTCGTGCACGCCGTTGGCGTAGTCGAGGATGCGCTCGCTGACCGGATCGTAATACAGGGCGTTGATGGTGAAGTCGCGGCGTTGCGCGTCTTCTTCCAGGGTGCCGTAGACGTTGTCGCGCAAAATTCGCCCGCTTTCGTTACGCGAAGACTGATTGCTGTCTTCGTCGTCCTCGTTTATCGGGTGATTGGCGCGGAAGGTCGCGACTTCGATGATTTCGCGACCGAAATGAATATGCACCAGTTTGAAGCGACGGCCGATGATCCGCGCATTGCGGAATTCGGCGCGCACTTGTTCGGGCGTGGCGCTGGTGGCGACGTCGAAATCCTTGGGCGTAATGCCCAACAGCATGTCACGCACGCAGCCACCGACCAGATAGGCCTGGTAACCGGCGCCCTGCAAGCGTTCGACGATATTGACCGCGTAGCGGCTGAATTGCGTTTTCTGCAGCGAATGTTGGCCGCTGTTAAGCACTTCAGGGGTGCTGCGGATGTGTTGCGTACGACGCACGGGAGTTCGGAATGACTGGAACAGCTTCTTCAGCATGGGATGCACTGTTTGAAGGAATGTTCGGCCATACCAAAGAATGACCGCATGATGGGCGCAGATTCTAGCATTTAGTCGGGGGATGGTGTAGGACACGGCAGATTTGAGCTGTAAGCCGCAAGCTGCAAGGGTCGAGGAGGGCAAAACAGCAGGATTTCCCGGATGGGAGAAACTACAAGGGGAGCCGGAGCTCCCCAAGAAGTAGTTGCGTGCTCTTTTTATTATTGATTCGGGCTTCTTGTTTTTGTTGAGTGCCCTCGTCACGAAGCTTTTGCTTCGTGACCCTCCCAATCGGGAGCCAAGAGCAAACGGATTGCTTTGGTCGCTGAATTGCAGTGATCTCTCGATCCAACCAGTACAGGCTCTGTCTTAGGACAGTTTTTGTTGTTCTCGGCCTGGTCGTGGGGCAAGCCCCAAATACAACGCCTCTCCAAAAGAATCAGTTAGCTGCGCCTCTCGCCGTCTTGTTTTTATTGTGCGTGAGTCGATTCGTCTTATTTTTATTGTCTTGTGCATTGCTTGTTATTGTTCTTGTACCAAACATATAGCAGGTGCCGTGCCAACTTTTGCGAACCCCAATAAAACAAGGGGTTAGGTCGATCGGGCCCTTTTGTCAGGGCCAAAAAAAGCCGGGGTTTCGTTACCGATAACCCCGGCTTCTGTTACGTGGAAAGACTGAGGTAACAGTTTTTTCACATCTTCAAGCGTTACCCGCACACTCGACAGGTAACGTTCAGCTCTCGCTGGCGACCCCGGTCTTGCGTCGTGGAATGCCCAGGCGCTGACGCCGTTCCCACAGGCATTTACGGCTGACGCCCAGTTTGCGCGCCAGTTCGGTCTCGGTCATGTGGTCCTGATGCTCGAGGACGAAATGCTGGAAGTAGTCTTCCAGCGACAAGTCTTCGGTCGGTTCGTGGCTGCTGTTGCTGGCGTTACCTGAGGTTTGCGGCGGCAGACCAATGAATTCATCGTCGTCCAGATCGCTCAGCTCAATGTCGATACCCAGCAGTTCAGCGGAGATTTCCGGGCTCTCGCTGAGGATCACCGCGCGCTCGACCGCGTTTTCAAGTTCACGAACGTTACCCGGCCAGGAATAGTGACGGATGGCCTGTTCGGCATCCGCTGCAAATTTCAGGTCGGTACGGTTGATCCGCGCGCTCTGGCGAGCGAGGAAGGCATTGGCGATCTCGTTGACGTCGGCACCGCGCTCGCGCAGGGCTGGCAGTTTCAACGCGATCACATGCAGGCGGTAATAAAGGTCTTCCCGGAACTGGCCGACTTTCGCCAGGCTCTTGAGGTCTCGGTGAGTCGCCGCGATCAGACGGACATCGACCTTCTGCGATTGCACCGAGCCCACACGGCGAATTTCACCTTCCTGCAACACGCGCAGCAGGCGGGCCTGGGCTTCCAGCGGCAGCTCGCCGATTTCATCAAGGAACAGCGTACCGCCGTCCGCCGCTTCCACCAGGCCGGCACGACCGGCGCTGGCGCCGGTGAATGCGCCTTTTTCGTGGCCGAACAGTTCGGACTCGATCAGGCTTTCCGGAATGGCGGCGCAGTTCACCGAGATCATCGGTGCCTTGGCGCGTTTCGACAGGTTGTGCAGGGCGCGGGCCACCAACTCTTTACCGGTGCCGGACTCGCCCTGAATCAGCACATTGGAATCGGTCGGCGCGACTTTGCGGATCTTGCTGTACAGATCCTGCATCGGTGGGCAGGAGCCGATGATGCCGATTTCGCCGTTGCTGTTGTCGGTGGCTGTTTTGCCGCTGCCATTGGCAGATTTGCTGGCAACGGCTTCGCCCGCTGCCGGCGCCGATTGGCGATCACGCAGGATCCGCGCAACGGCCTGAAGCATTTCATCGTGGTCGAAAGGCTTGGCGATGTAATCCACCGCGCCCATCTTCATCGAGTCGACCGCCGAGCGCAGGCTGGCATAACTGGTCATGATCAGCACCGGCGTGCCCTGGCCGAGCTTGATCAGCTCGGTACCCGGAGCGCCCGGCAGACGCAGATCGCTCACGATCAGATCGAACGTAGGAATGGTGAAGCGTTCTTGTGCTTCCTGCACTGAACCGGCTTCGCTGACCTGGTACTGGTTGCGTTCCAGCAGGCGGCGCAAGGCGGAGCGGATAATGGTTTCGTCTTCGACGATCAAAATGTGCGGCATTGATTCGATACTCTCGACGGTCTCAGTTCACAGCGGACGTCGCTTCGACATGACGCGGTAAGGTCACCCGGATACGGGTGCCGCGCTGGCTTTGTACATCAGCCGGGCTGTCGATGGTGATTTGTCCATAATGCTCTTCAACGATGGAATAGACCAGTGCAAGGCCCAGACCGGTACCTTCACCAGGATCCTTGGTGGTGAAGAAAGGTTCGAACAATCGGTCCATGATGTTCTTCGGAATACCGCTGCCTTCGTCCTCAACGATCAGGTCGACCGTGTGTTCTCCGGCCTCGCTCTTGACCCTCACGGCGCTGCCGGCAGGCGAGGCGTCACGAGCGTTGGAGAGCAGATTGATCAGCACTTGGGCAAGGCGTTGTGGGTCACCTTCGACCCAGTGATCCGGGTCGCACAGGTTGTAGAACTGCACTTCGAAATTGCGCCGGTTCAGCGCCAATAGCCCGATGGCATCCTGGGCCACTTCGGCCAGACAAACGGGCTCGTCGTTATGCTGATGACCGCCGGCATGGGCAAAACTCATCAGCGACTGAACGATGCGTGACACGCGTTTGGTCTGTTCGAGAATCTGTCCGCTGATCTCGGTCAGCTCGTCGTCTTCTTCGCGTTCTTCGCGCAGGTTCTGCGCCAGACAAGCGATGCCGGTGATCGGGTTGCCGATTTCGTGGGCGACACCCGCGGCGAGACGACCGATGCTGGCCAGACGCTCGGAGTGGACCAGTTTGTCTTCAAGCATCTGGGTTTCGGTCAAATCTTCTACCAGCAACACCAAACCGCTGTTACCCGGTGCCAACGGCTCATCGATTGCCGCTTTGTGCAGGTTCAGCCAGCGGGTCTGTCCGTCGAGTGCCAGATGCTGTTTGTGCAAGTGTTCGTCCGGCAGGTTGATAAAGCCCTGGAGCAATTCTTTCCATGGATTGCCAATGGTGCTCAAGCGCGAGCCGACCACGCGCTGCGCGGCGATCCCGGTCAGCTCTTCCATAGCCTTGTTCCACATCAGGATCTCTTGGTCCTTGGCCAGCGAGCAGACGCCCATTGGCAGTTCCTGCAGGGTCTGGCGGTGGTAGCGGCGCAGTGCGTCGAGTTCGGCGGCCAGGCCCGTGAGGCGCGAGTGGTAATCCTCAAGGCGGCTTTCGATGAAGTGGATGTCTTCGGTGACGTAATTTTCGCCGCCGGCCTTGTACGGCAGGAAGGTTTCGACCATGTCCTGGGCCACACTCGGCCCCATCAGCCCGGAGAGGTTGGCTTCAATACGGTCGCGTAATCGGCGCAAGGCGTAAGGCCGACGCTCATCGAAGGGCAGGTAAAGGTCGCGCAAGGCCTGTTCGACTTCTTTCTGCGCCGCTTTGGCGCCGAGCGGTTTGGCCAGTTGTGTGGCGAATTCCTGCGGCGAGGCGGCGTGCAGCTCGCGGCGTTGCGGACGGCGTACGTTATCCACCGCGCAGGCTTCGGCGGCGCTGGCCTCTTCGGGGCTGGCATTGGTGAACAGCGAAATCAGGGTGAACATCAGCACGTTGGCGGCCAGCGACGCGATGGCCGCCATGTGCCAACTGGTGTCGTCCAGCACGTAAATCATGTTCAGCAGCGGAATGTAGAAACCCTGCAGATTGCCGACCAGCGGCAGCAGCATGGTGACGACCCAGACCAGAATCCCGGCCAGCAGCCCGGCGATAAAGCCGCGCCGGTTAGCGGTCGGCCAGTACAGCACGGACAACACGCCGGGCAGGAATTGCAGGGTCGCGACAAACGCGACGATGCCGAGGTTGGCCAGATCCTGTTCGGCACCAAGCATCAGGTAAAAACCGAAACCGGCCATGATGATCGCGACGATCAGTGCTCGACGGGTCCATTTCAGCCAGCGGTAGATATTGCCTTCGGCGGGCGGCTGATAGAGCGGCAGCACCAAATGGTTCAACGCCATGCCTGACAACGCCAGGGTGGTGACGATGATCAGTCCGCTGGCGGCCGACAGCCCGCCGACATAAGCAAGCAAGGCCAAGGGTTTGCTGTTGGCGGCAATGCCGATGCCGAGAGTGAAGTATTCCGGATCGGTGGTGGCGCCGAGCTTGAGACCGGCCCACAGGATCAGCGGCACCGCCAGACTCATCAGCAGCAGGAACAGCGGCAGGCCCCAACTGGCACTGACGAGGGAGCGCGGGTTGAGGTTCTCGGTAAAGGTCATGTGATACATGTGCGGCATCACGATGGCCGAGGCGAAGAACACCAGCAGCAGCGTACGCCACGGGCCTTCCTGCAGCGGCGTGTGCAGAGCGGCGAGGGCGGTCTGGTTTTGCAACAGCCACAGTTCAAGCTGTTGCGGGCCGTCGAACACGCCGTACAGCGCATACAGGCCAACGCCGCCGAGAGCGATCAGTTTGATCACCGACTCGAAGGCAATCGCGAACACCAGCCCTTCGTGCTTCTCGCGGGTGGCGATGTGGCGTGAACCAAAGAAAATCGTGAACAAAATGATCAGCGCGCAAAACGCCAGGGCCACGCGGCTCTGAATCGGCTCGCCCGTCAGAATGCCGATGGAGTCGGCCACCGCTTGAATCTGCAACGCCAGCAACGGCAGCACGCCGATCAGCATGAAGATCGTGGTCAGCGCACCGGCCCAGGTGCTGCGAAAGCGGAAGGCGAACAGGTCGGCCAGCGACGACAGTTGATAGGTGCGGGTGATTTTCAGGATCGGATACAGCAACACCGGCGCCAGCAAAAACGCGCCAGAGACCCCGAGATAACTGGAAAGAAAGCCGTAGCCGTACTGATAGGCCAGGCCCACCGTGCCGTAGAACGCCCACGCACTGGCGTAAACCCCCAGCGAAAGGGTGTAGGTCAACGGATGGCGAATGATCGCCCGCGGGATCATGCCCCGTTCGCTGATCCAGGCAACACCGAACAGCACCGCCAGGTACGCGGCGCTGATCAGGATCATCTGGGTCAGGCTAAAGCTCATCGGCATCTTTTTGGCTCTGCAGGATGAAGGTCACGACAATCAGGATCAGCCAGAGCAGATAGGGGCGATACCAGGCGCCCGTAGCGTCGATCCACCAATCCATGATGGCGGGAGAAAACAGATAGATCCCCACGACCAAAAGCAGGACCAAGCGATAGATGTACATCCCGGCCTCTCTTTTTTATGTGCGTGCCCGAAAACGTGCGGCGATGGTAACGGATGGCGGCGCGACTGCAAGTGTCGTCATCGCAGTTGTGCTTCGGGCAGGGTCAGTGTGCGCGGGATCTTCGTGGCGTCCCAGTGGGTGCTGCCCCAGTTGAGCAGTTCCTGCGGCGTCGCATATTCGAGTTCGGCGCCGGGGTTTTGCCCCAGTGCGCGCAGGGCCCTTAGCAGCAATGGCGTGGCTTGATCAGCTTGCAGTGGCGGCGAGCGGTAGGACTTGCCCAGTTTGTTGCCGTCCGGCTGGGTGATCAGCGGCAGGTGCAGATAACGCGGCTGACGCAGGCCCAGCAACTCCTGCAGGTAGAGCTGGCGCGGGGTGGAGTCGAGCAGATCGGCGCCGCGCACGATGTCAGTAATGCCCTGCCAGGCATCGTCAAGCACCACGGCCAGTTGATAGGCATAGAGGCCGTCGCGACGGCGGATGACGAAATCGCCGACATCGCGGCCCAGATGCTGGCGGTATTCGCCTTGCACGCGGTCGATGAAATGGTATTCGAGCTCCGGCACACGCAGGCGGATAGCGGCATCCTGCTGGTCGTGCCCGGCATTGCGGCAAAACCCGGGATAAATCCCGTGATACGGCTCCAGTTGTTTGCGCGAGCAAGTGCAGGCGTAGGCCAGACCATGGTTGAACAGGCTGTTGAGGACTTCGGCATAGGCATCGTGCCGATCACTCTGGCGCACCATCTCGCCTTCCCATTCAAACCCATAGCTTTGCAGCGCCTTGAGAATCGCGCTCTGCGCGCCGGGCTCTTCACGGGGTGGATCGAGATCTTCCATGCGCACCAGCCAGCGACCACCCACAGAGCGGGCGTCGAGATAGGAGGCGAGCGCTGCGACCAGCGAACCGAAATGCAGGTGGCCACTGGGGGTTGGGGCGAAGCGGCCGATGTAGGCAGGGGAGGTTTTGGCAGTCATGGGAGCCATATAACTTTTCAGGTTTCGCGCGCATTACCGTTGTGGGAGGGGGCTTGCTCCCGAATGCGGTTTATGAGTCAACATCTCTGTTTATGACACACCGTATTCGGGAGCAAGTCCCCTCCCGCAATGGCAGAGAAAACAGAGAAGGCAGGCAAAAGGCAGAAACAAAAACGGAGCGTTCGCACGCTCCGTTTTTTGTTCAGGTCGAAATTACTTGCCGACCTGCTTTTCCTTGATTTCCGCCAGGGTCTTGCAGTCGATGCACAGATCCGCGGTAGGACGGGCTTCGAGGCGCTTGACGCCGATCTCGATGCCGCAGGACTCGCACCAGCCGTATTCTTCGTCCTGAATCAGCTCAAGCGTCTTGTCGATCTTTTTGATCAACTTGCGTTCGCGATCACGGGCGCGCAGTTCGAGGGCGAATTCTTCTTCCTGGCTGGCACGATCGGCCGGGTCAGGGAAGTTGGCCGCTTCGTCTTTCATGTGATCAACAGTACGGTCGACTTCCTGCATCAAGTCCTGTTTCCACTTGTTCAGGATCTTGGTGAAGTGCGCTCGCATCGGGGCGCCCATGTACTCTTCGCCAGCCTTCGGAACATAAGGTTCGAAGCCGCTGATCGTCGCTTGTTGCTGTTGCTTTGCTTGGGTGGGCATGAAATGGACCGCCTCTACTCTTGTAATCCATTGCGCAGGATTGCTCCATCACCGACACCTGCCGGCCCTGCGGCTGCAAGCGGGCGAACTTACCAGATCAATTCGGCCTGCGCTACTCCCGGATGTCGAGGCCCCGGCGGGTGGCGCTTGCAAATGTTTGGCAAGCCGTGTCTGGCGGTGTGGAAGACCTGTTCAATCACTGATTTTAGTCAATCCTGGAGCGTACGCTTGTGTCATTACAATCCAGAGTTCTTGAGGCTGTGACCTCTGCGGGTTCTCGCTCGTTCCGGCAGATGGGTAGAATCGTTTCTTTTCCCTCGTCGAAGGAAGGCCAATGGCTCAGCCCTACAGTGCGCGCAGTCGTGCGATCGAACCGTTCCATGTGATGGCGCTGCTGGCGCGGGCCAATGAATTGCAGGCCGAGGGGCACGATGTCATTCACCTGGAGATTGGCGAACCGGACTTCACGACCGCAGAGCCAATCATCCGTGCCGGCCAAGCCGCGCTGACGGCGGGCAAAACCCGTTACACCGCTGCCCGTGGCATTCCTGAGCTGCGCGAAGCAATTTCCGGTTTCTACCAATCGCGTTATGGCTTGAGCATCGATCCGCGACGCATTCTGATCACCCCGGGCGGCTCCGGCGCACTGTTGCTGGCCAGCGCCTTGCTGGTCGACCCCGGCAAGCACTGGCTCCTGGCGGACCCCGGATACCCGTGTAATCGCCACTTCCTGCGGTTGGTCGAAGGCGCTGCGCAGCTAGTGCCCGTCGGGCCGGACGTGCGTTATCAACTGACTCCGGATCTGGTCGAGCGCTATTGGGACCACGACAGTGTTGGCGCGCTGGTTGCTTCGCCAGCCAACCCGACGGGGACCATTCTGACGCGCGATGAATTGGCCGGCTTATCCGCCGCCATCAAGGCCCGGCACGGCCATCTGGTGGTAGACGAGATCTATCACGGCCTGACGTATGGCACCGATGCGGCGAGCGTGCTGGAAGTCGATGACAGTGCATTCGTTCTCAACAGTTTCTCGAAATATTTCGGCATGACCGGTTGGCGCCTCGGTTGGCTGGTGGCGCCGGATGCGGCGGTCAGCGAGTTGGAGAAGCTCGCACAGAACCTCTACATCAGCGCACCGAGCATGGCGCAATACGCGGCGCTGGCCTGTTTCGAACCTGACACGATCGCGATTCTGGAGCAGCGCCGCGCCGAATTCGGCCGTCGCCGCGATTTCCTCCTGCCGGCGTTGCGCGAACTGGGTTTCAACATTGCCGTGGAACCCGAAGGTGCATTCTATCTTTATGCAAATATCAGCCAGTTCGGCGGCGATGCCTTCGCGTTCTGCCAACATTTCCTCGAAACCGAGCACGTTGCGTTTACCCCGGGTCTGGATTTCGGACGCTATCAGGCCAGCCACCATGTGCGTTTTGCCTACACGCAAAACCTCCCTCGCTTACAGGAAGCGGTGGAGCGGATCGCGCGTGGCTTGAAGAGCTGGCAAGGCTGATGCGTTTTCATCCTCCTCTGGAAGAGGCGCGGCTAATCCGTCGTTACAAGCGTTTTCTCACCGATATCGAAACCGTTGGCGGCGAGTTGCTGACGATTCACTGCCCAAACACCGGCTCGATGCTCAATTGTCAGGTCCAGGGCGGGCAAGTCTGGTTCAGTCGCTCCAACGACCCGAAACGCAAATTGCCCGGCACTTGGGAAATTGGCGAAACCCCGCAGGGCCGTTTGTTTTGTGTCAATACCGCGCGCGCCAACGGGCTGGTCGAAGAAGCCTTGCAGGCTGGCGTCATCACCGAGTTGAACGGGTTTACCGCGTTGAAGCGCGAAGTGGCTTACGGACAGGAAAAAAGCCGCATCGACTTTCGCCTCGAATACCCGAGCGGCCCGGCGTATGTGGAAGTGAAAAGCGTCACCCTGGGCTTTGATGGCACGAATGTGGCGGCGTTTCCCGATGCCGTGACCCAGCGTGGCGCCAAGCATTTGCGTGAACTGGCGCATCTGGCGCGGGACGGGATTCGTGCGGTGCAGTTGTACTGCGTGAGTCTCACCGGGATTGAGGCGGTGCGTCCGGCTGTGGAAATCGACCCGGCCTATGCCGAGGCGCTGCGTGAAGCGGTTGCCAGTGGCGTTGAAGTACTGGCGTACGGTGTGCGGTTGAACCATGAGGAAATGGTCATTGATCGTCGGTTGGAGGTACTGCTCAGCGGTTAAAGGGTGATCCACACACCTTGTACGTCTTCCCGGCAGGGGATGCGGGTCAACGATTGCCCGGCGCAGGGCCCTGCGACGCATTCACCGTCCTCGATCAGAAACAGTGCGCCGTGGGTGGCGCACTGGATCAGGCTGTTGCTCGGGTCGAGAAACTGATCCGCCTGCCATTCCAGGCCAACGCCTCGATGCGGGCAACGATTGAGGTAGACATAGACCTGGCCGTTGCGGCGCACGGCAAACAGTTTTTTTCCGTCGACATCAAAACCGCGACTGCCGGCCTCGGCCAGATCGGCACCCGCGCAGAGAAACTTCATGGCTATCCTCTAATGTTGGCTCGTGTTCGGATATGTTCGAGCTTGACGTTTAAATGCAAGCAATTATCAAATGGCGGCCTTCGCCCACCGGCGTTTGCCTGATGCCGAGGATACTTGGCCTGCCACCCAGACGCCCGGGAAACCTTGTTAAAGGAAGCTGTGTATGCGCCTGAGTCTGCGCGTTGTGAAAACCCTGTCTGACGCTTTCTACCCGGCCAAGAGCAACCCATGACCACACGGGTCAAACCCCGAGGCTTGTTCATTGGCCTGACGCTCCTGTGTGTGCTGGCGATCTGGCTGTCATTGGCGCTCGGCCCGGTCAGTCTGCCGCTGTTCGATACGTTACGCGCGGCTTTGCGCCTGATCGGTGTGCCGCTGGCACCGGAGGGGCTGGAGCAGGCCGAACTGATTCTCGGGCAGATTCGCCTGCCGCGAACGTTACTCGGGCTAGCGGTCGGCGGTGTACTGGCATTGTCTGGCGTGACGATGCAGGGGTTGTTTCGTAATCCGCTGGCGGACCCAGGGCTGGTCGGTGTTTCCAGTGGCGCGGCGTTAGGGGCGGCGATAGCGATTGTCGGCGGCTCTTTTTTTGGCGGTTTGCCTGAATCGTTCGGGCCTTATCTGTTATCGGTGTGTGCGTTTCTCGGCGGGCTCGGGGTGACGGCGCTGGTCTGCCGACTCGGCCGGCGCAATGGGCAAACCAACGTTGCAACCCTGTTGCTGGCGGGGATCGCGCTGACGGCGCTGGCCGGTTCGGCGGTCGGACTATTCACCTATCTCGCGGACGACGCAACCCTGCGCACGCTGACGTTCTGGAACCTGGGCAGCCTCAACGGCGCCAGTTATGCGCGGTTGTGGCCGTTGTTAATCATCAGCGCCGGCGTTGCGCTGTGGCTGCCGCGTCGGGCGAAAGCGTTGAATGCCTTGCTGCTCGGTGAATCCGAGGCGGGGCATTTGGGCATTGATGTCGAGCGACTCAAGCGCGAACTGGTGTTCTGCACGGCACTGGGTGTCGGCGCGGCAGTGGCAGCGGCGGGGATGATCGGTTTTGTCGGGTTGGTGGTGCCGCATCTGGTGCGGTTGTTGGCAGGTCCCGATCATCGAGTGTTGCTGCCAGCCTCTGTGCTGGCCGGGGCGAGTCTGTTGTTGCTGGCGGATCTGCTGGCGCGTCTGGCGCTGGCGCCGGCGGAGTTGCCAATCGGTATTGTCACGGCGTTTATCGGTGCGCCGTTCTTTCTTTATCTGTTGTTGCGAGGGCGTGCCTGATGTTGCGTGCGCACAACGTGCATATCCTTCGCGGTCGCAAGACTGTCCTTGGCGGGGTCAGCGTGGAACTCAAACCGGGCGAAGTGCTCGGCGTGCTGGGCCCCAATGGCGCCGGTAAAAGTACCTTGCTCGGCGCTCTATGCGGCGAGTTGACGGCCAGTGAGGGCGAAGTTTCCCTCGACTGCGAAGCCTTGAGCCATTGGAGCGGTACGCAACGCGCTCAGCGCTTGGCGGTGTTGCCGCAGGTGTCGACGCTGGATTTTGCCTTTCGCGTTGAAGAAGTGGTCGGCATGGGCCGTTTGCCTTATCAAAGTGGTCGGGTACGTGATGACGAGATTGTTGCTGCGGCGCTGGCAGCGGCTGACGCTGCGCATCTGAGCGGTCGCAGTTATCTGGCGCTGTCGGGCGGGGAGCGCCAGCGTGTGCATCTGGCGCGGGTGCTGGCGCAACTCTGGCCGGGGCAGGCTGGGCAAACGTTGCTGCTGGACGAGCCGACGTCAATGCTTGACCCATTGCATCAGCACACAACCTTGCAGGCTGTGCGCGAGTTTGCCGATCGCGGCGCTGCCGTGCTGGTGATCCTGCATGATCTGAATCTGGCGGCACGTTATTGTGATCGCGTGTTGCTGCTCGAAGGTGGGCGTCCGGTTGCACTGGATACGCCGCAGCAAGTGTTGCGTCCGGATATGCTCAAAGCCGTGTTCGGTCTTGAAGTATTGGTGCAGCCGCACCCGGAGCGTGGGCATCCGCTGATCATCGCCCGCTGATGTTTTCATCGAGGTGATTGCATGCGTGGGATGTGGCCGTTGGCAGTGTTGTTGCTCGCGGGGTCTCAGCAGGTCGCCGCGCCGCGAGTTCGGCAAATGATTTTTCCACAGACAAAAAAAGACCCGGTAAAAACCGGGTCAAATAACCGTGATTAGCCTGATGAGGAGATAATCTGAGAGTCCGAACCAAGGGCTTTTCAGAATATCGACCGATCTCGCGATCAGTTGTGATAATCATAGCGATTCTCATTACCGAGTCAACCACTGTTTTTCCATTCCCCTGATTTCATCTCGTCAATGGGCGCCCGGCCCAGAGAAAAGTGGGCTTGGCGTTAATTTCGGTTCGAGCTCAATTGGCTGATCTGCTTGTTCAGTTGATCGATGCGCCGCGCCATGCTTTCGATCAGGCTGTGGGCGATCTTCGGATTGGTGCGGGTCAGGCTCAAAAACTGATCACCGGGAATCAACATCACCGTACTCGGTTCGCAGGCGATGACCGTGGCATTGCGTGGCTCGCCGGTGAACACCGCCATGGCACCGAAAATCTCGTCCTTGGGCACCTCGCCGACCTTGTGCCCATCGACGTAGGCTTCGGCGTGCCCGTCGATGATCACAAATACGTGATCGGCGGCATCGCCTTGCTGAATCAGGGTTTCTCCAGCGTCGACCCGTTTAAAACCATTGGTGCTGCGAAACTCCCGAGGTTTCAATTCAGCCACCGCGTGAGCCAGGATTGCCATTTGCCCCAGCAAATACTCGAGAAACTGATCCGCCCGGCCCGGTTCGGCATACAAATGCTGGAACACATCGCTGCGCCGATAGGGCAGCAAACGCACTGGTCCATCGTTGCGCAAACGGCAATCAGCCCAATCGTCACCGCGCTGCAGGCCGATCAAGTCACCTTCCTGCCAGTAAAACAGCGCCCGGGTGCCTATGCAGCCGTTGATCACGCCATCGGTCAGCAGAAACATCTGATCGCCGGGTAATTGCGCCATCAGGTCATCCGTCGCGCCCAACTCCAGGGTTTCTGCGCACGGCGCCAGACCTTCCAGCCATTGCGCCGGCAAGTTCTGCAAACGATTGATCAGTGCGTCGGCAAGCGCCGATTGTTCCCCTAGCAGGTACATAACGGTCAGCGCCTGTTCAATTCTTGTGACGCGAGGAAATGGCTTCGAGTTGCTTGTTCAGGGCGTCCTTGCGCTCGGCTGGGATGTCATTCCAATGCACATCCATGAGCGCACCCTCAATCGCATACAACAACACCTTCGATGCGCGAAACCCGCGGGTACGCACGGCCCGGTAGGCGTCCACCGCGCCCAGGCGCCGCAAGTCCGAGGCGCTGTGGATGCCCACGGCATGCAGCCATTGCGCTGACGTCTTGCCAAGATTCTTCAGGTGTTGCAGTTCATCATTCATCAAGCCTCCTTGCGACGGCCGAATGGTGCGTGGGCGAGCTTCTCAGGAGTGTAGCCATCAGTAGGAAAAGCGTGGTTGTTTGGTTGCAATCAACGCAAACGCTTCTAAGAAACGACAACCGGGCGGGGTGAAAGGCCTGCGAACGCAGAAAGATGGGTGCAAACAAATATCAAATGTGGGGGCGAGCCTGCTCGCGAAAGCGGTCTGACTTTCACGATCAGGGTAACTGACACTCCGTCTTCGCGAGCAGGCTCGCCCCCACAGGGTGGGCGTCGTGTCAGAGCTATCAGCGGGTGCGATAACGCAGGCGCGTCCCGAAATTCATCGACATCAGAATCTCGTCAGCGCTGAGCTCCGGCGGGAAGTACGCACCGGAAATCTGTGCGTGGGCCAGGCTTGCACCTTCCAGCGAGGCATGACGGAAATCGATGCCACGCAGATCGGCGGAGCGGAAATACGCGTCCCGGAAATCCACGCCATCGGCGTTCAGTTCGCGCAGGTCGAGACCGCGGAAGTCACCGCCGACCATGTCGATCGGCCCGTCTTTCGGGCGCTCTTTGTTAAAACCCGTGATGTCATCTTTGTGCAGCAAGGCATACAGCGGAGTGTCGAGAAGTTTGGGTTGGCTCATGTCACATCACCTGTTGGTTTTATGACGCCAGTATAGTGCCACTATTTGACGGCCGTGAAGCGAGCGAGGGCTTCACGGCCGAAATAGTTTCTTACAGGCCTGGCAGGCGTTGGCGGATCTGCGCCACCACGGTGTCCAGCGTGCCGGATTCATTGGTCTGCACACGTTTGCTGCGCAGGATTTCTTCCGGCGTCAGCGCTTCGCGACTGGCTTGTTGAGCTTCGATCACGGCCAGCGTGGCGTCGGATGGATCCTGCTTGTCTGCTTGACGAATGGCCAGCCAGCTCTCGATCACCGCTTGCGGCGCATTGCAGTCGAGGATCAGGAACGGCGTACCAGTGGCTTCGGCGATTTGCGCCGCGTTGTCACGTTGCTCGCGCTTGAGGTAAGTGGCATCGATCACCACTGGATAACCGGCGTGCAGGATCACTTCAGCGATTTCATGCAGGCGTGCGTAGGTCGCGGTGCTGGCATCGGCACTATAAATGCCGGCCTGCACATCATTGGCGACGGTTTGCTCACCGAACAGACGCTTGCGCTCAACATCGGAGCGCAGACGAATTGCCCCCAGTGCTTCGACCAGACGCATGGCCACGTGGCTTTTGCCAACGGCGGAAACACCGTGGGTGATCGCCATGAACCGCGAAGGAATGGTGCTGTAGCTTTCCGCCAGGTTGGCGTAGTTGCGGTACTGACGCAGGGTGGTGGCGCGCTGCACCGGGGTCGCGTCTGCCGGCATGCTGAACAGTGCCACTTTTGCGCGAACCAGCGCGCGGTAGGCTTTGTAGAAGTTCAGCACTTCCATGCCTTGATAGTCGCCGGTCAGTTCCAGGTACTGGCTGATGAAGCGGCGAGCCAACGATTTCAGACCACGGTCTTCGAGGTCCATCGCCAGGAAGCCGGTGTCAGCCCAGACGTCGGTGAAACGGAACGGTTCGTTGAACTCGATGCAGTCGAAGATCACCACGTTGCCGTCGATGACGGTGGCATTGCCCAAGTGGATATCGCCGTGGCACTCGCGAGTGAAGCCTTCGGCCTTGCGCTGGGCGAACAGTGGCTTGAGGCGGGCGAAGCTGCTTTCGGCCCAGGCTTTAAGTGCCTCAAGTTGCAGCAGATCGTTTTTGTCGCTGAGGAACGGCAGAATCTGTTCGAAGTTTTGCGATACCGGCGCCATCACGCTGTCCGGGGTGCCCGCGTCATGCTCGGCCGGGACTTTCGGGGCGCTGAGGTGGAATTTGGCGATCTGCTCGGCCATTTCATCGATGTGCCGGGTGGTCAGCTCGCCGTTGGCTTGCAGGGTGCTGAGCAAACCGGTTTGCGGAAACTGGCGCATTTTCAGCACGTATTCGATAGCCGGGCCATCGCCGCCCAGTTGTGGCGCTTCGACGCTGCCGGTGACGGGCAGCACTTCCAGGTACAAATCGTCGGTCAGACGCTGGTTCAGGCGTAGCTCTTCGCCGCAGAAATGCTCACGCGCCTGGAGGTTGGTGAAGTCGAGGAAGCCGAAATTCACCGGTTTCTTCACTTTATAAGCAAAGGGGCCGGTGAGGATCACCCACGAGATATGGGTTTCGATGACCTGGAACCCTTCGACGGGGTGCGGGTAGAGGGCCGGGTTTTGCAGGGCAGCGATCAGTGACTGGCTCACGGGCGATCCTTCAGAGGCTGGGGGAAATTCGAGGTCGCCATTATGGCCGCTCGCCAGCCCGACGCAAACCTCGGAGCGCTTCTGTCGAGTCTGAATAAAGTGCGTATAATCCGCCGCCATGACTCGAACTCGATCTCCCCGTACCAAGAAAAAACCACCTTCCAAGGGCCTGCGCCCATGGCTGGGCTGGGCCATTAAACTCAGTCTGGTCGGCCTTGTGGTGCTGGCCGGATTCGCCGTTTACCTCGATGCCGTGGTGCAGGAGAAGTTCTCCGGCAAGCGCTGGACCATCCCGGCCAAGGTGTACGCGCGTCCGCTTGAGCTGTTCGTCGGACAAAAGCTCAGCAAAGACGATTTCCTCACCGAACTCGATGCCCTGGGCTATCGCCGCGAAGCCGTGAGCAATGGGCCGGGCTCCGCAGCGGTCAACGGCAATACCGTCGATCTGAATACCCGTGGCTTCCAGTTTTATGAAGGTATGGAGAAACCGCAGCCGGTGCATGTGCGCTTCTCCGGTGACTACGTTGCTGAGCTTTCGGCAATCAACGGTTCGAAATTGTCCGTGGTTCGCCTGGAACCGCTGCTGATCGGCGGGATTTACCCGAAAAACCTTGAAGACCGCATTCTGATCAAGATCGATCAGGTGCCGCCGTATCTGCTGGACACCCTCGTTGCTGTAGAAGATCGCGATTTCTACAGTCACTGGGGTGTATCGCCGAAGTCGATTGCCCGCGCCATCTGGGTCAATACCTCCGGCGGCAAGATGACTCAGGGCGGCAGTACGCTGACCCAGCAGTTGGTCAAGAACTTCTACCTGACCAATGAACGCAGCCTGACCCGCAAGCTCACCGAAGCAATGATGGCGATGTTGCTGGAGTTGCATTACGACAAGAAAGACATCCTTGAGGCGTACCTCAACGAAGTCTTCGTCGGTCAGGATGGCCAGCGCGCGGTGCATGGTTTCGGTCTGGCGAGCCAGTTTTTCTTCGGTCAACCCTTGTCCGAGCTGAAACTGCATCAAATAGCGTTGCTGGTCGGCATGGTCAAAGGCCCGTCCTATTACAACCCGCGTCGCAACCCCGAGCGTGCGCTTGAGCGTCGCAACCTGGTGCTCGACGTGCTTGAGCAACAAGGCGTGGCAACGGCAGAGCAGGTCGAAGCTGCGAAGAAAATGCCATTGGGTGTGACCACTCGCGGCAAATTGGCGGACAGCTCGTTTCCAGGCTTTATGGATCTGGTCAAACGCCAGTTGCGCGAAGACTATCGCGACGAAGACTTGACCGAAGAAGGCCTGCGGATCTTCACCAGTTTCGACCCGATTCTGCAGATGAAGGCCGAGTCCTCGGTCAATGACACCTTTAAACGTCTGTCAGGGCGCAAAGGCTCCGATGATGTGGAAGCGGCCATGGTCGTGACCAACCCGGAAACCGGTGAAGTACAGGCGATGATCGGTAGCCGGCAGGCAAGTTTTGCCGGATTCAACCGGGCACTCGATGCCGTGCGTCCGGTGGGTTCGTTGATCAAGCCAGCGGTTTATCTGACCGCGCTGGAGAAACCAAGTCAGTACACACTGACCAGTTGGTTGTCTGACGAACCGCTAGCGGTCAAAGGTGCCGACGGTCAGGTGTGGAAACCGCAGAACTATGATCGCCGCTCCCATGGCACCGTGTTCCTTTATCAGGGCCTGGCGCATTCCTACAATCTGTCGACCTCGCGTCTCGGTCTGGAAGTGGGTGTGCCCAATGTACTCAAGACCTTGGCGCGCCTGGGTGTTACGCGTGAGTTTCCGGCATACCCGTCGATGTTGCTGGGCGCCGGCGGCATGACCCCGATCGAAGTGGCGACCATGTACCAGACGCTGGCCAACGGCGGTTTCAACACGCCAATGCGCGGGATCCGCAGCGTACTGACCGCCGAAGGCGAGCCGCTCAAGCGTTATCCGTTCCAGATTCAGCAGCGTTTTGATCCGGCGTCCATCTATCTGATCCAGAACGCCATGCAGCGCGTGATGCGTGAAGGTACCGGCAGATCGGTTTACAACGTGCTGCCGAAAACCCTGACCCTGGCCGGCAAGACCGGCACCAGTAACGATTCTCGCGACAGTTGGTTCGCAGGTTTCAGTCAGGACGTGCTGGCGGTGGTGTGGCTGGGGCGTGATGACAACGGCAAGACGCCGTTCACCGGCGCCACCGGTGCGTTGCAGGTCTGGACCAGTTTCATGCGCAAGGCTGATCCCCTGCCGCTGGACATGCCGCAACCGGACAACATCGTACAGGCGTGGGTTGACTCTCATACCGGGCAAGGCTCCGATGCCAACTGCCCGGGTGCGGTGCAGATGCCGTATATTCGCGGCAGCGAACCGCCACCCGGCGCCTCGTGTGCGGGCGAAACGCCTGCTACAGGCGAGTCGGTGATGGATTGGGTCAAGGGCTGGATGAATTAAGCAAAGAGGGTTTCAAGTGAACAAGTGGTTGATTCCAGCGGTGACCGCCGTAGCTTTGCTCAGCGGCTGCTCTACCGTACAGCGTGGTTCGATCCCGGTGGTTGATTCCGGTACGGCCGTGTCCAACAGCGAACGAATTTCGGCCAATGGCGGCTTCCGTCAAACCACGGTCAAGCGTCCTGTTCAGGGCCAGACTCAGGCCATTCCACAAGGTGACTCTGGCGTAGTTGTGATGGTGCCAGGTGGCGGCGCGACCACCTCGACGCCGATCAGCACTTCGCCGATCGTGCCGGGTCCGGCGTCCGGTGGCATCACGCCGGGGCCGTACAACCCTTCGTCAGTGGAAGCGGCGCCGATCAACTCCGGCAGCTACAGCATGCCATCGACGCCAAGTGGCATTCCTTCGGCCAACAGTGGCGGTGGCTTGTCAGCGGATGAGCAACTGGACGGTCCGGTTCTCGCCTTGCTGACCACCGCTCAACAGCAACAGGCCGGTGGCGACCTCAACGGCGCGTCTTCCAGCCTGGAGCGCGCGCAACGTGTAGCCCCGCGTGAGCCGCAAGTGCTTTATCGCCTGGCGCAGGTGCGCATGGCTCAAGGCGATGCGCCGCAGGCCGAACAGTTCGCCCGTCGTGCCTTGACCCTGGCCAACGGTCGTCCGGATTTACAGGCCAGTCTGTGGGAACTGATCGCGCAGGCCCGTGAGAAGCAGGGGGACTCCGCTGGTGCCGCTCTGGCCCGTCAAAAGGCCAAGGTTTCGCTGTGATGGACAGTCGTTTTCCGAAAATCGCCGATCAGCTTTTGTTGATCGAGCGTGAACTGCGTACGCAGGGCATGTGGGATGAAGTCTCGCCGTCCGCCGAAGCCTTGAGCAGTGTCGAGCCGTTTTCGGTCGACACGCTCGATTTCGAGCAGTGGTTGCAATGGATATTCCTGCCACGCATGAAGATGATCCTCGAACAGGATCTGCCGTTACCTAATGCCTCGGGTATTCAGGAAATGGCTGAAATGGTCTTCGCCCAGCGCAATCTGCAGGGCAAGGATCGGCAGCTTCAGGTATTGCTCAAAGAGTTCGACCTGCTCATTACTGCTTCGCGCTGAACCGGAAGCTGCCAGTCATTACTGGCAGTTTTCCGCTATCTGCTTCTGCGTTTCGCCGATGCGCTCTTGACGCTGCGCATCATCAAGCCGTCGCAATTTTCCCTCTACTTCCTCCCGCAAGCGCGGATTGTTCTGCAATTGCGCAAGGTTGGTGCGTGCCTGTTCACAAAATGCTTTGAGCTGCGCTTGCTGGTCGGCGACCTGTTTCTGGACCTTGGCGTCGATGGCTTTCTGATCGCCGAGTGCGCCGCTACCGGGCATTGCCGCAGGTTTCGGCGCGGGCGAGGAGGGTGTCTGCACAGAGGTGGACGGCTGGCCTTGGGGAGGTTGTGCATCGAAATGCGTGACACCTTGGGCGTCGACCCATTTGTAGATCTGAGCGGCCGAGCACCAGGGGCTGAGGCCGATCAGCAGTGTGAGGAGGAGCGTTCGCATGCTGATTCCTTGGCAAAATTGCGCAATTGACGCTAACAGAGTAGCGGTTTTCAGGTTTTTTCTTGCGTTCTCATGTGCTTACCCACAATTAAGCACACAGACGACTTGACTTGGAGAGGGCGAAACAGAAGAATCCAAAGTCCGCTGTAGAGGGACTGCCAGAAGCAGACCCTCTCGGTAGATCATGAGGCGCACATCCGCGCCGACCTGTTACACCCGCAACGCGTTACCTCGCGCTGGGTGGGAAAGGCCCGCAACACTTGGGACGATCCCAATACTTGCTCAGTCAGTGCTGACGTAGTCGGCGACCACCGTCGCTCATGCTCTGCCGAGAAGTAAACCTATTAAGACCCGCCCCTATTTTGTGGACGGTATTCTGGCGTTTTAGAGGTGAACAACGTGGAGCTTTTATCTGGCGGTGAGATGCTCGTCCGCTTCTTGCGTGACGAAGGCGTCAAATATATTTACGGGTACCCGGGTGGTGCTCTCCTGCATGTTTACGATGCCCTGTTCAAAGAACCGGAAGTGACCCACATCCTGGTTCGTCACGAACAAGCGGCTACCCATATGGCTGACGGCTATGCCCGTGCCACCGGTAAAGCCGGCGTGGTATTGGTGACTTCCGGTCCAGGCGCCACAAACGCCATCACCGGTATCGCCACGGCCTATATGGATTCGATTCCAATGGTGATCATTTCCGGTCAGGTGCCAAGCACCATGGTCGGCACCGACGCGTTCCAGGAAACCGACATGATCGGTATCTCCCGGCCGATCGTGAAGCACAGCTTCATGATCAAGCACGCCTCGGAAATCCCGGAAGTCATGAAGAAAGCCTTCTACCTGGCACAATCCGGTCGTCCGGGCCCGGTCGTGGTCGATATCCCGAAAGACATGACCAACCCGGCCGAGAAGTTCGAATACGTCTTCCCCAAGAAAGCCAAGCTGCGCTCCTACAGTCCGGCCGTTCGCGGTCACTCCGGGCAAATCCGCAAGGCAGCAGAAATGCTCCTGGCGGCCAAGCGTCCAGTGCTGTACTCCGGCGGCGGCGTGATTCTGGGCAACGGTTCCGCACCGCTGACCGAACTGGCAAAAATGCTCAACCTGCCAGTGACCAACACACTGATGGGCCTGGGCGGGTTCCCTGGCACCGATCGTCAGTTCATCGGCATGCTCGGCATGCACGGCAGCTACACCGCTAACCTGGCGATGCACCATGCTGACGTGATCCTGGCTGTCGGCGCGCGGTTCGACGATCGCGTGATCAACGGCGCGGCGAAGTTCTGCCCGAATGCCAAGATCATTCACATCGATATCGACCCGGCTTCGATTTCCAAGACCATCAAGGCCGACGTGCCGATTGTGGGGCCGGTAGAGAGCGTCCTGACCGAAATGGTCGCGATTCTCAAGGACATCGGCGAGACCCCGAACAAGGAGTCCGTGGCCAGTTGGTGGAAGCAGGTTGATGAATGGCGCGGTGATCGCGGCCTGTTCCCTTACGACAAGGGCGACGGCAGCAAGATCAAGCCACAGACCGTGATCCAAACCCTGTGCGAAGTGACCAAGGGCGATGCCTTTATCACCTCCGACGTGGGTCAGCACCAGATGTTCGCTGCGCAGTACTACACGTTCAACAAGCCGAACCGCTGGATCAACTCCGGTGGCCTGGGCACCATGGGCTTCGGTTTTCCGGCGGCCATGGGTATCAAGTTGAGCTTCCCGGATGAGGACGTTGCCTGCGTGACGGGCGAAGGCAGCATCCAGATGAACATCCAGGAACTGTCGACCTGTCTGCAATATGGCTTGCCGGTGAAGATCGTCATTCTGAACAACGGTGTTCTGGGGATGGTTCGTCAGTGGCAGGACATGAGCTACGGCAGCCGTCACTCGCACTCCTACATGGAATCGCTGCCTGACTTCGTCAAATTGGCTGAAGCTTATGGTCACGTTGGCGTGCGCATTACCGATTCGAAAGATTTGAAGTCGAAGATGGAAGAAGCGTTCGCCATGAAAGATCGCCTGGTGATCATCGATATTTCGGTCGACACCAGTGAGCACGTCTACCCGATGCAGATCAAAGACGGCTCCATGCGCGATATGTGGCTGAGCAAGACGGAGCGTACCTAATCATGCGGCACATTATTTCCTTGCTTCTGGAAAACGAACCCGGTGCTTTGTCTCGCGTAGTCGGCCTGTTCTCGCAGCGCAACTACAACATCGAAAGCCTGACCGTGGCCCCAACCGAAGACCCGACACTGTCGCGTCTGACGCTGACCACGGTTGGCCACGATGAAATCATCGAGCAGATCACCAAAAACCTGAACAAGCTGATCGAAGTGGTCAAGCTGGTGGACCTGTCGGAAAGTGCTCACATCGAGCGCGAACTGATGCTGGTCAAGGTCAAGGCCACTGGCGCTCAGCGCGCCGAGATCAAACGCACTACCGATATCTACCGTGGACAGATCGTCGATGTCAGCGCGAGCGTGTATACCGTTCAATTGACCGGTACCAGCGACAAGCTCGACAGCTTCATTCAGTCCATCGGCACCGCATCGATTCTGGAAACCGTCCGTAGCGGCGTGACCGGCATCGCTCGCGGCGACAAAGTACTCAGCATTTAAACCAAATTAGCGAATGGCCTGAACGGCCTGGATATATAGGGGAAATTCATGAAAGTTTTCTACGATAAAGACTGTGACCTGTCGATCATCCAGGGCAAGAAAGTTGCCATCATCGGTTACGGTTCCCAGGGCCACGCCCAAGCGTGCAACCTGAAAGACTCCGGTGTCGACGTTACCGTTGGTCTGCGTAAAGGTTCGGCTACCGTTGCCAAAGCCGAAGCCCACGGCCTGAAAGTGACCGACGTTGCTTCCGCTGTGGCTTCTGCCGATCTGGTCATGATCCTGACCCCGGACGAGTTCCAGTCCTCCCTGTACAAAAACGAAATCGAACCGAACATCAAGAACGGCGCCACTCTGGCCTTCTCTCACGGTTTCGCGATCCACTACAACCAGGTTGTTCCGCGTGCCGACCTCGACGTGATCATGATCGCGCCGAAAGCACCAGGCCACACCGTACGTTCCGAATTCGTGAAAGGCGGCGGTATCCCTGACCTGATCGCGATCTACCAGGACGCTTCGGGCAACGCCAAAAACGTAGCGCTGTCCTACGCGGCTGGTGTGGGTGGCGGTCGTACCGGCATCATCGAAACCACCTTCAAGGACGAGACTGAAACCGACCTGTTCGGCGAACAAGCCGTTCTGTGCGGCGGTACCGTTGAGCTGGTGAAAGCCGGTTTCGAAACGCTGGTTGAAGCTGGCTATGCGCCGGAAATGGCTTACTTCGAGTGCCTGCACGAACTGAAACTGATCGTTGACCTCATGTACGAAGGCGGTATCGCCAACATGAACTACTCGATCTCCAACAACGCTGAGTACGGTGAGTACGTGACGGGTCCTGAAGTGATCAACGCCGAATCCCGTCAGGCCATGCGCAACGCCCTGAAACGTATTCAGGACGGCGAATACGCCAAAATGTTCATCAGCGAAGGTGCAACCGGCTACCCTTCGATGACCGCCAAGCGTCGTAACAACGCCGCTCACGGTATCGAAATCATCGGCGAGCAACTGCGCTCCATGATGCCGTGGATCGGTGCCAACAAGATCGTCGACAAAGCCAAAAACTAAGTCCTCGTCTCTTGTACGAAAAACGCGGCCTCGGCCGCGTTTTTTCGTTTGAGGCGGTGGTTCTGGTATAAAGCTGCATCGTTTGTGGCCGAACCGTCGTCACAGACACAGTCGATTTTTTCCAAACCGTTGCAAGGTAATGTCCATGAGCGAACGTCCCGAAGAGCCGAACAAGGCTTCTGACGCCGAAAGCATGCTGCCCATCGATGAGCACATCGAAGAAGGGCACGACGCAGAAGGTCGTAAAGTCCGGCATCGTGGTATCTATCTGCTGCCGAACCTGTTCACCACTGCAAACCTGTTCGCAGGTTTTTATTCCATCATCAATTCGATGAGCGCCCAGGCTGCGTTGAGCGCCGGCGACTCAGTGAACGCGAGCAAGTATTTCGCCTTTGCAGCGATCGCCATTTTCGTCGCCATGGTGCTCGACGGCCTGGACGGTCGCGTCGCGCGCATGACCAATACGCAAAGTGCGTTCGGTGCCGAGTACGACTCGCTGTCGGACATGGTCGCGTTCGGGGTTGCGCCGGCCTTGCTGGCGTTCGGTTGGGCGCTGGGCGACATGGGCAAAGTCGGCTGGATGGTCGCCTTCATCTATGTGGCGGGTGCGGCCTTGCGTTTGGCGCGCTTCAACACCCAGGTCGGTACTGCGGATAAACGCTATTTCATCGGTCTGGCCAGCCCGGCAGCCGCTGGCGTGGTGGCGGGCATTGTCTGGGCGTTCAGTGATTACGGCATTCAGGGCTCGAAAATGTCGTTTCTGGTCGCGTTGATGGTGGCGGCTGCTGGCATGCTGATGGTCAGCAATATCAAGTACAACAGCTTCAAGGAGCTGGACTTGAAAGGGCGCGTGCCTTTCGTGGCGATTCTCGCGGTGGTGCTGGTGTTTGCCGTGGTCTTCAGCGATCCACCGCGCATTCTGCTGCTGGTTTTCCTCGCTTATGCGGCGTCCGGCCCTGTGCAATACCTGTTGCATCTCCGTCGGCACAAAAAGGCCGAGTGATGTAATTTTCCGCATACTCCGCAGTCTATGGGTGCATCTGTCCTCCAAAGCTGCGGAGTTGCCATGCTGATCAAAGTCCCTCAAACGTCTGACTGCCATGAGTCGGATGTCACGCCTGAATCCATTTACCTCTCTCGCCGCCAATTGCTTGGTGCCACTGCTGCTGTTATCGCCGTCAGTAGCCTGCCGCGCTGGGCGAGTGCCGACGATGCCGCTCGCTATGCTGATGTCGAGGCGGGTAAAGCGCCTGCCTGGTTTGCCGAAAAGCTTCCTTCTACTAAATGGGGAGCGGTCAACGTCAAGGGTGAGGCGATTACGCCTTATAAAGACGCGACCCACTACAACAACTTCTATGAGTTTGGTACCGACAAGGGGGATCCGGCTGCAAATGCCGGCTCGCTGAAAACCGAGCCGTGGAGTGTGGTCGTTGACGGGGAGGTAGGTAAGCCCGGACGTTACGCGCTCGAAGACTTCATGAAGCCGTATCAGTTGGAGGAGCGCATTTATCGTCTGCGCTGTGTTGAGGCCTGGTCGATGGTCATTCCATGGATCGGTTTCCCTGTTTCGGCGTTGCTCAAACAGGTCGAGCCGACCTCCAATGCCAAGTACATCCGCTTTGAGACTCTACAGGATCCCAAGAGCATGCCCGGACAGCGCTCTGGTTTTGCCCTGATCGACTGGCCTTATGTAGAAGGCTTGCGTCTGGATGAGGCGATGAATCCTTTGGCTATTCTGGCGGTTGGTATGTATGGCCGTGAGTTGCCCAATCAAAACGGTGCTCCACTGCGCTTGGTAGTGCCATGGAAGTATGGGTTCAAGAGTGTTAAATCCATCGTGCGTATTAGTCTGGTCAGTGAGCAGCCGAAGACGACCTGGCAAAGTATTGCCGCCGATGAGTACGGATTTTATGCGAACGTGAACCCGACGGTTGATCACCCGCGTTGGACGCAAGCTCGGGAGCGGCGCTTGCCCAATAGCCTGTTCAAGCCGAACGTGCGCGATACGCAGATGTTCAACGGCTACGCGGATGAAGTCGCTTCTTTATATACAGGGCTCGATTTGCGGAAGAACTACTGATGCGATTCCCGTTTTGGCGTATAGGCGTTTTCATGGCGGCGGCGGTTTTGCCCTTGCTTTGGTTCTATCAGGCTTTTGCGGATTTGCTTGGTCCCGATCCCGGCAAGGTGCTGGTTGATCGGTTAGGGCTTGGTACGTTGGTGTTGTTGCTGATCACCTTGAGCATGACGCCTTTGCAGAAGCTGACCGGGTGGGCGGGGTGGATCGCAGTTCGTCGGCAGTTGGGGCTTTGGTGTTTTGCCTATGTGGTTCTACATCTATGCAGTTACATGGCATTTATTCTGGGTTTCGATTGGTCCCAGCTAGGGGTAGAACTGCGTAAACGTCCGTACATTATTGTCGGGACACTGGGGTTCCTCGGATTGTTGGCTTTGGCGGTGACTTCCAATCGCTACAGTCAACGCCTTTTGGGTGTTCGATGGAAGAAGTTACATCGACTGGTATACGTGATACTTGGGCTTGGATTGCTGCATATGCTGTGGATCGTACGGGCTGATCTCAAGGAGTGGGCTGTCTATGCTTTTATAGGTGCTCTGCTTCTGTTGCTGCGCGTTCCTCCTGTTGCTCGTCGAGTCCCGCGTTTATTGGCTAGAAAGCAGATTCTGAAAGAAAAGCGAAATTAACGGTTGACGGCAGATTCTGGAAGCCTATAATTCGCCCCACTTCCGGCGCAGTCGAAACGGAAAACTCCTTGAAATTCAATGAGTTATGAAGTTTTCGGCAGCAAGTTGCTTCAGTTCATCGAAGCCAGAAAGAAGTTGAAAAAGAGGTGTT
>NZ_CAXAOQ010000046.1:0-29381 GCF_963970575.1 Pseudomonas sp. EA_65y_Pfl2_P74
ATGGTGCGGGAAGCGGTCTTGATCTACAACCAAGAGCGCCCGCACCTGTCCTTAAAATACAAAACGCCCGATGCAGTGCATCGGGCGTTAGGGTGAGATAGGTGTAAACCTATTTCAGGACTAGACATGATGTTTCACTTTTTACCCTCGACGCCTAAGCACTATCGGATATAACGGTTATAACTCACTGCCGGAAATATTTTAAAAACAGGCCTTTACGTCGCAAATATGACACTACACTTCAACTCAAGCGGCGTGATCCGCTTCCGGCGAGCCTGAGTCGATCCACCGCTGCCAAGGCCACCTTCAGGTATCGCCGCCCAATAACAAGATCCGAGGGCTTTATGGGTATCGCTGCCAGCGAACTGTGTCGCTACGTGATCCGTCCTACGCTGATTTATCTGGGACGCCATTGCGCAACCGCCGAATCCCTTTTGCTGGGCATTGCAGCCAGCCAGTCCGACCTCGGGTCCGCCCTGCATGACCGCCGAGGCCACGGCCTCTACCGCATCGCCGAGCATCGCCATCAGGCACTCTGGGATGACTATCTGGCGCTCGATCCGGAACGCGCCAGCCTGGTTCGCGGACTGGCCAGCCAGCATGCCTTTCTCAGCAGCCCGCACCTGGAATTGACCGTCAACCTGCGTTACGCCACGGCCATCGCCTGGCTGCTGGTGGAAGAACAAAACCCCACCCTTCCCGCCCCCAATGATCTGCTCGGCATGGCGCGGATCTGGCGTCAGACTTTTCAGCCCCAGGGTCGCCTGCGGGACTTCACTTATGCATGGCAAACCTGTGTTTCACCACTGAATCAGGTCGCTTGCTGACTGACCAGTTTTTCAATATCGCCCATCATGTCGCCATTCTGGTCGGATTGTCCTACAAAACCGCTCTAACTCAACGCATACGGACTATAGCGCCGGAACGAAAATGTTGGTAATTTTCGCCCCGGTGATCACCAGGAGTTCTAATAATGAAAAAAGTAATGCTCAAAACCACCCTTAGCCTCGCCGTTGCCATGGCATCCACGCAGATTTTCGCCGCTGGCTTTGCCATCAACGAACACAGCATTAGCGGGATGGGGACGGGTTACGCCGGGCGATCTTCTTCTGCCGACGACGCAAGCACTGTTTATGGCAACCCTGCCGGCATGTCGCGCCTCAAGCGCGAACAAGTCACTGGCGGTGTTGCATTCCTCGATGCCAAGACCGATATCAGCGACGGTAGCTCCAGCCCTAACGGCGGCAGCAACAAAGGCGACATGGTGCCCTTCACCTCCGTACCTATGGGCTTCTACGTCAAACCGATCGATGAGCATTGGGCATTTGGTCTGGGGGTTTATGTACCGTTCGGCCTGATTACCGACTATGAAAAAGGGTTTGCCGGTCGTTACTTCGGCAGCAAGTCCGAAGTACAGGTCATCACCTTTCAGCCAACTGTCAGCTACGCCTTCAACGACAAGGTGTCGATCGGTTTCGGCCCGACCATCAACCGCATCGACGGCACACTGGAATCCAACCTGTCGATCACTCAGGCCCTGCCGGATGGCAAGGTCAAGATCAAGGGCGACGACACCGCACTGGGCTACAACATCGGCGTGCTGGTACAAGCCACCGACACCACCCGACTGGGTCTGACGTATCACTCCAAAGTCGACTACAAGCTTGAAGGCAACACCAAGGTCAACTACGGCGCACTGGCGCTGGCCGGTCTTAGCGCCAGCCAGAAGTACGATGCTTCGCTGAAGATCACCACGCCTGAGTCCATCGACTTCTCGGTCACCCAAGCGATCAACGACCGCTGGAACGTCTATGCCGGTTCCACCTGGACCCGTTGGAGCCAACTGGAAAAAATCACCGTCAAGAACTCCGGCGTACAGCCTGCATTGGCCGGTCAGTTCGGTGAAATCACCGAAGACCAGAACTGGCACGACTCCTGGGCTTACGCCGTGGGCACGTCGTACCAGTTGAACAAGGAGTGGGTACTGCGTACCGGCCTGACGTTCGACCAGTCGCCGACCAACAACGTCGACCGTTCGCCACGCATTCCTACCGGCGACCGGACGATCTTCAGCATCGGCGCTGGCTGGAGCCCGACCGAAGACCTGACGATCGATGTCGCTTATTCGTACCTGAAGGAAGAGTCGGTCAAGATCCGCAACGAAAACGATCGCGGCCAGAGCTACAACTCCAAGTATGAAAACTCGGCAAACGGTTTCGGTCTCGGCGCAACCTACCGCTTCTGATGCTGTCAGGCGAGGCTAACCCCTCGCCCACTAAAAAGCCCCGCCTCGGTTAAAGAGCGCGGGGCTTTTTCATTTAGATCAGGGTTTCAGCGGCTTTGAGGCAATGGCTTTCTCGATCGCGGCGAGAAACTGCGGATCATCCGGCTTGGTCAGGCTGGAGAAATTGGCGATCACTTTGCCCTGGCGATCCACCACGTATTTGTAGAAATTCCACTTCGGCGCACTGCTCTGCGCAGCCAACACCTGAAACATATGCGTGGCGTCATCACCCCGAACCTTCTGCGGCTCGGTCATGGCGAATGTCACGCCGTAGTTGGCATAGCAAACCTTGGCAGTCTCAGCGCTGTCCCTGGACTCCTGTTTGAAGTCGTTGGAGGGCACACCGAGCATTTCCAGACCTTGCGCCTTGTAGCGCTGATTGAGTGCCTCGAGGCCTTCGAACTGTGGCGCGAAACCACAGAAACTGGCGGTGTTGATCACCACCAGCGGTTTGTCGGCGTACTGCTTGCACAGATCAATGGAATCCTTGGCACGCAATTTCGGCAATGAGCCTTGCAACAATTCCGGACAGTCAGCGGCCTGGGCCAGGCCAGTCAACGCCATCAGCAACGCGGGAACCGCACACCAGCGCATCAGCATTTCGAGCCTCCTTGAGCAGTCGTCAGAGGTCGACGTTACTCGCCACGCCTGCTTCTAGCAAATACTCGTGCCCAACTGCATCAAAGCCAGGCCGCCCTGATGCCAGCCCCACCACACCAGCGCCAGCAAGGCGACGCCGAGCGCGGTGAGGGCAATTCGTGACCACAAACGACTCATGCAGCGCCCGCACTGGTTTGCAGGCGTGCGACAGGACGCTCGCGCACCGGCCAGTTCAACGCCGCCGCCAACAGGCTCAGAAGTATCGCCACTTGCCAGATCAAGTCATAACTCCCGGTACGGTCATACACCACCCCGCCCAGCCAGCCACCGAGGAACGCACCAAGCTGATGGAACAGAAACACGATGCCACCAAGCATGGACAGGTTTCGCACGCCGAACAAGGTCGCTACCGTACCGTTGGTCAACGGCACCGTCGACAGCCACAGAAACCCCATGGCCATGCCAAACACATACGCCGATGTCGTTGTCACCGGCAGCCACAGGAACAACGCGATCACCACCGCTCGCAGCAAATACAACGCTGTCAGCAACCGTGGTTTGGACATGCGGCCACCGAGCCAACCGGCGGTGTAGGTGCCGAAGATATTGAACAGTCCGATCAGCGCCAGCACCGTGGTGCCAACCGTGGCCGGCAAGTGCTGATCAACCAGATAGGCCGGTAGATGCACGCCGATAAACACCACCTGAAAACCACAGACGAAAAAGCCGAAGGCCAACAGCCAGAATCCGGAGTGCGAACAGGCTTCACGCAGGGCTTGCGAGAGTGTCTGTTCATGACCGAGTACTGGGAGCGGGTTGTCTTTGAGCATGCTCACCAGCGGCACAATAAGCGCCACCAACAGACCCAACACCAGCAGCGCAGCCGACCAACCGAGCCAGCCGATCAGACCCAGCGTGCCTGGCAACATGGCGAACTGGCCGAAGGAGCCGGCAGCGCTGGCAATGCCCATGCCCATGCTGCGTTTCTGCGGGGGCACCGCGCGACCGACGACGCCCAGGATCACCGAGAACGAGGTGCCAGAAAGGCCAATGCCAATCAACAGGCCCGCACTCAGGGACAACGTCAACGCCGAATCCGACAGGGCCATGCACACCAGCCCCGCGGCGTAGAGCACGCCACCGATCAGCACCACTTTCGCCGCGCCGAAGCGGTCCGCCAGTGCGCCGGTGAACGGCTGGGCGAGCCCCCAAATCAGGTTCTGCAAGGCGATGGCAAAGGCGAACACCTCACGCCCCCAGCCAAACTGCGCACTCATCGGCGACAGGAACAAGCCAAAACCGTGTCTTATGCCCAATGACAACGCCAGGATCAGCGCACTCCCCAGCAACACCCAACCGCACGTACGCCACATCGATGTCATTGTTGTTCTCCATTCGCGGGTATATACCCGCTTGAGCCCGAAAAAACCGGCGCTACGCCAGTTCGTCGAGCAATCTGAGCAAGGTTTCACGCTTCTCGGCGCCCAAACGATCAATCAATCGCTGCTGCGCCGCTTCCCAGGCTGGCAATGCCGCTGCCAGTCGCTGTATACCGGCCTCGGTGAGCCGGACGATGCGGTTACGCATGTCCTCGCCTTCGGCCAGCGCGACCAATCCCTCGCCCTCCAGCACGCGCACATTGCGTCCCAGGGTGCTGCGGTCCAGGCCCATGGCTTCGGCCAGTTCCGAGATGCTCGGTTGTTCCAGACGCTGCAGATTGCACAGCAAAGAATACTGGGCAACGTTGATCCCGAAGCCGTCGAGAGCGCCGTCGTAATGCCTGCTGACGCCACGCGCGGCGCGACGCAGGTTGGTGCACAAACACTGAGAAGGAAGCATGGTGCGTGTATATACCCGTGACTGTGTTAAATCAAGTTACACATCAGTTTATCAATACGGTTTGTGGCGCGTGATAAGCCAGCCATCCGTCAGACCAAGACCACCCCCACCAACACCGCCATCTCCAGCAATTCAAGCAACGCCCCCGCCGTATCCCCGGTCGTCCCGCCCAGCCGTCGCATCATCACTTGCCGCAGCCAGAAAAACACAACGAGCGCTACAACCAAAGCAACCATCGCTTTGAATCCGGCGATCAGCAAACACGCCGCCGCGCTCAACCCCAGCACCCGCCACCCCGTCTTGCGCGGCAGATGATCGGCCAGCGCTTGCCCCAAGCCACCGGCGCGCACATAGGGGGTGGTCAGAAACAGCCCGAGCAACGCCGCCCGCCCAAGCAACGGCGCGATGATCAACGCCATCGCTTGCTGCTGCTCAATCAGCGCCAGCAAAGCCGCGAATTTCAGCAGCAACACCAGCACCAGCGTCACCACAGCGATCGGCCCGCTGCGCGGGTCTTTCATGATCGTTAACGTACGTTCGCGATCACCAAAGCCACCCAACCAGGCATCGGCACTGTCGGCCAGACCATCAAGGTGCAACGCACCGCTGAGCAACACCCAAACCGTTAACAACAGCGCCGCGTGCAGCAGCAACGGTGCACCCGCCAGCGCCAGGTTCAGCGCCCAAAGGATCACGCCGAACAGCAACCCCACCAGCGGATAAAACAACAGCGAACGCCCAAGCTGTTCCGGCTCAGGCATGCCCGGCAAACGAATCGGCAGGCTGCTGAGAAATTGCAGGGCGATCCACAGCGCCAGCATGTCAGTGACCTTCCTTGAGCAAACCGTCAACCTCGACCGTCAGCGAGAAGAGCGCGCCGTGACCGACTTCAACATTGAGCAACTGTTCACGCGGCAATCCTCGCGCCTGCGCCAGCAACAGGCGCATCACGCCGCCATGGCTGATCAGCAGCACCCGCTCACCCGCATACGCCGCTTGCAGCCGCGCCACCGCCGCCAATACCCGCGCAGAAAAATCACTGACCGGCTCGCCCTGCGGTGGCGTAAACCCATACGGGTCAGCCCAGAACAGCCCTAGCGCCTCGGCATCCGTCTCCATCAGCGCCGCCGCGCTCTGCCCTTCCCAAGCGCCGAAATGCAGTTCTTGCAGATCTTTGTCCAGTTGCACCGGCAGATTCAGTTGTTCACCGAGTTCAGCGGCAAACCGCGCGCACCGCTGCAATGGCGAGCTGACCAAACGATCCCACGGCCCGCCCGCGACGACAGCCGCACGCATCTGCGCCCAGCCCTTTTCGGTGAGCGCGTCATCGAGACTGCCGCGCAAGCCACCACCGAGTTCGGTCTCACCGTGTCGCAGCAGATCCAGACGCAACGTCATGCCGGACGATCCGCCACCGCCGCCTCAGCGAACGTCGCCATCTGTGCATGCAGGTCGCAGGCCAGACGCAGCAGTGGCACCGCCAGCGCGGCGCCACTGCCCTCGCCCAGGCGCAGGCCGAGTTCCAGCAACGGCTCGGCGCTCAGGGTTTCCAGCACATGGCGATGGCCCGGCTCGGCACCGCGATGTCCGAACAGCAACCACTCGCGGCAGGCCGGATTCAAGCGCACCGCGACGAGCGCGGCGACGGTGCAGATAAAGCCGTCGACCAGCACGGCTACGCCTTCCTGCGCACAGGCCAGATACGCGCCGACCAGCGCGGCAATCTCGAAACCACCAAGGTTGAACAGTGTCTGCAACGCATCACCACGCTGCGCGGCGTGCAACGCCAATGCGCGCTCGATCACTTGCGCTTTATGGCTGACACCTTCGGCATTCAAACCGGTGCCGGGGCCGGTCAGGTGCGCCACCGGGCAATCGAGCAACGCACAGGCGAGCGCACTGGCAGCGGTGGTATTACCGATGCCCATTTCGCCACCGATGAACAACTGCGTACCCGCCGCTTTGGCACGCAACACGCTGTCGCGACCGGCCAGCAACGCGAGTTCGCCTTGCGATTGAGTCATCGCCGAACCCTGAACGAAATTCGCCGTGCCTGCGCCGATATTCAAGTGACGCACTCCCGGCAGATTCAGCGTCGGCGTTACCGTGCCCAGGTCCACCACTTCCAGTTGTGCACCGAGCGTGCGTGCCAGCACGCTGATCGCCGCGCCGCCGCTGACGAAGTTGAGCAGCATCTGCCCGGTCACTTCCTGCGCAAATGCCGACACACCTTCAGCCACAACACCGTGATCACCGGCAAAGATTGCAATCCAGACCTGTTCAAGCGTCGGCTTCACCTGCCCTTGCAGACCGGCCAACTGCACCGCCACCGACTCGAGCCGCCCCAGAGAGCCGGCTGGTTTGGTCAATTGCTGTTGCCGTGCTGCCGCTTGTTCAACGATATCGGCGTTCACCGGTTTGCACGGGCTCAGCCACCAGGCTTGGGTCATAAGGCAGGTCCTTTCAGGGTCAGGGGCAGGCCGGCGACGGTCAGGACGACACGCTGACAGCGCTCAGCCAGAGCTTGATGCAGCCAACCGGCTTCATCGACGTAGCGGCGAGTCAATTCGCCCAGCGGCACGACACCCATTCCGGTCTCGTTGCTGACAAAAATGATTTCACCCGGCAAGGACGCCAGGCATTCGAGCAGGGCGTCGCGTTCAGCGACGAGACGCTCAACGTCATCGAGCATCAACAGGTTGGTCAGCCACAGGGTCAGGCAATCGACCAGCAGGCAACGCTCGGCATTGGCGTTTTCGCGCAGGACGCGGGCCAGTTCCAGCGGTTCTTCGATGAGCGCCCATTGGGCAGGACGACGAGCGCGATGATGAGCGACGCGGTCATTCATTTCGCCGTCCAGCGGCTGGCTGGTGGCGATGTAGGTGACTGACAGGTTGCTGTCGGTGGCGAGCGTTTCCGCCAGGCGACTTTTGCCGGAGCGGGCGCCGCCGAGGATCAATTGGAGCATGGGAACATCCTGAAAATTATGCATTGAGGCCACCGGCCTCTACGCGAGCAAGCCCGCTCCCACAGAGACCGCGGTAGCCGAAACACCCTAGATCCCACAGAGCTGACGCAACAAATCGGTATCCAGATGCTTCTCCACCAGATCCGCCAACCGTTCGATATCGCGCTCGCGCAACCCGTGATAATCCACGTCCTGCACATCGCTCAGCCCCGCCCAGCGCAGCAACGCCGCACTGGCCGCCGGCGATTCGAACACGCCATGCAGATACGTACCGAACACCTGCCCATCAACACTCTGCGCGCCATCGCAACGACCGTCATCGAGCCGCACCGCTGCGTTTTCCAGCGCAGGGCCAGTGGTCACGCCAGCATGAATCTCATAACCGCTGACTTCAGCTTCTTCCAACGCCAAGCGCCCACGCACATTGCGCAGTTGCTTCTCGGCTTCAAGCTGCGTTGCAAACGCCAGCAAACCGAGCCCGGCACTGGAACCGGGCGCCCCTTCAAGCCCCAGCGGGTCATGCACCTGCTGACCGAGCATTTGCATGCCACCACATATCCCCAGCACTTTGCCGCCGTAACGCAAGTGACGGTTGATCGCCGTGTCCCAGCCGTTGGCGCGCAGATAGGCCAGATCACTGCGCACGCTTTTCGAGCCCGGCAAGATGATCAGGTCCGCTGCCGGAATCGCCTGCCCCGGCCCCACAAATTGCAGATCAACCTGTGGATGCAAACGCAGCGGATCGAAATCGGTGTGGTTGCTGATGCGCGGCAGCACCGGCACCACCACTTTGAGCACTTGATCGGCCTTGTCGGTCTGGCGCTGGTCGATGCCGTCTTCCGCCTCCAGATGCAGATCCATCACATACGGCAACACGCCGACCACCGGTTTGCCGGTGCGCTGCTCAAGCCAGTCGAGGCCTGGTTGCAGCAAGGCGATGTCACCGCGAAAACGGTTGATGATGAAGCCTTTTACCCGCGCCTGCTCGCTCGGCGACAGCAACTCCAGCGTGCCAACCAAATGAGCAAAAACACCACCGCGATTGATGTCGGCAATCAGCAGCACCGGGCAATCGACCGCCTCGGCGAACCCCATGTTGGCGATGTCGCCAGCGCGCAGGTTGATCTCCGCCGGCGAGCCTGCGCCCTCGACCATAACCAACGGGTACGCCGCGCTCAATCGTTCGTGCGAGGCCAGCACAGCCTTCATGGCGATGGCTTTGTAGTCGTGATAGGCCACGGCGTTCATGCTGGTGACGGCGCGCCCATGAATGATCACTTGCGCGCCGGTGTCGCTATTGGGTTTGAGCAGTACCGGGTTCATGTCGGTGTGCGGCTCAAGAAACGCCGCTTGTGCCTGCACAGCCTGCGCCCTGCCGATTTCGCCGCCGTCAGCGGTCACCGCGCTGTTGAGCGCCATGTTCTGCGGTTTGAACGGCACGACGGCGACACCCTGACGGGTCGCCCAGCGGCACAGCGCCGTCACCAACGTACTTTTGCCCGCGTCGGAGGTGGTGCCCTGCACCATCAGGGTTGTCATTTCAATTCCTTGGTAAAGGCCTGCAGCGCCTGTTCGAGACGCGCTTGCTCAGCCGCGTCGGCAGGCAAGCCGAAACGCAGGCTGCTGTTGTGGGTGAAGAGGCGCAGAAGGATGCCGCGACGGGCCATGAATTCGTATAGCGCGGCGGCATACTCAGTGATCAGCCACTGGAACAAGGCGCAACCGCCGTGGGGTTTGAAGCCGTAACGCTCCAGCACAAGGGCAAGCCTTTCACTCGCCTCGTCACTGCGAATGCGTTGCCGGGTGTGACCTTCAGTGTCGCGCAGACAGGCCCGACCCAACACCCGCGTCGGCCCGCTTACAGCCCACGGCCCGACTTGCTCGGCGAGCAATTTAAGCAACTTGCGCTCGGCCAGGACAAAACCCAGTCGCACCCCGGCCAGACCAAAAAACTTGCCGAATGAACGCAACACAATCAAACCGACCTGATGGGTATGTGCAGCCAGGCTCAACTGCGGGGTGTTGTCCATGAACGCTTCGTCGACCACCAGCCAACCACCGCGCTGGGCCAGCCGTGCATGCCAGTCGAGCAGCCGCGCCGGGCTCAGACTCAGGCCGGTGGGGTTGTTCGGATTGACCACCACCAGCACGTCAAGGTTGTCGATAAAGAAGTCGACTTCCTGTTCGAGCATTTCACGCACGATGTAGCCGCTGCGGCGCCAGGCTTCGGCGTGCTCGGCATAACACGGCGACAACACACCGACTTTGCCAGCCCGACGCAAGCGCGGCAGCAACTGGATGGCCATCTGCGAACCGGCCACCGGCAACACCTGCGAAGCGCCGTAATAATCGCACGCGGCTTGTTCCAGACCGTCGTCGGTCTCCGGCAATCGCGCCCAGGCTCGCAGCGGTATGTCGGGGATCGGAAACGGCCACGGCGCCAGACCACTGGACAGGTCGAGCCAGTCGGCTTCGGCAATACCGTAATCGAGAGCAGCCTTGCGCAGCCGGCCACCGTGCTCAAGCATAGAATTCAGCCCCCACGCAGAGAATCAGCAGCCATAACCATACGCCGCGCTGAACCAATTGCCAGCCACGGTCGATGGAATCGGCATCGGCCTGAACGCCTTCGCCCAGTTGCGGACGCTCATGCAGTTCGCCGTGGTAAATCGCCGGACCACCCAGTTCCACGCCGAGCGCACCGGCTCCCGCCGCCATCACCGGGCCGGCGTTGGGGCTGTCCCATTTCGGCGCCTGGGTGCGCCAGCATTTCAACGCCAGCCGGGTTTTACCGAGCAGTGCGTAGGTCAACGCCACCAGGCGTGCAGGAACGTAGTTGAGTACGTCGTCGATTTTGGCCGCGCACCAGCCAAAACGCTCGAAACGTTCGTTGCGATAGCCCCACATCGCATCGAGCGTATTACTCAAACGGTAGAGGACAACGCCCGGCGCACCCGCCACAGCAAACCAGAACAGCGCGGCGAACACCGCATCGCTGCCGTTCTCCAGTACTGACTCGGTGGCCGCGCGGGCGACGGCGGTGCTGTCCAGTTCATGGGTCTGGCGGCTGACCAGATAACCGACACGCTTACGCGCCTCTTCCAGATCATCGGCGCGCAACGCCTGGGCCACCGGCTCGACGTGTTCGCCGAGGCTGCGCATGCCAAGGGCGCAATACAACGCAAGGATCTCGACAACCCAGCCCACATACGGCGCCCAGGACAATGCAGTGGCCAGCAAGGTCAGCGGCAGCACCGCGATCACCCACGCGGTCACGCCGTGGCTTCGCCAGCCCCGGCCACCGGCGTTGAACCGTTGCTCGATGCGCCCGGCAAAATTGCCGAACGCTACCAGCGGATGCCAGCGTTTCGGTTCACCCAGCAGCGCATCCAGCGCGACCGCGGCGACACTCAACAACGCCACACTCATTGACTCACTCCCCAATAATTTTCATACAGCAACTCATTGAGCGGACGCGCCTGCGCCCACCCTTCGAGTACCAGCATCGGCGCCGGATAGAATTCCTTAACCGGGCCCAGACACAAAACGGCCAAAGGCTTGGCCCCGGCCGGCAGTTTCAGCAGATCGGCGAGCGCTTGCGGCTCGAACAACGAGACCCAGCCCATGCCCAATCCTTCGGCACGGGACGCCAGCCACAGATTCTGAATCGCACAGGACAACGAAGCCATGTCCATTTCCGGCAGCGTGCGGCGCCCGAAAATGTGTTTCTCGCGATCATCCATCAGCGCCGCGACCAGCACTTCGGCGCAGTCGTTGATGCCTTCGACCTTGAGCTTCATGAACTCGTCACTGCGCTCACCGAGGGCCTCGGCGGTGCGGATGCGTTCTTCTTCTACGAGATTGCGGATCTGCCCGCGCAGAGCACGATCGCTGACGCGGATGAAACGCCAAGGCTGCATCAAGCCGACACTTGGTGCTTGATGTGCGGCGTCCAATAAACGGCGCAGCAACTGGGGCTCGACGGCGCCGCCAGTGAAGTGGCGCATGTCGCGGCGTTCGGCGATGGCTTTGTAGACCGCTGCGCGTTCGGTTTCGGAAAATGCGTTGTCCGTCACGGCCTCTTCGCGAGCAAGCTCGCTCCCACATGGGTCGGGGTGCTTGCTCAAGAAACGCGATCCCCTTTGGGCGCGAGCTTGCTCGCGAAGGCGGCCTCGCGGTCAGGCAGCAATAGTGCAGCAATAGCCGCAGGATTCGACGGGAAGTAAAAATGCACATACGACGCCGTCATCCGCCCGTCCCGATAAACCGCCTCCGCACCACGCCCGCCATTCGGGCTCAGGCCTCGGGCAATCGGCGTCAATTCAGTCGTCGTCAGGGAATGGTGATAGGTGTGGCCGCGCAACGTGCCTTCCGGCAGATCAACCGCTTGCAGCGCCAATGCCGCCAGGCGTTTCTGCATCACCGCATCGCCTGCGAGCAAGCCGACCAGTTCGGCGCGACTGCCCTCAACATCCGTCAACGAGTCGAGCAGATACAGCATGCCGCCACATTCAGCGAGCAACGGTTTTCCGGCCGCATGATGGGCGCGGATGGCTTCGAGCATTGCGCTGTTCTGCGATAACGCAACGTGGTGCAGTTCCGGGTAACCGCCGGGCAGATAGAGGCTGTCGGCCTCTGGCAACTGCGTATCGCGGATCGGCGAGAAGAAACTCAACACAGCGCCCATCGTCCGCAACAGGTCGAGGCTGGCGCCATAGGTGAAGGCAAATGCTTCATCGTGGGCGACGGCGATTCGCACACCTTTTAACAAGGGCTCTACATTGATGACTTCAGGCGCGGCAAATTCCACGGCCGGTGGCAGCGCTACCTCGCAACTGCTGGCAAGCGCTTGTGCAGCGGCGTCCAGGCGCACATCGAGGTCATTGAGCTCACCGGCCTGAACCAGACCAAGATGACGGCTCGGCAATTCGATGCCGGTCTCGCGGGACAATGCGCCATACCAGCGCAAGCCTTCGGTCAGGCTGCCTTCGAGCAATTGTGCGTGACGCAACGTACCGACCCGGTTGGCCAGCACGCCAGCGAACGGCAGATCCGGCTGATATTTCGCCAAGCCCAGCGCCAACGCACCAAAGGTCTGCGCCATCGCCGTTCCATCAATCACACCCAGCACCGGCACGCCGAAATGCCGGGCCAGATCAGCGCTCGACGGCGTGCCGTCAAACAACCCCATCACGCCTTCGATCAGAATCAGATCGGCCTCGGCTGCGGCCTCCCACAGCAGACGACGGCTTTCCTGCTCACCGACCATCCACATGTCCAATTGATAGACCGGCGCACCGCTGGCGCGCTCGAGAATCATCGGATCGAGAAAGTCCGGGCCGCACTTGAACACGCGCACCTTGCGCCCTTGATTGCGGTGCAAACGGGCCAGCGCGGCCGTGACGGTGGTCTTGCCCTGACCGGAAGCCGGCGCGGCAATCAGTACCGCCGGGCAATGACGTGACTGATTCAAAGTTCGACGCCTTTCTGCGCTTTGATACCGGCCTGGAAGGCGTGTTTGATCATGCCCATTTCAGTGACGGTGTCGCCCATCTCGACCATTTCCGGCTTGGCGCCGCGCCCTGTGACAATCACATGCTGCATCGGCGCACGCGCCTGCAAGTCGCTGAGCACCTGATCGAGATCGAGGTAGCCGTGCTTGAGGGCGATATTCAGCTCATCCAGCACCACCAGGCCAATCGACGGATCGCGCAAAAGCTCGCGGGACACTTCCCAAGCGGCTTCGGCGGCGGCGATATCGCGCTGACGGTCCTGGGTTTCCCAGGTGAAGCCCTCGCCCATCACATGAAAGCGCACCTGCTCGGGGAAACGCCGAAAAAACAGCTCTTCGCCGGTGCTGTTGCGCCCCTTGATGAATTGCACCACGCCGCAGCGCATGCCGTGCCCCATGGCGCGGGCGAGCATGCCGAACGCCGAACTGCTTTTGCCTTTGCCATTGCCGGTGAGCACCAGCACCAGGCCGCACTCATCAGGCGAATTGGCGATACGTTCATCGATCACGGCTTTTTTGCGCTGCATACGCGCCAGATGGCGTTCGTCACGCTCAGGGGAATCAGTCATGGGGGAGCTCTCCGTTGAGGCTGGATAACGGCGGGCAGGCACAAGAATAGAAGGCAAAAAAGCCTGGCATCGCCCACCGTGATGCCGTTGGATGAATCAGGCCGGTCTCCGGGCTCATGAGCGGCGAATCGCCTGGCTGCGCGCCTTCCCGCTTTGAGCAGTGGCATTCGACGCAGTTTTCACTCATTTACCGTTGCGGGGGCAGCGCCGGGATCGTGGTTGCTCTTCGTTTGAAGACGACCCTCACCGGCTTCCCTGTTTCACTCTGTCGACAGGGGTCACAGAGCACCTGAAACAAGCCGCGAAGGTTAGAGGGTTGGGGGTGGAGCGTCAATTAAAGAGGAGGCTGTCGGGCGAATAACTGCCGTCGATCAATGATCTGACGCCAATCTTGTGCCACACTCTCAAGAGTGATATCAAAGAGCCACAATCTCACATCACACAAGAATAAGGTGAGCCACATGCAAGGCATGATCATCAGCAACCCGCGCCTGGAATTTCTGCGCCCGGTACTGGAACGCTGGTTTGACTGTATCGACCGCTACAACGCCGTGCGCGGCGACAGCGACACACCCTACTGGCATGACGAGAAAGCCAATCTCGGATTGCTTTCCGCTGCGGCCTGGATGGCCGAACTGGTGACGCTAGAGCAGACCGCTACCCGCAAGCAAAACGAGGATGGCGAGCGCAATGCCCGCGCCGACCTGTTCCTGGCCGGCGCCGAAGATCGCGCGTTCATTCAAGCCACCCAGCGCTGGCCACGCGTGAACAATCTCAACCTGACCCAAGCCCTGCTGGAGATCACCAGCGACGCCAAACGCATCAGTTTCGCCAGCGACCTCAAGCTCGGCTGCCTGTTTGTCGCCCCGCAAAAAGCCCAGCACAGCGCCACCCCCGAAGAACTGCAGGACATGGTCGACGACCTGCAAAAAGAACACACCTGCGCCGTGGCCTGGTATTTCCCTTACGCCTATCGCAAATTGCGCAGCGATGCTGGCAACTATCACCCGGGCATTGCCGTGCTCTTCAAGGAGGCCCGCGGCTAAGCGGTTGAACCATCGGGCTTGCGCGTGCCTCTATGATTACGAATGCATTCATAGGGAAGATCAGCAATGCGCAAGACCCAGCTCGCTCTCGTTATCGCGCTCGCCGGGGGGCTCGCCGCCTGTGGTGAATCCTCAAGCCTTCAAGTCTCCGACGGCACCGGCCCGTCACCGAAACTACCCGAACCCAACAAAACCCTGATCCCAACCGTGAATATCGCCCCGGCGGTCGGCTGGCCAGATGGCGCAAAACCGACTGCCGCGGCAGGCACGCAAGTGGCGGCATTCGCCGAAGGTCTAGACCATCCGCGCTGGCTTTACGTGCTGCCCAACGGCGACGTGCTGGTGGCGGAAACCAATGCTCCGCCCAAACCTGACGACAGCAGCGGCATTCGTGGCTGGATCATGAAGAAAGTCATGGGCAAGGCTGGCGCCGGCGTACCGAGCGCAAATCGCATCACCCTGCTACGTGATGCCGATCACGATGGCGTGGCTGAGACGCGTACGGTGTTTGTGCAAAATCTCAACTCACCGTTCGGCATGACCCTGGTCGGCAATGACCTGTACATCGCGGACACCGATCGCCTGCTGCGCTTGCACTACGAAACTGGCGCAACAGAAATCAAAACGCAGCCGATCAAGGTCACCGACCTGCCGGGCGGCACGCTGAATCATCACTGGACCAAAAACGTCATTGCCAGCAAGGACGGCAGCAAGCTGTATGTCACTGTCGGTTCGAACAGCAACGTCGGCGAGAACGGACTGGATAGAGAAGAAGGTCGCGCAGCGATCTGGGAAGTGGATCGGGCCACCGGCGATCACCGGATCTTCGCTTCAGGCATCCGCAATCCCAACGGCCTGGCTTGGGAGCCAAGCACCGGCGCATTGTGGACCGCAGTCAATGAGCGCGACGAGATTGGCAGCGACCTGGTGCCGGACTACATCACCTCGGTCAAGGATGGCGGTTTTTATGGCTGGCCGTTCAGCTATTACGGGCAGCATGTCGATGTGCGCGTCAGCCCGCAGAATCTCGACCTGGTGGCCAAGGCCATCGTCCCGGATTACGCCGTCGGCCCGCACACCGCCTCACTGGGCCTGACTTTCGCCGAAGGCAACACACTGCCCGCGCAATTCAAGGAAGGGGCGTTCATCGGCCAGCACGGCTCTTGGAACCGCAAGCCGCACAGTGGTTACAAAGTGATTTTCGTACCGTTTACCGGCGGCAAGCCGAATGGCAAACCGGTGGATGTGCTGACCGGTTTCCTCGACAAGGACGAAAACGCTCTGGGTCGCCCGGTAGGCGTGGTGATCGACCAGCAAGGTGGCTTGCTGGTGGCCGATGATGTGGGAAACAAAGTTTGGCGGGTGTCTTCCGCTCAATAAATCAGGGGCGACACATAATAAATGTGGGAGCGGGCTTGCCCGCTTCCACATCTCTTTTCCCAGCGCTACGGGTTATGCGCCAGATGCTCAGGCTGCAACACCCGCTTGGCACTCAGGTACGCCTTCTGCCAATACGCTTTCGACAGGCTATCGAGCTTCACCGTACCGCCGGTAGCCGGCGCATGCACGAAACGCCCTTCCCCGACATAAATCCCCGCATGACTGACCTGCGAGCCGCCATTGGTGGCGAAGAAAATCAGATCGCCTGTCTGCAAGCCTTCTTTACTGACATTCGGCGCCTGCATGACGATCAGTTCGCGGGTAGAGCGCGGCAGAGAAATACCCGCGGCATCACGATAAACAAAACCGATCAAGCCACTGCAATCAAACCCCGAATCCGGGGTATTGCCGCCCCAGCGATAAGGCGTGCCAACCAGGCCAAGCGCGCGGAACAACACGTCGTCGGCAGCAGGTGAATAAGACTGAGAAGGGCCGAACGCTACCGGAGCGCGAACAACCGGCGCAGGTGGTGGCGTGCGACTGGCGCAGGCGCTGAGCAGCGCTGCGAAAAACATCATTGCAAGGCGGGCCGACATGGTCATAAGCAGAACATCCTGATCTGGCTGCGGCTTTCTCTGCCGGATGGACAGAAAACAAAACCGCCTGCGTGAACACGCAGGCGGTTTGCCATCAATATAGGATCAGATTCTAGCGGCTACACGACAAACTTCAAGTAAGACTTTAACTTCACCTTGTAAAGTTTAGGTCTACTGCGTTGCCGAGGGCCGGATTGTCGCCGCGAATGCAGCAACAAAGGGCGGTATTACTTGCGAGCGGTGACCACGGTCGGTGCCATCGCGAGCGCGCGCTTGGCCTCGATGAAGGTCTTGCTCCAGTAGCTGTCACCCAGGTTATCGATACGAACACCACCGCTACGACGACTGCTGGAATGAATGAACTGGTTGTCACCCAGGTAGATCCCGGCGTGACTGACACGACCGCGACGACCACTGGTGGCGAAGAACAGCAGATCACCCGGTTCGAGGTTGCTGCGCGATACCAGCGGTGCGTCAACGTTGATCATTTCGCGGGTGGAGCGAGGCAGATTCATGCCAGCTTCTTCGCGAAACAGATAACCGATGAAACCACTGCAGTCGAAACCAGCCTCCGAGGTACCGCCAAAACGGTAACGGGTACCGATCAGGGACATGCCGCGCTCAAGGATGCTGTCGGCCAGAACTGGCAACTCATAGGGCTTCTTGTTGAAGTCAGAGAGTTCTTTTTCGGTATCCAGCTCTTCCTGGTAAATAACGGAAGACTGGGCAGTAGCAGAATTTTTAACCTGTTGTGACTGCTCTTGAACTGGAGAATGAGCAGCGCAACCGTACAACAGGGTGACGAGTGCGAGAGGCACGAGGGGTGCGAAGCGCTTTAGCATGGGCACGACCGTGGCTGGTAGTTGTAAAGAAGCCGAGACTATGCCCGCTATCGACTTCATTTGCAAATTCAATCGATCTTTTTGTGACTTCCCGGTTTCTCGTTTACATCTAAGCGCTTAAGCCCATTTGAAACGAAACGCGGCCTGCACAGCCTGCAGGAAAGCGGATTTTCTGGCGCCTGAAATATGCCGAGACCCAATGAAACCCAAGGCTTTACCAGCCCAAGGTTTCCTTGAGGAAAGGAATGGTCAGCTTGCGTTGAGCCTGCAATGAGGCCTGATCGAGTTGCTCGAGCAGATCAAACAGCGCGCTCATGCTGCGAGTGCCGCGAGTCAAAATAAAATGTCCGACCTCATCCGTCAGGTGCAGACCGCGACGCGACGCACGCAATTGCAGCGCACGCAACTTGTCTTCATCGGAGAGAGGACGCATCTGGAAAATCAGCGCCAGGGTCAGGCGTGATTTCAAGTCAGCCAGTTTCACTGGCAGCTCACGCGGAGAGGTTGAAGCGGCAATCAGCAAGCGCCGACCGCTGTCACGCAGACGGTTGAACAGATGAAACATCGCCTCTTCCCAGTCAGCCTTGCCGGCAATGACCTGCAAGTCATCCAGGCAGACCAGTTCGTACTGCTCAAGGTTGTCGAGGATTTCGACGCCACGATCCATCAACTCGGCCAACGGCAGGTACACCGCAGGTTCACCCATCTGCTCGAATCGCAAGCAAGCGGCCTGCAACAGATGCGTACGCCCTACGCCGTGTTTACCCCACAGGTAGATCAGGCTTTCTGTCCAGCCGGCGTCGGCTTCGCATAGGCGCTCGACATAGCCGAGTGCAGCGGCATTGGCGCCTGGGTAGTAGTTGATGAAGGTGGCGTCGTCGCGCAGACGCACACCTAGGGGCAGCTGAATCGGTTTCATGCTGACTGAACAGTTCTCAAGGAACCGTTAGTGGCCTCTGTGTAAAGTTTGCGAAGTTTATACCCGTGAAGCTGAGCGCACAATGCGACAGAGTCCAAGCAAAATCAAAGGTTTGCGTTAACGCATTGGTTTTATGACAGATTCTCTGACGCGGTCAGACCCGTATCACCCGCAAGACACGAGCCAACCCGGCGATCTGCCGGGTCGCCCGTCTCGATCACAGCTCGAGTTCGTCCACGCCACTATAAATGTCGGAATCCTTGTACAGATCGTGCACATGTCGCACCAGCACCATGATCACGGCCGCTACCGGCAACGCCAGCAGTACCCCGGTGAAACCAAACAACTCGCCGCCGGCCAGAATCGCAAAGATCACTGCCACCGGGTGCAATCCGATCCGGTCGCCCACCAGCAGCGGCGTCAGCACCATGCCTTCCAGCGCCTGACCAATCATGAATACCGCGACGATCCCGACCATCGGGTACAGATCCCCTCCGAACTGGAACAACCCGGCAATCAGCGCCGCACCAATGCCAATCACGAAACCCATGTACGGCACGATCGCCGCCAGACCCGCAATCAGACCGATCAACAGCCCCAACTCCAGACCGACGATCATCAGCCCAGCCGCGTAAATCACGCCCAGCGCCAGCATCACCAGCAACTGACCGCGCATGAATGCCCCTAGCACCTCATGGCATTCGCCTGCCAGCGTTACCACGCGCTCCTCACGATCACGCGGCAGCAGGCTGCGAATCTTGGCCATCATCAAGTCCCAGTCTCGCAGCAGATAGAAACCCACCACCGGGATCAGCACCAGATTGGCCAACCACCCAATCAGCGCGAGCCCCGAAGCCGTCGCCTGACTGAGCACCACACCGACAATGTCACTGGTCTGGCCCATGTGCTCGCTGATGGCCGCCTTGACCTTGTCGAATTTCCAGAAGCCATCCGCCAACCCCAGCTTCGACTGCGCCCATGGCACCGCCGTGTGCTGCAACCAGTCCAGCATTTGGGGGGTCAACTCATACAATCGCAGCATCTGTTTGGCCAGCATCGGCACCAACACCAACAACAGCGCCGTCACGATGAGCGAGAACAAGGCAAACACGGTGATTACGCCCCAGGCTCGGGACAGCCCGAGCTTTTCCAGTCGATCCACCAGCGGATCGAACAGATAAGCGAGCAGCAGCGCCACCAGAAACGGCGTGAGGATCGGGTGCAGCAACCACACAAACGCGCAAAGCAGGACCACCCCACCGAGCCAGAACCAACGCCGCGTATCGGCCATTTACCACTCCTGCTTCTTCTATATAAGGAAAGACTTACCAGCGAAACCGCAGAGACGGCGCCGCAGGTGTCGGGGCCGGAGCAGCAACCGGCGCTGCACCCTGGACCGACGCTTGCGGCGCAGCCACAGGCACTGGCGCTGCGGCCGGCAACTCCTGCAACTTCGCCAGCGACAACTGAGCACGCAACTGATCGACACTGCCATTGACCCGATAGACGATACGATCGCCATCAACACTCTGCAGACGCACCCCATACGGCTCGAGCACCCGCAACAACGTCGCATAGCGCTCCAGATTCATGCCCTGCACCTCCAGCGTCTGCTGACCTGAAGTGCCGGGCTTGACCACATAACGCGGCGCCAGTCGCTCGGCAACCGCCAGCATCACGGCATCGGCCACGGCGGCCTGATCGGCACCCTGCACGCTCCCCGCGTCTTTTTGATCGCCCATCCACAAGTGCCATTTGGCCTGCCACTGCCCGCCCTCTTCACGGGCATGTACTGCCAGCAAGGCGTCAGCATTGTAGCGTTCCGAAGCGTCCTGCAATGGCGCCGGATCAGAGCCCTCCAGTACTGGCGCGCTAGCAACCAATTGTTCGCTGAGGTCCGCCAGCGGCAAACGCAATGGCAAACCGCGATGCTGAGCGGCTGCACGCAGCGGCGCAGCAGCGGCCTGACCATCACCGACCAGACTCGAACCCTCGGTCGAGTCACTCAGCCACCAACCCAGAATCGACGGCCGACTGGCCCCCCACAGGGATAACCCGGCGCGGCGCAAGGCCTGCTCGGTGGTATTGGGGTCGAAATCGACTTTCAGCACCTCAGGTGGACCGGCATCAAAGCCGAACCGGGTGATGATCTGCTGCGGATCTTTCCTGATCGGCGCCAACCCGGGATTTTGCGGGGCTTTAGGATCACCGGTCAGGCGCAACACCAGGGTGTCCAGCGCGGCCTGGGTCGCGCGATCACGCTCTTGCGGCGCTTGGCCGCTGACCGGCTCACGCACTTGATAAAGGCCTTTGAGGTTTTCGGCATGACTCGCCAGGCTGACCACAGACAAACAGGACACAAACAACAATTTACAAAAACGCATGGAAAATTCCCGTCGACAGGAGCGGCTGGAACAGGCCGCGTGAACCGATTGAGCAAGGCTGTGACCACCGGCCGTTGCAAAACATTCACACAGCGGCGGTAAGTTTTTGCACAGTGATAACGATAGACGGTTAATTGCAACACCTTATACAGGCACCCGGACGGCTCAATTGCAAAAAATTTCGGCCGATATGCCCCTGCCCGTCGGTGCGAGGATGGCCGCTGCCCCTCAAGCCTGATAAAATCGCGCGCCTTCGCAGACCGGCAACAGCCGGGCACCTCGAAACTCGCGTGAGGCAATCGCCCCATCGACTTCGGCGTTCCCGCTGAACTCGGTCGTTACCCCTGAATCCCCCCTAAAGGCCTGGATCATGAGCAAGCAACCCTCCCTGAGCTACAAGGACGCCGGTGTAGACATCGACGCCGGTGAAGCATTGGTCGAACGCATCAAGAGCGTCGCCAAGCGCACTGCGCGCCCGGAAGTCATGGGCGGCCTGGGCGGTTTCGGCGCCCTCTGCGAAATCCCGGCCGGCTACAAGCAGCCTGTGCTGGTCTCCGGCACTGACGGCGTCGGCACCAAGTTGCGTCTGGCACTGAACCTGAACAAGCACGACAGCATCGGCATCGACCTCGTTGCCATGTGCGTGAACGATCTGGTGGTGTGCGGCGCCGAGCCACTGTTCTTCCTCGACTACTACGCCACCGGCAAACTCAACGTCGAAACTGCAACCCAGGTCGTTACCGGCATCGGCGCTGGCTGCGAACTGTCCGGTTGCTCGCTGGTGGGCGGCGAAACCGCAGAAATGCCTGGCATGTATGAAGGCGAAGACTACGACCTGGCCGGTTTCTGCGTCGGTGTCGTGGAAAAAGCCGAAATCATCGACGGCTCGAAAGTCGCCACCGGTGACGCCCTGATCGCCCTGCCATCGTCCGGCCCGCACTCCAACGGCTACTCGCTGATCCGCAAGATCATCGAAGTGTCCGGCGCCGACATCGAAAACATCCAGCTCGACGGCAAACCGCTGACCGACCTGCTGATGGCGCCAACCCGCATCTACGTCAAGCCGCTGCTCAAGTTGATCAAAGACACCGGCGCCGTCAAAGCCATGGCCCACATCACCGGCGGCGGCCTGCTCGACAACATCCCGCGCGTTCTGCCAAAAGGCGCCCAGGCCGTTGTTGACGTGGCCAGCTGGACTCGCCCGGCCGTCTTCGACTGGCTGCAAGAAAAAGGCAACGTTGACGAAACCGAGATGCACCGCGTACTGAACTGCGGCGTAGGCATGGTCATCTGCGTGGCTCAGGAGCACGTTGAAGTGGCCCTGAACACCCTGCGTGAAGCGGGTGAGCAGCCTTGGGTCATCGGTCAGATCGCTGCCGCCGCCGAAGGCGCAGCTCAGGTTGATCTGAAGAACCTTAAGGCTCATTAATGTCCGCAACCTGTGATGTCGTGGTGCTGTTGTCCGGCACCGGCAGTAACTTGCAGGCCTTGATCGACAGCTCGCGGACCGGCGACAGCCCGGTTCGCATCGCTGCGGTGATTTCAAACCGCGCCGACGCTTACGGCCTGCAACGCGCCAGTGACGCGGGTATCGCCACCCGCTCGCTGGATCACAAGGCATTCGAAGGTCGCGAGGCCTTCGATGCTGCCCTGATCAAACTGATTGACGAATTCAATCCCAAACTCGTGGTACTGGCCGGTTTCATGCGCATTCTCAGCGCTGATTTCGTTCGCCACTATCAGGGTCGCCTGCTCAATATCCATCCGTCGCTGCTGCCCAAATACAAAGGGTTACACACTCATCAGCGCGCGCTGGAAGCCGGCGACACCGAGCACGGCTGCTCCGTACACTTCGTCACCGAGGAACTCGATGGCGGACCACTGGTCGTACAGGCAGTATTACCGGTAGAGTTGCACGACACGCCGCAGAGTCTGGCGCAACGGGTTCACGTTCAGGAGCACCTTATCTATCCGATGGCGGTACGCTGGTTTGCCGAAGGCAGGCTGACGCTCGGAGAACAAGGTGCTTTACTGGATAGCCAGCTACTCGCGGCCAGCGGCCACTTGATTCGAAACTAGGAGATATTATGCGTCGCGCCCTGCTCTTCGCTTGCGCTCTGCTCGCCCTGCCTTTAGCGCAGGCAGCAGACCTTCAACCGTTCTCCGCCAGCTATACCGCCGACTGGAAACAGTTGCCCATGAGCGGCACCGCCGAACGCAGCCTGACCAAGGATGCCAACGGCGTCTGGACGCTCAGCTTCAAGGCATCGATGATGATTGCCAGCCTGAGTGAAAAAAGCACCCTGACCCTGGACAAGGACACCTTGCTGCCGCAGTCCTACCACTTCGAACGGGGTGGCCTGGGCAAAGCCAAGAAGGCTGACCTGGATTTCGACTGGAACAGCAAAATGGTTACCGGCACTGACCGTGGCGACGCGGTGAAGATCCCGCTCAACCGTGGCATGGTCGACAAATCCACTTATCAGTTGGCGCTGCAACATGACGTAGCGGCCGGCAAAAAGACCATGAGCTACCAAGTGGTCGATGATGGCGAAGTCGACACCTATGACTTCCGCGTGCTGGGCTCGGAAAAGGTCGACACCAAGGCTGGCAAGATCGATTCGATCAAAGTCGAGCGCGTGCGCGACCCGACACAAAGCAAGCGCATCACCGTCCTGTGGTTCGCCAAGGATTGGGACTATCTGCTGGTTCGCCTGCAACAGGTTGAAACCGACGGCAAGGAGTACAACATCATGCTCCAGGACGGCACGGTCAACGGCAAGGTTGTCAAAGGTAGCTGATCCAGCGCGATATTGAAGAGCCCCGCAAAGCGGGGCTTTTTCATGCCTGCAATTTGCGCAACAACACACAACCACTGTGAGCGGGTTCACCGTTGCGATCGGCTATCGAGTCATACCGAGAATTTGGCCACCATGGTGTTCAGATCCACCGCCAACCGCGATAACTCCTGACTCGCTGCACTGGTTTGATTAGCCCCCGCCGACGACTGCATCGCCAGATCGCGGATGTTCATCAGATTGCGATCCACCTCCCGCGCTACCGCGGCCTGCTCTTCCGAAGCGCTGGCGATCACCAGATTGCGCTCGTTGATCAGCGTAAACGCCGACGCAATCTCCTCCAACGCCACTCCCGCAGCTTTGGCCAACTCCAGTGTTGAACCCGCTCGCCCATTGCTCTGCTGCATCGAACTGACCGCCGAATCGGTGCCCTGCTGAATACCGCCAATCATCTGCTCGATTTCCTGCGTCGACTGCTGGGTACGATGGGCCAACGCCCGCACTTCATCGGCCACCACTGCAAACCCACGCCCGGCATCGCCGGCCCGCGCCGCCTCTATCGCAGCGTTAAGGGCCAGTAGATTGGTCTGCTCGGCAATTGAACGAATGACATCCAGTACCTTGCTGATGCCATGAACCTTCTGCGCCAAATCCTCCACCTGACTCGCATTATTGGTAACGTCCTGGGCGAGACACTCAATCGACGTCACGGTCTGGCGCACCTGTTCACGACCATGCTGGGCAATACGATCGGATTCGCGCGAGGCTTCGGACGTCGCCACCGCGTTGCTGGCCACCTCCTCCACCGCTGCCGTCATCTGATTGACCGCCGTGGCCGCCTGCTCGATTTCGAGACTCTGCTGATGCAGTCCGCGCGTAGCGTCTTCCGTGACACAACTGAGTTCTTCCGACGCCGAAGCCAACTGGCTGGATGACTGGGAGATATGCCGAATCGTGTCACGCAGATTGTGCTGCATGCTTTGCAGCGCTTGCAGAAGTCGCGCCGGCTCGTCCTTGCCTGCAATGTCGATCTCTCCAGTCAGATCACCTCCGGCCACCACTTGCGCCACGCCCAACGACTGCGCCAACGGCATCACGATGCTGCGGGTCAGTAACAACGCCAGGCCTATGGTGATCAACGCCGTGACGGCGATCATCACACCGACCCACACCCGCGAATTGATGAACACCAACCGTGCAGCTTCGGTAGCAAGATTGGCGTTGTGCTTGTTCAGTTCGACCAGTTCACGCAGGGTGACCGTGATGTCATCGGCCAACGGGCTCATCTGAGTGTTGAGAATCGCCGCCGCCTCCTCTACCCGACTCTGTGCGGACAACTGCATCACCTGCGCCTGAAACTCCAGGTACTTGTGCTCGGCAACTTTGAAACGATCAAACAACTGACGCTCCTGGGGCAGCACGATCAGCACGTCATATCGTTGCTGGGCTTCACTGAGCACGCCGCGCAACTCATTGAGTTTGGCAACATTCTGCTCAAGCGCCTGCCGATCACGGTCGATCAACAGGCGCATGGTCAACGCCCGCAGGCGAAGCATGTCCTGACTCATCTCGCCGACGGCCATCACGCTCGGCAACCAGTTTTTATCGACCTCATCAGACTGGGCACGCATGTTGGACATTTGCAGCAAGGCGAACGCCCCCAGGGCAAACACCATGAGGGCCAACAGGCCAAAACCCAATCCGGCGCGCGGGGCAATATTGAGACTACGGATACTCATTGCTCTGGTTCCTTCCAAAAGCGCTGCATCAACCCTGCAGCTGGTTGCTCTAGAAGGTATCGGCCGGGCGGAAATTTGCGTAAGACCAAAACGTGATATCAAAACGCCTTAATACTCCGAACACGCGGCATTATCGATTCAGCGTGGTTTTAGCGGATTTGAGCTCCGTTCGTGGCAAGATCGCCAGGAAGTTGTCCTTTGCGACTTTATGGGCGACGTCTTCCGGTAGCGCATCGAGAAACGGTTTGAAGCTGTGCATTTCCTGACCGAGCCTGTTGAATCGCCCGACCACGTCCGAACCGAGCATGAAGCGCTCCGGATAACGCTCTACCAGTGCCAGCCATACCGGGCGCGGCTTCCCCTGCGCATCCAGCAGATACGGAGTGAGCATGGTCCAGGACAGATCGATGTAGAGATTCGGATAGGCCTCAAGCATCCGCGTCAGGGTCGCAAGCAGGAATTTCAACTGTGTCTGATGCCGATGAATCTCGGCGCTTGTCCCCGCGTGCGCCCAGATAAATCGGGTGTGCGGATGATTACGCAGCGGCTCTTCGATTTCCCTCAGATAAAGCGGATTTTTCTCACGTTTGGAGGTGATGTTGGAGTGCAGCATCACCGGCAGATCGTTTTCCGCCGCCAGATGATAGATCCTGGTCATCGCTTCGTTATTGGCGCGTGGCGTGTCACCAGACGTCAGCGCCGTCAGATCGTCATGGCGGGTGAACACCTCGCCGATGCCCTGCCATAGCCCCGGGTACAGATCGAGCATGCGCTGGATGTGCGCAGCAGAGTTTTTGTCGTTGGGGTTGAAACCTGAAAGGAAGGGATGGAAAAAGGGGCGTTGTTCAGGCGTTAGTTTTTGCACCGCATCTGCAACGATCACGTCGGTGGCGCTGTACCAATACGCATCGGCATCATCGCCGGCGTAATAACGCGGGCGTTTGGGTTCGTCTTCGTGCCACTTTTTGGCCACGGGAATACCGGAAATCATCACATGCTCGACGAAGTTGTCCTTCATGGCTGTCAGCAGTTTCGACATGCCAGCCGTTTCCTGGAAAAAATCCACGTAGTGCAGGTGCGCGTCGCTGTAGGTGTATTCGCGGGCACTGGCCGAACTGGCAAAGGCCAGAAGGCAGGCAAGACTCAAACGATACAGGGACACAATTAATCTCCAACAAGTAGGCATAACCTAGACCCCGTCCTGACGACAAGGGTTCATCCCGCAGGAAAGTGGAACGCGTGCCGGTAGGAATGCTCTATAACTGCAAGGTCTTTTTTGATCGAACGACTTTTCCTACTGCCAGTGAGGTTCCCATGACCGTTACCGTCAATACCGTCTCCGCTGAAGGCTTTCGTCACACCGTAAGGATCGATGACCACGAACTGTTTGCCGACGCACCGAAATCTGCCGGTGGCGAAGGCTCGGCCCCCGAGCCGCATGATTACTTTGACGCGGCTCTGGGGGCCTGCAAGGCAATAACCCTGAAGATGTACGCAAAGAAGAAAGACATCCCGCTGACGGGCGTAGGTGTCGACGTCAAACGCGACAACAGCGAAGAACAAAAAGGCAAATACGTCTTGCACGTCACACTCACCCTCAAAGGCGTATTGACTGACGCCCAGCGTGAAGAACTGCTGCGCGTTGCCGACCGCTGCCCAATCCACAAGCTGATGACCACCACCGACGTGACGATCGAAACCCACGCGCCACAAGGCTTCGACAGCCAATAATCAACACGCGCGCTGCGGCGGGTTATGCTCTGCACATCACCCGCTCAGCCTGGAATGCACCATGGACACGCAACCTCTGATCATCCGCGCGCGCGCCGAAGACGTCGAAGGCCAGCCGATTCTGCGCCCACTGCCGTCAGCCAAATGCCGCAGCGTCGGGCCTTTCGTGTTTTTTGATCACATGCTCGAGACGATTTATCCGACGGGCAAAGGCATGAACATCCGACAGCATCCGCACATCGGCCTGTCGACCCTCACCTATCTGTTTGAAGGGCAAATCCAGCACAAGGACAGCCTCGGCTCCGATCAGGTGGTCAGCGCTGGCGATGTCAGCTGGATGACCGCTGGCAGCGCCATCGCTCACGTCGAGCGCACACCCGAGCCGTTGTGGGAGCAAAGCTTCACCATGCACGGTTTGCAGATCTGGCTGGCCTCGCCCAAGGATCATGAGCAAGGCCCTGGGCATTACAGCCATCACCCGGCGGCGACGCTACCCGTCAGCGATAACCTCGGCGTGCAGATAAGGATGATTGCCGGGTCAGGCTTTTGTCTTGAATCGCCGGTACCGGTGCTTTCTCCTACGCTGTACGCCGAAGTGAAAATGCAAGCGGCAACCACACTGCTGATCCCGACCGAGCATCAAGAACGGGCGGTGTATGTGTTGAGTGGTGATGCGCAATTGAATGGCGAAACGATCACCCCCCATCTATTGGTCGTGCTCCCGCCCGGGGAAGAGATGAGCTTGTTTGCCGAGACTGATTGTCATGCTGTGGTGTTCGGCGGTGCCCCGCTGGACGGACCTCGGCGGATCAACTGGAATTTTGTCGCGAGCGATCCGGCAGCCATTGATGAGGCACGGCGCAAATGGGCGGCCGGGGATTGGCCGACAGTGCCCGGGGAAAGTGAGCGGATTGAATTGCCCTGAATCTTGTGTCGCTGATTAACCCTCTTCGCGAGCAAGCCTGTTCCCGCACTGGAACGCGTTCCAATGCGGGAAAAGAGGCCAGAACAGGCGCCGCCTGAATCAGCCCCTGAACACTTCATCCAATAAGTCATGCATCGACTTGAAGGCGCGCGCAGCGGTCTTCGCGTCGTACATCATCTTGCCCGGCACATTGGCGTGCGGATCGGTAAACGAGTGCACTGCACCGCCGTAGCTCAGCAATTGCCAGTCCACGTTCGCCGCGTTCATCTCATCTTCGAAAGCCGGCAATTGCTCTTTCGGCACCAAGGGGTCGGAAGCACCATGCAACACCAGCACCGAGCCCTTGATGTTCTTCGCATCCGCCGGGTTTGGCGAATCCAGCGTACCGTGGAACGACACCACGGCCTTCACCGGCGCACCGGTACGCGCCAGATCCAGCGCACAACAACCGCCAAAACAGAAGCCGAACACCGCCAGCCTGGAAATATCGACCGCGGCTTCACCCTGCGCGTGCAACTGCTCGAACGCCGCTTGCATGCGCTTGCGCAGCAAGGCCCGATCATTTTTCAGCGGCATCATCGCCGCACCAGCCTGATCGGCGTTCTGCGGACGCACCGCCTGACCGTAAACGTCAGCGATCAACACCACGTAGCCTTTGGCTGCGACCGATTTGGCGATCTCTTCGGCGCCGGCACTGACGCCCATCCAGTTCGGGGCCATCAACAGACCCGGGCGCGCGCCCTTATGATCGGCATCGAAGGCTAACCGGCCTTCAAAAGGCTGGCCATCAATCTGATAGACCACGGAACGTACAGTGACTTGGCTCATTTCTGACTCCTGATTTGTTAAACACCAGAATGAAAAAACCCGCCGAACAGACTGTGTGAAAACACACTGATGAAGGCCCAACAAAACGCCCCGACTTGTTCGGGGCGTTTGTTTTTGTGCGGGCAACAGACGAAAAAAGGCCTTTCAGCCCATTAGCGCCATCAACTGGCGGGCTCCGAGCACGCTAATCGCTCGCTTGAGGTTGTAAGCGTTCACCGCCAAGGCTATTTCCGCTTTTGCTCCCTCCAACTGACGCAGCAGGAAGCGACCATTCCCAAACAGCCATTGCTTGAAATTGCCGAAAGGGTGCTCAACGATGGATCTTCGGCTGGCCATCATCTGCGGATGAGCCAGCATCCGCTGCTCCATTCGCTCAAAGGCCTCCTCATGGGCATGGCGTGAGACATAGCGGCGCTGGGCG
>NZ_CAXAOQ010000047.1:0-27190 GCF_963970575.1 Pseudomonas sp. EA_65y_Pfl2_P74
TGGTCTGGCCAGACAAGAAACTGGGAGCCGATGGGCACTGTGATGTTGAACCCGGATCGGCAGCAGCAGACCGAGAAAAGAGCGGCATAGTTAGACGGCGACGCGACAACAACCTTGAAAAACGCCGGCAGCACGCGACGGTCGAGGTGAAATACACCGGCTCCGATGAAGGACAGAGCGTCAAGGTGTATTGGCTGGGGCGTAATTCCACTTATGGCAGCGAAATTCAGAACATAACTGTCGCTGGCCAGACGTTGCGTTTTCTTGTTCCTCGCCAGGAAGTGGTGGACACCGTGGGAAGCGGCGCTGCGGTTTACTACACCGTCCGGCTGCCCGGCACCGATGAAGATCTGCCATCGAAAGACCTGCGATTGACAGTCACCAGGCAAAGACACGATCTGCCGGAACCGACGCTGAACGCCGCCAAGGACAACCTTAGAATTTACTACCCTACCCTTGAAGCGGCTTACAAAGCCCGGATCTCTTTGACCGTTGGAACAGATCGCCACGACAGTGAAGAATTTGAAATCACCCAGGCGACTTATACAAACGTTCCCGTCCCGGCGAGTTGGATCATAACGAACAAAGGGAAGCTGGGGTTATTCAACTACACCCTCAGAAAAACCGGCACAAACGAGCCGATCATCTTTTCCTGGTACTTACGCGTGACGCTCTGACCAGGCCAGCACTCTGCACAACAGCTACCCATTAACGGTTTCAGTTTGCGAATGAAAGTAGGGACAGCGTCATGCGTTATCTAATAGCCTTAATGTTTATCACCCTGTTGGCCGGCTGTTCACAAACCAGTCCACGACCGCCGACAATGATTAACGCCAGTAGTACGCAAGTAATGGATGGCTTCGCCATCGCTGCTTATCTGCAAACGCTATACGGGCGCAAATTCCCCAACTGCAACAAAGTAAATTCGCAACCTGCATTTCTCTGTTCCGGCGTGACCATAAGGGTCACTTTGAAGAGCACCAGTTATAAAGTCTGGGAACCCAGCCCGTTTTCAGTGAGACAGGGTGGTGTCGCATTTTCATACTTGCGGGCGGATGCAGACTTCGGTCGCTTCGCCTATGAGCGTGCAAACGGTTACATCCTTTACCCCGTCCTCGAAGCGCCGGTCGATAAATACAAAATGCACTATCTGTGCGCTTACCCTTATGACGCTTGGTCCCACACCCGTGAGGCAGACAAGCCATGCGGTCCGCACCCAAGCTATCCGGCTCAAAGCAGACTGTGCCAAGACACTGGGGTAACGACCGCAGAACAGTGGCTCGCCGTGTGGAGGATACCGGAGGGCAACCCCAACCAGCGGCAGTGCGGATTCGACGTGAATGACAATCACAATGCGCTCGCCGGCCCTGCTTTTTATCAGTCGATCCGCGCCAGAAGCCTGGTGAACGGGAGTGGAGTCAATGAACACAACGAGCTCACGATCAAGACCTGGTGCGATCCCCTCAGCACCGATCCAGAGAAGTCTTGTGCGCAATCGTTCCCGGCGAACAAGTTTCCGATCATGGCCTTCTTCTACACGCAAGACGGCCAGGCCCTGGCGGATGCTCAATACAATCAGCGGGATTTCTACAACTCGACCAACCCGAAAATCATCGTGCCGATCATTCGTCTTGTGCTCTCGACCAGCATTCCAGGCACAGCGAAGTTCGAATATATCCCTGCGGATCAAACAGTTACGCCATAAGCGCTTGCAACGCTGCACCGAAGTACGCGGCATATTCTCGTAATGGCTAACGAATGCAGTTCCACAAACAACGTGCAATCGATTTTTCCACCTGTTTTTAACCGGACGAAGACAAACCATGAACAAAATAATTGCATTACTGTTTTTCGCTCTTTTGGTTGGTTGCTCACAACCTGCATCGCAAACGCCTGATGTCATCAGCGGGACCAGTGTTCAGAGCCAGAGAATGGATGGCGCGGCCACCGCTGCTTATCTCACTACGCTGTACGGTCGCCAGTTTCCGAATTGCAACAAAGTGAATTCGCAACCTGCGTTTCTGTGTTCAGGTGTCATGATAAGGGTCACGGACAAAGATCCGAACAACACCTATAAAGTCTGGGACCCCAGCCCCACTTCCATTAAAAATGGCGGTATCAACTTTTCCTACTTGCGGGTTGATAGCAACTTTAACAAGTTCGCCTGGAATAAAACCAATGCCAATGGCTACATTCTTTATCCCGTACTGGAGAGGCCTGCGAATACCGAGCAACTGCAGGTGCTGTGTTCCTATCCCATGGACTCCTACGGGTGGTATCGCAGTTCAACCGCAGTGTGTGTGGCCGACCGGTCTTATCCTGATAGTGGACATTGTCAGGACGCTGGTATCACCACAGCCGAGCAATTCAAGAACGCCTGGAGTTCGGCACCCGGCGACCAAAACAGGCGCCAGTGCGATTTCGACGTGAGGGACGAACGCAATATGCTGGCCGGCCCGGCGTTTTATCAGTCGTTACGCGCTAAATCACTGCTAGGCGCAACAGGCTTCGACCAATGGAACGACGTACTCGTTAAAACCTGGGTCGCCGGTAAACCAAACGTTTTACCAATACTCGCGTTCTTTTACGTGCCAGCAAAAAACGATCCTAATGCGCTCGCCGATGCGCGATACAACCAAAGGGATTTTTATAACGCCACCAACCCGAAAATTACCGTACCGATCATTCGTGTAGCACTTCCCACCGTCATAACCGGTAAGGCCACATTTACCTACGTAGCAGCAGATCAGGGAATCACACAATGAACATACTCAACCCGCCCTCGAACCTCCTCGCGCGTGCACTGGCAGCTGCCTGTCTGACAGTGCTCGGCATTTCTACCGCCCATGCGCAAGACACTGCGTCCGGTGACAGCGTCATTGTGGTCGCAGAGCGCTGCAATAAATACATCGAAAGTGCCCATTGGTTTTACAGAGACTACCAGTGGTCGTTTTCCATCACCCCCACCCCGTGTGCCAGGAGAACGCTGGAATCGGGCACTGCTTACTTGTGGAATGAACTCACACGCGATTACTCCAATAGTCGCTACTGGCAAAACACCCATGGCATGCGTCACCAGTTGATTTGCCACCTGGCCATCGCTCGCGACAAACCAGAATGGAATCTGGAGCCGTGGCGCCCGGATGTGGGGTATGCCAAAACGCTGGCAGCCGGATGTAATCACGTCGCCCCATTGCCAGAACCAGCACCCTGACACCTGAGCAAAACTTCAGCGATACAGTTGATTTGACGCTGGTATCCGTCATTGAACCGAAGGACACTCGGGGCACGCCTGAATCGACCGATACAGGCCATTGCCCGAGGACATTCAATGCGCACCATCGGCCTGATCGGCGGCATGAGCTGGGAGTCCAGCGCCGAATATTATCGACTCATCAATCAGCAGTTGCGTGATCGCCTTGGTCCATTACGGTCGGCGCAAGTGCTGATGTACAGCGTCGACTTCGGCCCGGTCGAACAGGCACAGCATGCCGGGCGCTGGGATGACGCAGCGGCGATTCTGGTGGATGCGGCGCGCAGGCTCCAAGCGGGTGGAGCTGAATGCGTGGTGCTGTGTACCAACACCATGCACAAGGTGGCCGATCACGTTCAGGCGGCGATCAACATTCCGTTCCTGCACATCGCCGAACCGGCGGCGCAGGCGGCTTTGGCGATTGATGCGCGCACCGTCGGGTTGCTCGGCACAGCGTTCACCATGGAACAGGACTTTCTCAAGCAACGCCTGATCGCCCAAGGCCTGACGGTATGGGTGCCGGACGACGCTGAGCGCAAGGAGGTGCACCGGATTATCTACGACGAGTTGTGTGTCGGCGTGATCAGTGACGAGTCGCGGCAAATCTATCAACGGGTGATCGAATCGCTGACCGCACGCGGCGCTCAGGCGATCATTCTTGGTTGCACGGAAATCGGCCTGCTGATCAAACCCGAACACAGCGCCGTGCCCCTGCTCGACACCACCGAGCTGCATGCACAGTCGGCGGTGGCGTTTGCCTTGGGCGACTGACTCAACCCTTCGATGAGCTGCGCAGACGGGCCATGCTCAGGGTGTCGACCCATTGCCCGTCGCGCACCGCGTAATCGCGAAACAGGCCTTCGGTCTCGAAACCGAACTTGCGGTAGAGACCAATGGCCGCCTCGTTATCGGCGAACACCGAAAGTTCGACGCGGTGCAGGTTCATCCAGTTGTCGGCAACCTCGAGCGCCGCTGCCAACAGTTTCGAACCCACGCCTTTGCCCTGCCAGGCGAGCGCTACGCCCATGCCGAGACTGCCGGCGTGGCTGCGGCGAATCCGCGAATAGTTTTCCAGCCCCAGATGGCCGATGACCGCGCCCTGATGCAGCGCCACCAGTTTCACCGTTCGTTCGTTTTCCGCCATCAGCCGTTGCCGCCAGATCTCGGCGGATTGAAACGGCATCTGCAACACCTGCCGGGCAACGGCTGGATCGTTATAGAGCGCGGTAACGCTCTCAACGTGGGACTCGTTGAAACGTTCGAGATGTATCGCGGGGCTGTGCTCGGGCATGGCGGATCCTTCCTGGATCGATGGGTGGCCGATCACTCTAAACTGGCGGTTATCAATTTGGCGAGGTGCAAAACGGTGAGAGCGGCGTGGCGACGATTCGGCTGGCTCGCGAATGCGGTGTGTCATTCAACGCTGTTGTTGATTGTTCGGCCGCTTTCGCGAGCAAGCCCGCTACCACAGGGGGCGGGGTTAAGTCTGGAACCATTCGTGGCGCTCGTTGAAGGTGTTGTGGATGAGTTCGATCAGGGTTTGTACTTCGGCGATGTCTTGCGATTGGGCATTCACCGCCAGCCACGCTTGCAATCGCATCGGCTCATCGAACAATCCGGGCAACGCCACCAACCCACGATCAAACCGGCTCATGTAAGCCGGCAACAAACCGATGCAAGCGCTGCAGCGAATCATCTCCAGCATCAATTCATAAGACTGCATCTGCACCACACCCGCCAAACGTTGTTCGACCAGATCGTTCCATGGGCGAAAGCTGTCGATCTGCCGGTCATGCTGCCATTGCACCAGCATGAAATCGGCAAGGTCATCGGCACTCGCCGGGCGTGCGGTGACGCGGGAGTAGCGTTTGGCGATGTGGGGAAGGTAGTCCAGGCTCGCCAGGCGCTGCGGTGGCTGGGTGGCGAAGGTCGGGCCAGGGTTGGGGGTTTCGCCGTGGGCCAGCCACAGGATGACATCGGCGCTGACGGCGCGCAGTGACAGTTCGCTGTCGAGGGCGATGATGTCCAGACGCACACTGGCATTGCGGCGCAGCAGTGCGATCAGATCGCGCCCGAGGATGTCGTGCAGGATGGACTCGGCGACGGCCAGGCGAATCAGCGGCTGCTCAACCACCGGCAGTTTGCGCTCGTTGGCCAGGGCGACCAGTTTGGCCTGAAGTTGCTGGCCTTCGCGGGTCAGGCTCAGTGCGCTTCCCTGAAAGCTGAACAATGTGTGTTGGAGCTCCTGTTCAAGCTGCGCCAGTTGTTTGCGCAGCAGGGTCGAACGCACGTTGAGGCTGCGCGCGGCCTGCATAAAGCAACCGCAGCGAGCGCTGACCAGAAAATACTGCGCGACCTCAGCGTCGATGCTCGCGGTGTGTGACAGCCAGGGTTCGCTGCCGTCCTGCGCCCAGCGAAAATCGGCGCTGCCCTGTCGTCCTGCGGGTTCGTTGAATGACATCGATGACTCCCTGTCGATCTTTGTATTTTATTGGCTTTGTGCACTGTGAAAAATTTCTGAATCAGACTCCCAAAGTTTTTGTATCGGATAAAAAATCAGTGTTTTTCCTCGAGGACTTTATTGAGTTGCGCCCCGTCGATACTCAGCGTCGCCGTGTTGAGCATCCCGTCCAGATACGCCTGCGCAATCTGCTCCTGACGCTGGGCACGCAAGGCCTGCGTCAGTTGATCGCGCAGTTCATCCAGTGTCGCAGTGCGCGCGGGTTGTTGTTCGGTGAGTTTGATCACATGGAAACCGGCCGCACTTTGCACCGGCTCAGACACCGCGCCGACCTTCAGCCGCGCCACAGCACCGCGCACCTCAGGAACGAGTTGCTGCAACGGTTGCAAACCGGTATCACCACCACGCTCAGCGGTGACGCGATCTTGGGAATACTGAATCGCCAGCGCGGCAAACTCCGCCGGTGTCGCCTGCGCTTTTTTGCTCAGATCGAGCGCCTGCTTGCGCACGGCGTCAAGAGTCTGCGGCTCATTCACCCCAAGAAAAATCTGGCTGACCCGATACAGCGCCGGGGTCTGCCAGTTCACCTTGCCGGCGTCATACGCCTTCTGCAACTCGGTCGCACTCGGGTAATCGGCCGGCACCTCACTGACCGAACGCAGGTAATCGCGAAAGACGATCTGCTCAGTCGCCGCCCGAGTTTGTCGCGCGACGTCCGGGCGCTGCGCCCAACCCTGCGCATCGGCCTGCTCCAGCACGGCTTTCTCGGCCAGTCGCGTGCGGATCCAGCGCTCCAGCGCTTCACGATTACCGCGCAGTTGTTCGCGGGTTTCTGGCGGTACGGCCGCCAGCAGTGCCTGCAATTCGTCAGGCGAAACCTGCTGATTACCCAACCGCGCGACCGCCGGCCCCGCTACCGCCGTCGACACCGGTGCCGGTTGCTGGGCGGCGACCGGGTCACTGCCCGGCCGCAGCACCAGCGCCACGGCTACCACCAACAGCGCCACTGCTCCAGCGCCGATCACCATGGCAGGCTTTTTCACAGCGCGACTTCCTCTTGCTCAGCGATGGCAACTTTTGCAGTCGAGGCGTGAGCGGCCTGGCTGAAGTCACGCAGATAAACGATGAATTCCTGCAGCAAGCGATCCCACAGTTCCAGATTGCCGCGCAGGTGATCGCTGCTCACGCCGGCGGCCAGCACCACGTCCATTTCCATCACCAGAAACTCGCCCTGCAACGACAGCCTTGCAAAACGTCGCGTCGCGTTCCACTGCTCGGCCACACCTTGTGGCAGCTCACCCTGCACGCGCAGCGCACAACTGAACGTGAAATCGACGTAGGTGCCCTGCTCCACCGCCGGGTTGCCGAAACGCACGGCATAACCGATGCCCTGACTGGCGCTGAGCAATTGGACGATACCGTTCTGTTCGGTCTGGTTGACGCGATAACCGGCCGCTTGCAGGACGTCGGTCAGCGATTGCGGGGAAACGTGGGTGATCAATTGAGTCATTGTTTCTTCCTTGTTTATCAGTGCGCGAGCGCGGCTTGCGGCGCGTCGAATTGAGTCTTGTAGAGCTCGTCGCCAAACCCCTGGGCCAGTTCATCGAACTTGACCCGGGCGCTGCCCGCGAAGGGCTGGCGGATCTTCATTACTTCGGCCACATCGATGTTTTCGTAGGCACTGAGGATCTGCTTGGCGACGCCGTACATCTGCTGATTCTTGACTGAACATTGCTGCACTTGTGTGTCACGTTCAGTCAATTGCGCTTGTAGCCTGGAACGCTCGGCTTCTTTCGCACGGGCCATGACCAACAACTCGTCATAGGCCTTCTTGTACTTGCCGGTCTGCTCAGCGCTGGCCGCCACTTGCGCCTGCGCCTGGCTGTGCAGGCTCTGCTGCTGCCCGGCCAATTGCTCGGCGACGCCTTTGACCTTGGCCAGTTCAGCGGTCAATTGCTTGATTTGCGCCTGCGCAGCCTTAGCCTCGTTTTGCGCTGCCAGTTGCGCAGCGCTGGCCTGAGCCTGCTGACTTTGCAAGGCCTGCAACTGCTGGGTGGTGCTACGCAATTGCGTACGCAAGCGCTCCTCCATGCCCTCGGCACTGGCGCCGGTGGCAACCAACATCCCAAGGCCCAGCAACAACAATCGCGTGTTCATAACCCTCTCCCGGCGCCTTAGAAGCGCGTGTTGATCTCAAGCTGCAAGACGTCGATGTCGAACGGCGCGCCATATACCGCCTCGGTGCTCAACCAGCGGCCGGTCGCAAAAACGTTCTTCGCCAAACCGTAGTTGCCGCCAATGAAATAACCTTTGGCGTTGGTGCCACCGAGGTGGAACGTCGAGTCGTTAAAGCCGTCCGGCAAGGCGTCCGGCTGGATGTACTTGTAGCCGGCGAACATATTCCAGTCGCCCTGCTTCTTAAGATCCAGGGCGTTGCCGAGGGTGAACTGCACCATCCACGCATTGGCGCCGCTTTCGATATCGCCGTTGCTGTCGAGGTTGTTGACGATTTGCCCGGCCGAACGCTTGCGCATGTCGCCTTCGTCGTAGCTGAGGTTATGGATGTAGTTGCCCTGGCTGCGCAGCTTGAAGTCTTGCGGCAAGTCGGCGTCCCACACCAGGTTCAGATCGAGCAGGTTGAACTCGGACGCCAGGCCGACGTATTGCGGTTGCGGCGTGGTCGTCGGGTTGAGCGGGTTCGACGTGATGTCACGCACCAGGAACACGCTGTTGCCCTTCTGCATGAACGCTGCGCGGCTGCCGTCGCTGTCGCAACCCGGTGCGCCGGCCCACGGTTCGCAAGGGCTGGAGCGCTGGCCTTCGATGTCGTCGAAGCGGTAATAAGCCAGCGCACCCTTCAAGCGGTTGTTGCTGTTGACCGCCCATTTGGCGCCGATTTGCGCGCCGTACAGCCATTTGTTGTCGCTCTCTTGCTTGTCGAAACCGTTGCTACTGGTGGTGTCGTTTGTGTAGTCCACCGGGAACGCGCCGACGGTGCCGAACACGCCCCAATCACGATTGAGTTTGTGGTCGAAAATCGCCGCCACACCGTCGAAGTTAAGGTCGTTGGAATAGAGCATGTCGGTGGACATGAACGGGTTGGCAAAACGCCCGCCGGTGAGCGTCAGCTCATCCGAAGGTTTCCAGGTCAGATAACCCTGGTCGAGCCAGATGTCTTTTTTGGCGAAGCCACCGCCGAGGCTTTGCGTGGTCGATACCGGATTGTTGTCCGAGCCGGTGCCGATGCGGATGCCGGCGGTCCACTCTGGCGAGATCACCGCTTTCATGCCCAGACGTGCGCGAATGCGGAACTGGTTGGTGCGATCTTCGCGGGTATTGAGCAGCGGCGGCAGACTGGTGCTGCTGTTGGGGTTCACGTCATACGGGCCGTTGTTGTTGAGCTTGGCGAAGTCGACGATTTCGTTGCTGTTGCTGTCGGAGTAGTAGCGCGATTCGTCCCGCAAACGAATGTCGCCGTCAAAGCTGATGCGCGATGCCCAGTCGGGGAAGGTGTTGGGCGCAGCCCAGTTTTCCTGCTTGGCGGTGGCCATGACTTCGGCTTTGACCTGATCGCGAATCTGATCACGCACCGCCGCCGGCACGTACTGCACACGCACATCGCCAGGCGCGGCGACGGGGCCTGCCGCCACGGCGGTGGAGGCAGCGGCCTGCTTGGCCTGGACGGCCTCGTTCTGCGCCTGAGCGATCAGTGCGTCGGCCTTGTCCTGCTTCAAAATGCCCTGCTCGACCAGCAAGCGGATCAGATTGATCGTGGCGTTTTCCGAAGGCGCAGGCGCTGCTGCGGCCTGACCGACCAGGGTCGCGATGACCATGCCGACCGCCAGGGACAATCGATTCACATTGGAAATCATCTGCACACAACTCCTTTTGGCAAAACTGTAATAATTCGGTTAACCCGCACGCCGCCCTTGCAGGGACAGGCGCACAGGCAAAGTCATGGAGGCCGGTGGCCGTTCGCTTAAGTGCGGCGCATTGCGCAGCGCCGCCAAAACCTGCGTGTCGATTTCAGGGTTGCCGCTGGACTTGATCAGCTCGACCCGGGTGATCTCGCCGACGCTGCTCAGCCACACATCGGCCTGCAAGGTGAACGCGAGGTTGCGCAGTTCAGGGCTCTCGCGCAGCAGCTTCTGGAACGTGAACGCGAGGAACTGGCTGTAAGTGCCGTTACCCAACCGCCCGCCTCCGGCGCCCACCATGCCGCCGCCCTTGCCCGCGCCGATGTTGAAGGCGTCGTTGCCGGACTGCGCATCGCCATCCATTTGCATCGGGTTGGCCAGATCGTCCGCCGGCGATGGCGGTGCTTCCTCTTCGGGCTTGACCTCTTGCGGCTCTGGCGTTGGCTCGGGCTCGACGACTTTTTCTTCGACCGGGGTTTCCGGCTCCGGCGGTTTCTCCGGCGGCGGAGGTGGTGGTGGCAACGGGATGATCGTCGGCACCTTCGGCGCTTCCCGGCGGATGCCGCTCATGTCGTTGGCCCACTGCCACAGGAACCACGCGGCGAGTGCGGCGAGAATCAGCCCCGCGCCCCACTTCGCATAGCGCAAGGGCGACTTCTTCACCGGCAGCGGTTCGATCGGAAGTTGTGCGGTCATGACTCAGCCCTGACTCGGTTTGCCGGTGACGAGACCGACCTGGGACAGTTCGAGCCGGCGCAACAGATCCAGCACTTCAATGACTTTCTGGTACTGCACCGTGGCGTCACCGCGCACGATCACCGGGAAGTCCGGGCTCTGTGCCTTCTCGATGCGCAGACGCTCTTCCAGTTCGGCCAAGGTCACCGGGTAGGCATCCAGGAACACCTGGCCGCCGTCGTTGACCGAAATGGCCTTGGTCTTGGCTTCGGACAACGACACCGCAGCGCTGGCCTTGGGCAGGTTGATCTGGATTCCCGACACCTGCGCGGTGGCGGTGAGGATGAACATCACCAGCACCACCATCAGCACGTCCACCAGCGGCGTGATGTTGATGCTGTCTACGGCTGAATCTTCGTCATCGTCGTGGGAGGCATTTACGGACGCCATGTCAGTGCTCCTCAGGCCGGTACGGAGTGGTTGGCGTGATGGCCGCGCGAGTGCGACGCCTCACTGAACTGGCTTTCGCCATGCATCTCCGCCAGACGCGTGATGAACTCGTCGACGAACACGCGCATGTCGGCGCTGACTTCCTTGTTGCGGGTGATCAGGCGGTTGTAGCCAAACAGCGCCGGGATCGCGACGAACAGACCCATCGCTGTCGCCAGCAAGGCAGCGGCCATGCCGGGTGCGATGGCGTTAATGTTGACGTCGCCGGCCATGGCGGTACCGAGGAACACCACCATGATCCCCAGCACCGTGCCGAGCAGGCCGATGTAGGGGCCACCGGCGATGGCGTTGGACAGGGTCGAGAGTTTCGAACTCAGTTGCTGGTTTTCCCGGGTACGCACACCGTCCATGGAGCAACGAATGGCTTCGATGGTCGCCGCCGAAACCGATGACGTGTCGGCGCCCTGTTCACGGCGGGTGCGGATTTCTTTCACGGCCACCAGATACAGGCGCCACAGCGACGAATGCTGTAGGCGCTGGGCAAGTTGCGCGTCGTCGGCAAACATCTCCAGGCGCGTGCCGACCTTGGCGAACTGCACGCGGAAATCTTCGTTGGCCGACGTCACGCGGCTGAGGGTGCGGTTTTTGCGCAGCATGATGATCCATGACTGGAACATCATCAGCACCAGCACGGCGATGATCACCCAGGCGTCCACCGGTACCGCGTTGAGCAGGAAACCGAGGCTGCCGAACCCGAAGCCCGATTGTTCTTCATCAACGCCGTAGGCGACCAGTTTCGACTCGGCGCCCTGCGAGGTGGCATCGGCGAGCAGCAACGGCGCCGGGCGGGCGACTTTTGACAGGCGCAGTTCGTCGATGGCGCCTACAAACGGCAGATAAGGGCCTTCTTGCAGATCAGCGCCGATGGCCATGACCGAATTGAACGCCGGCATGGCCAGGGCCAGTGCTGCCCCCTCACGACCGTTGATGTACAGGGTGACTTTGGCACCTTCGGCCGTCAGCGCGACGTGCTGCCATTGGCCGGGGTTGAGCGGCTGCGTGGCAACGGCGCGCTGGCCGTCGATTTCCACGAACGGCACGCCCTGATTCACCCCCGCCAGCAAACTGTTGGCACCTTCTCGGCGGGCCAGAATCAGTTGCTCGCCATCGGCCTGATCCAGTCGCAGCCAGGCGCTGAAGGTGAATGCACTGCCAGCGTTGTGCTGCAACGATGGGCTGGCCGGCAACAGCAACGGTTGGCCGCTGAACTGCAAGGCCCGCCCGATGACACCGTCAATCGCCGCGCCGGTCGCACTTTGCGCGGTGTTGCCGTAGGCCGTGGTGTCTTTGGCCGGGGTGCCGGTGGCACCGTCGAGGTGATACAGCGCAGTGTAATTCGGATCGAAGGTCAGTTGGCCGTTGCCGGTGGCCGGGGCCTTCTGATTGCCGTAGTACATCCAGATGTCCTGACGCTGACCGCCCTCGACATTCGGCACATCGACCCAGATCAACGCCATGCCCATCAGCGCGTCGAAGCTTTCGATCTGATGGTTGAGTACGGTTTTGTCATCGGCGGCGACGAAGCGCAGGTCCGAGCCGTCCTCCTTCACACCGTCGAAGGTGAAGTTGCCGGTGTGCAGGCGCACCAGTAGCGCGGTGCGGCCCAGCGGCTGATTGATCGCCGCCCCTTGCGGCGTGGTGTCGACGGCGATTTGTTTGCGGTAGTGCCAGTCGTCCTGCCACCAGGCCTGAGCCGTGGCCGGGAGCACGAAGCCCAGGCAGATCAACAACGAAAGAAAGAGGCGCTGCATGAACGTGCTCCTTTAGAAAGTGGCTTGAAGGTTGAAGTGCAGGCGCGATTCCTGTTTCGAGGTGTTCGGCCCTTCGAGTAGCGGATAACCCCAGTCGAGGCTGCCGGACAGCCATTTGCTCAGGCTGGCGCGGGTGCCGAGGCCGACACTGGCCAGGGCGTAATTGGCGTCCTGATCAGGCAGTTCGTCGCGCAGGTACAGTTGCGCGCCTTCGGCAAACGCATAGAAACGCCAGTCCTGCATCCAGGTGCCGGCGAACCTGGCCAGCGAGGGCGTGCGCAGTTCCTGGCTCAGCAGAAAACCGTCATCGCCCGTGCGCTCGGCGGCCAGATAGCCGCGCACCGACGTCGCGCCACCGGCAGAAAATTGTTCGTTGGAAACCAGTGGCCCCGACGCCAGTTGAAACGCGGCTTTGCTCGCGCTCTGCCAGTCGTTGTCGAAGGTCCAGGTGTAACTGGTGTCGCCCTTGAGCACGGCGAAACTCGGCTTGGCGCGGTAGCGTTTGTAGTCGAAGTCTTCGTCGGAACTGCCATAGCCAAAAAGGCTGCGAGTGGCCGCGACCAGGCTCAAACCGAGGCCGAGCTGACTCTTTTCGGTGTAGCGATAGCCGTTGTAGGCGAAGGTGAACGGTGCGTATTTCAGTGGCACCTTGTCGCTCTCGCCGGAGAGGGTCAGGCGTTCTTCGAAGTCCTTGAAGTCGACGCCCGCCGACAACGAGTTCGACCAACTGCCGCTGGATGGCAGCGTGTAGATCGCCGACACCCCGTAGGAATGGCCCTTGCCCAGCACGTTGCTGCCGCCAATGGTGGCGACGTTGCTGTCGGACTGGTAACCGGACAACTGCACGCTCCAGCGATCGGTCAGCGGGGCGGTATAAGAGCCCGACCAGACCTTGGCGTTGTCGGTGTCTTGCGGCGCGGTGAAGTAGGTCAGGGAAATGCTGTGGCCGAGCTGCCAGAGGTTGTTGTAGCCAAGGCTGGTGACGGTGCGCAGCTTTTCGGTGTCGGCGCTGTAGTCGTTGTTCAGACCGACGCTGGCCGTCCACGGGTTCTGATCTTCAACCTGCAAATCGACGTCCATGGTGCCGGGGCGCTGGCCCTCGCGAACCAGCGGCATGACCTGCCGGCCGGGCGTCTTGTTCAGTTGCGCCAGTTCACCCTGAACCTTGGCGAAGTCCGGTACCTCGCCCTCCTTGAGCGCTGGCACTTCGTCACGGATGTCCAGCGGCGAATAGTGCTTGGCGCCGACCACGCGCACCCGGCCGACCTTGGTTTCGCTGACTTGCAGATAAACGATGCCGTCCGCCACCGCTTGCTCCGGCAATTGGACGAACACCGATTGATAGCCGCGTTCCTGATAGACCTTCTGCAACGCGTCGCGCGCACCTTCGATGTCGCTCAGCGCTTTTTGCGGACCGAGGAACGGGTACACCGCCTCTTCGATGGCCCGTGCATCAAGCACGGTGTTGCCGCGCACAAAGTATTCGTTGACGTCGACCAGACGCTGCGCCGCTGCACTTTCGGTGGCCGGCGCGGCCCATGCCGGCTGCGCGCCAACCGCCACCAGCAGCCAGCCCCACAGCGCCAGCCGTGACGTGAAAATCTGTTCCACACTACCCCCTGAATTCGCGATGACCTGTTGGCGCCTCAGCGCCCTCTGTGTTGCGTCAATTGCTGGCTGTTGAGGCGCAGGCGTGCTTGCCGAGCCAGGTGTGCAGAAGCGCGAAGTTCAAGGAGAACTCAGGCATTTGCAGCAAGGCACCGCAGAACACTTCGCCGATGATTTTTTGAATGAGCTGCACCGCACGCGGGTTGTTGAGCAGCGTGGCGATGTCGCGACTGAGGATGTTGAAGCTCCAGACTTTCTGGTTCAGGCCCAGGCCGACGAACCAGCGGAACAACAGGTTGTAATTGAGCTGCTCGTAGAGTTGCTGCTCGCTGGGTACCGAGTACAGCAACTGCAGCAACAGGAGGTGCATGACCGTTTGCGCGGGGATCAACATGCCGGGTTCGGCGTCGAGGTCATGGAGGATGTTGCGGTGGGCGTCGAGCAGGTCATCGATCTGCGGGCGCAGCAAGACCAGCGAATGGCCCGGCGGAATGTAACTGGACACCTCTTTCAAGGCGCCCTGCCAGTCATCCTGCGAGACGATCCAGACCCACGGCGCGCCGTAGCGATACACCGAAACCGGCTTCTTGCGCGCGGCCTCGACGATCTTCGACAAGCGCTGATCGAGCTCCTGCATGCCCACTTTCGAGTAGCGTTCCATAGTCCCCATTGCCTCACTCCCGGCGTCCCGCCTCGGCTTGTGAAAAGCGCCCCGAAAGGCCCTCAAGCGCGTTACATAGGCATGACCGGAATGGCGATGTGCTACCGAACTTTTGTCATAAAAGCTTCATTACAGACGTTTGGGAATGGAATCTGAAAGGCACCCCGCCTCCTGTGGGCGCTGACTTGCTCCCACAGGTTTGGGGGTGTTTGGCAGACACACGTTTTCAGGTGTAGACCGGCCAGATGTCGACGATTTTTCCGCCGCGCACCGCCAACAAGTCCCCGAATTGCAGCAGCACGGCTTCGGTCTGAGTCGGACGCAGGAAGACTTGGTCTTCGAGGGTCAGGCCCACGGCGTTGGAGCCGTTGACCATCTCCTGGTTGGAACTGCGACCGTATACGCTGTTGCTTTGCAAACCCGGTGGCGATTCAAATTCGGCCATCCAGTTGCCGCCATAGATGAAAAAGGTCTGCCGCTGGTTGGTGTCCCACCACGAAAACAGCTTCGATTGGTCATCCAGTGCAGGGATGTTCACCGCGCCCGTGCTTTTCAATACCGGGGTGGCGATATAAACCGCTGGCTCGTGCTCGACCAGCGATGGCAGGTCATAGTGGGTCGGTTTGAGCATCGCCGTCCCCACCGAAACTTCAGTGCTGAGCTTCTCGTTTTCATGAATGCGATAACTCGGACTGCCAGCGGTGTTAAGACACAAGCCGTCGTGCCACAACGCGGGAAACTGCTGCCGGGTGAAATCGACGCAACGCTGATAACGCATCATGACCTTGGCAAGAAGCTCTTCGGGCGAACCGAGAATGTCCGGCACGCCCATGCCCACGAACGGGTCGTAACCCATGAACCCGGCGAATTGCAGATGCTGCGCATTGGTGCTGATCAGGCTGAGCATCTGCCCAAGCACATTCACATCACTGACGCCGCCGCGATGCAGGCCGACATCCAGTTCAATGTTGATGCGCATCCGCGTGCCCAGCCCCTGTGCCAACGCCAGGTATTGCTGCAGCCGTTCAGGCCCGTCGAGCAGCCATTGCAATTGCTTCGACGGGTCGAACGGACCTTTGTGGGTTTGATAAAACAGCTCAGCCGACCTCACCGGCAACGGCTTGCCGAGCAGGATGTCGGACTGGGGAAACGTGACAGCATCGTGATTGAGAAACGGCTGATGAAACGACATGAGTTTTTGCGTCCCGGCCCGCTGTGCGATGTAGCTCAACAACCCCGGTGACGGCAGAGATTTCTCCACCAGACGCAATTGCTTGCCGCCGCGTTTGACCGACTGCATCACCACGTCGATGTTGTGATCGAGGCGATCCAGATCGATCAACAACACCGGGCGCATCGGTCCGTTGTCCTTCAACTCTTTATTCAGCGCGCGGAAATACTCGCTGTACGGGCCGCCCCGATCACTCGGTCGCAGCCAGACGCCCACGCCCACTGACAAAGCGCCGACACCCAGCGTGCCGAGGAGAAAATTGCGTCGATTGATCGCCATCAGCTCACCCCCAATATCGACGACAGATGCGCATTGAGAAACCGCCCGCTGGGATCCAGCGCCTGACGCACCTCGACAAACTCACGCCAGCGCGGGTACAGCGGCTGCAAGGTGCTCGCATTGAGCGTATGCAACTTGCCCCAGTGTGGCCGGCCGTTGTACTTCCAGAAGATCGGCTCGACGGCCGCAAAAAAGTTGTGGTGGTCCATTTGATAGTGCTGATGCACCGAGATCGAACAGCTGTCGCGGCCCTCGAACATGCTCAGCGGGATGTTGTCAGCCTTGACGTAGCGGTACTCGATGGGAAACCAGGTGCGCAGGTCTTTGTCCTGAATCAGCTTGAGGATTTCGCGCAGGCACGCTGGGCCGTGTTCGGCGGGCACCGAGTACTCCATCTCATTGAAACGCACGGTGCGTACGTTGGCGTAGATGTCGAACGAGTCGCCCACCCGCTCATCGAAACTCGCCAGATGCCGCAGGTTGTTGAGCAGCGTGCGGCGCAAATCAGGGAAGTCGCTGCCGTACTTGTCGATCTTCTCGATCAGGGTCACGAACGCGTTGCCGCCCTCCTCTTCAGGGCTGATCGGTGGCGTGGCCGGGTCGTCGGTTTCGTTGAGGGCGATGGACAAGGCGTAATCGGAATGGGTGACGACGAGCATTTCCCAGTGCTGGTTTTCACGGGTGTTCTTGTCCAGATCTTCGAGCAGTTCTTCGGTCCTGGCGATCCATTGGGTTTCGCGCAAACGATAGGCCGGGCGGTTTTGCAAACGGATTCTTGTCGCCACGCCAAGCGCACCGAGGGAGACGCGAGCGGCGTTGAACACTTCGCGATGGCGCTGACTGTCGCAGTCCAGCACCTCTCCGTTGGCCGTGACCAGTTGCAGGCCGCAGACGTGAGCCGAGTAGGACTGAAAGGTTTTGCCGGTGCCGTGAGTCGAGGTGGCAATCGCTCCGGCGAGGGTTTGATAATCGATGTCAGCCATGTTGTGCAGGGCTTGGCCGATCTCTTTCAACGGCACACCCATGCGCGACATCGGAGTGCCCGCGGCGAATTCGGCTTGCAGGGTTTTCGGGTCGTGGTCGAGCAGACCGTTGAAGTAACTCAGCGATATCAGCGTGCCGTCGGTGGGCACCAGAGCACTGAAGGAATGTGCCGAACCGACCGGGCGGATTTTGCCTTGGGCATGACGGATCAACGTCGTCAGTTCATCGAGGTTTTTCGGCGCCAGTCGCGCCGCCGGCAGGCAACTCTGCCCCCCCGACCAGTTGCGCCAGGGAATCAGCCGTGGCGCGCGCATCAACTGGCCCAGGGCCGGGATGCTCGCCAACGCAGTAAAGGCGCCGAAGATGCCTGCCCGTTGCAACAACTGACGCCGTGTCAAATCCATCGTCATGCCGGGCACCTTATTGAGGGAGGGGCTGGTCGGCCATGAAACCGATCAATTGCAGGAATTGGTCTTCGGTGCACTCGACGCATTGGCCCATCGGCGGCATCGCGTTGTAACCGTTGATGACGTGGTCCAGGAGCGTGTCGGCACCTTGCTGGATACGCGGTTCCCACGCTTTACGGTCGCCGGTGAGCGGTGCATTGGCCGCGGGATTGGCGTGGCAGAGTTGGCAACTGTTGCTGTAGATCTGCGCCAGCGCCGGATCGGCGGGGGTGGTGCTGCTGGGGGTGGCTGGGGATTTGACCTCATCGCCACAACCGAGCAGTGCCATCGACAGCACCATCAGGAAGGTAAACCGCAATGCCCGCATAACGATCCTCGCGTGGGATACCGCTTATTGTTGTGATCAAACCTTAAGGCAGGCACGTCAGCGGGTTGAGGGCATTGCGGGACAGTGAGGGGGGCTTCGGGGGCCAGCAGCGGATTTTCGACACACCACGGTCCAAAGCCGGGATGAGGTTTCATATGTGCCTTAAAGCTCTGTTCCGCGCCTCTGCGTGACATTCAGGTGACATTTGCAGGTTTAAATTTCGGCGCATTCAGGCGTATAACCTGTACAGACTTTTCCAAATGCACGCGGACATCCAACACGGGGTAGCGACATGACCACAGCAAATATCCTTGGCAACCTGTTCCCTTCTGTCAGCGACATCCCGGAAAAATACCGCCTCGACGGTCAGGTCGAGCAACGCGAATACCTGGTCGACGGCGAACTGCGCCGCTGGGATGGCCCTCTCGCCACCGTGCGCAGCCCGGTGTACTTGAATCACGGCGAGAACGGCGACGAACAAGTGATCCTCGGCAGCACACCGCTGCTCGACGCCGACACCGCCCTCACCGCCCTCGACGCCGCCGTCCGCGCCTACGACCGGGGCCAGGGCTTGTGGCCGACCCTGCGTGTGGCCGAACGTATCCAGCACGTCGAAGCCTTCCTCGGCCGGATGCGTCAGCAGCGTGATGCCGTGGTCAAACTGCTGATGTGGGAGATCGGCAAGAACCTCAAGGACTCGGAAAAAGAGTTCGACCGTACCTGCGACTACATCGTCGACACCATCAATGCCCTGAAAGAACTCGACCGCCGCTCCAGCCGTTTCGAGCTGGAACAGGACACGCTCGGCCAGATCCGCCGCGTGCCGCTCGGCGTGGCCCTGTGCATGGGGCCTTACAACTATCCGCTGAACGAGACCTTCACCACGCTGATCCCGGCGCTGATCATGGGCAACACCGTGGTGTTCAAACCGGCCAAGCTCGGCGTCCTGCTGATTCGTCCCTTGCTCGAAGCGTTTCGCGACAGCTTCCCCACGGGCGTGATCAACGTGATCTACGGCAGCGGCCGTGAAACCGTCAGTGCGCTGATGGCCAGCGGCAAAATCGATATCTTCGCGTTCATCGGCACCAACAAAGCCGCCAGCGACCTGAAAAAACTGCACCCCAAACCTCACCGTTTGCGTGCCGCGTTGGGGCTGGATGCGAAGAACCCCGGCATCGTCCTGCCGGAAGTCGATCTGGACAATGCGGTCAGCGAAGCCGTCACCGGCTCGCTGTCGTTCAACGGCCAACGCTGCACGGCGCTGAAGATCCTGTTTGTCCATGAGGATGTCGTTGATAGCTTCATAGAGAAATTCAACGCCAGACTGGCTACGCTCAAACCCGGCATGCCGTGGGACAGCGGCGTGTCGCTGACGCCACTGCCAGAGTCGGGCAAGGTCGATTATCTGCATGCTCTGGTGGCGGATGCGCGCAGCAAGGGCGCCGAGGTGGTCAACCCCAACGGCGGTGAATCCCGCGAATCATTCTTCTACCCGGCGGTGCTGTACCCGGTGAATCCGCAGATGCGCATCTATCAGGAGGAGCAGTTTGGCCCGGTGGTGCCGATCGTGCCGTACCGCCATCTCGATACCGTGATCGATTACGTGCTGGAATCGGACTTCGGTCAGCAACTGAGTATATTTGGCACCAACCCGGTAGCGGTCGGGCGTCTGGTCGACACCTTCGCCAATCAGGTCGGACGGATTAACCTCAACGCCCAGTGCCAGCGCGGCCCGGACACCTATCCGTTCAACGGTCGCAAGAACTCCGCCGAAGGTACGTTGTCGGTACACGATGCACTGCGGGTGTTTTCGATCCGCACACTGGTGGCGACCAAGTACCAGGACAGCAACAAGGATCTGATCAGCGAAATCATTCGAGGACGCGATTCGAGCTTCCTGACCACCGATTACATCTTCTGACGAGGGCCATGCACTGAGTACGTTCAGCAACCACCGACTGCCACCGCTGTTGCGCCGAATCCTGCGTCCGTTATTGGACCCGTATCGGCGCTACCGACACGCCCGACTGATCCACGCGGTGCGGGTGGCATTGGGGTTGTTGGCGACCATCCTGCTGACCACCGGCATCAACCTGCCCCACGGCGAGTGGGCGTCCGTGACCATGCTGGTGGTGATCGGTGGCTTGCAGCACCACGGCAACATCGGCAAGAAAGCCGCCGAACGCGCCACCGGCACCTTGATCGGCGCCGGTGTGGGTTTGCTGCTGGTGGCTCAGCAGGCGTGGCTCGGGATGCCGTGGCTGACGTACTTCGCCATGGCGGTGGTCTGCGGTTTTTTCTCCTATCACGCCATCGGCAAGGGTGGCTACACCGCCCTGCTCTCGGCGATTACCGTTTTCATTGTCGCCGGGCACGGCGACAATCCGATCACTGACGGGTTGTGGCGTGGGGTCGATATTCTGATCGGCATTGCGCTGGCCCTGGCGTTCTCCTTCGCCCTGCCGCTGTACGCGGTGTATTCCTGGCGCTACAAACTGGCCGACGCCTTGCGCGACTGCGCCACCGTGTATGGGCGGATCATCAGTGGCCAAGCGGTCAGCGCTGATGAGCATCTGAAACTGATGGGGCGCTTGAGCGGTGTAATGGTGCAACTGCGCTCTCTGATGCCGTCGGTGTCCAAGGAAGTGAAAGTCTCGATGACAGAGCTCGATGCGATTCAGCGCAACCTGCGCATGTGCATCAGCACGCTGGAGATCCTCGGCAACACCCGTCCGGATGCCAACGACCCGCACGCCATGGCGCACCTGCAATCGGCGTTGCAGGCCGAGCACCGGCAGATTCGCGTGCAATTGATCGGCATGGCCCGCGCCCTGAAATCCGGCGCAACGCAGCGACTGGATCGCTCGTTGGAGTTGCCGGATGCCAGCCTTGACGCCCCCGTCTACAGCCCGCTGGATGGCTATCGCTTGTTGACCCGGCAACTCGCCGCGAACGTCGCGGAGATGCGCCAGCGCTTGGCGAAAACCGCGCCGCGCTGGAACATCTGAGGGCTACGGCGTTACCAGTCGCCGACTCTTGAACCCCCACCCCCTTTGCATACCGGCGGCCGCCAGCAGGATCGCGGCCACTCCCCCCCACTGGAGCACTTCCAGGCGATGGCCGAAGGCGAACCAGTCGACGAAAATCGCGGCAATCGGGTAGATGAAGGACAGTGCGCCGGTCAGTGCGGTCGGCAACTTCTGAATCGCGCCGTACAACAGCACGTACATAAGGCCGGTGTGGACGATGCCCAGCGCCAGCAGACTGGCCCACGCACCCGGCGCTTGCGGCAACTCGCTGAAATGCGCGAACGGCGCGAGCAGCAGTACCCCGGTGCACACCTGAATCAGTGCGATCAGGTGCGGCGGCGTGCCAGTCAGGCGCTTGATGATCATCGCTGCCATCGCATAGAGAAGCGCCGCGCCTAACGCCAGGGCGATGCCGATCAGATAGTCATCACCGCCCTCGCCTTGCTGGCCGTGGGCACTGACAATCGCCAGCATCCCCATGAATGAAATCCCCAGCCAGAACAGCTTCTGCAAGGTGATTTTCTCGCCGAGAAACAATGCTGCCAATCCGACCAGCATAAACGGCTGCACGTTGTACACCGCCGTGCCGATGGCAATCGAAGCCCGAGAGTACGAGGCGAACAACAATACCCAGTTACCGACAATCGCCGCGCCGCTGAGTACCGCCAGCAAGAACGTGGCGCGGGTCACAATGCCCGGGCGTAGAAGACCGAACGCCGCGCAAATCAACAGCAAGGTGACGGCACCGAACACGCAGCGCCAGAACACCACATCGAGCACCGGCTGCCCGGACATCAGCACGAACCAGCCGATTGTCCCGGATATCAGCATGGCGGCGGTCATCTCGATTGAGCCACGACGGAGTGTGTTGTCCATCATCAAATCTCCTTTACGTTGGAGGAAAGCGTGGCAAAAGTATGCCAAGCAGGCACGCGGCCGCTCCAGCGCAATAAACAGGCTAAACTCGATTTCTACCTTTCTTATCGCGGGTTATTTACGCAAACAGCCTAATACTGGAGTTGAATTCATGACCGACGATATCGACCGGATACTCATCAGCGCACTGATGGAAGATTCGCGGCGCTCGCTCAAGGCGCTGGCCCAGATCAGTGGCCTGTCCTCGCCCAGCGTGGCCGAGCGCTTGCGGCGCCTGGAAGAACGCGGCGTGCTCAAGGGCTTTACCGTGGAGATTGATCCGAAGTGCTTCGGTTATCAATTACAGGCCATCGTCCGCGTCCGTCCGCTGCCGGGGCAGCTTCAAGAGGTTGAGCGGCAGATCATGTCGATTCCAGAATTCACCGAGTGCGACAAGGTGACGGGCGAGGACTGCTTTATCGCCCGACTGCATGTGCGCTCGATGGAGCAACTCGACACCCTGCTCGATCGCCTCAATACCCTGGCCGAAACCAATACGGCAATCGTCAAGAAGACCCCGGTCAAGCGTCGTTTGCCACCGATGGCTTGAGTGCATTGGGCGCAAGATCGGGGTAGATTGAGGTTTTTCCGGCAAGGATTGGCGGTATGAAAATTCAGGCATTGATGCTGGTAGCGATGTTACTGACCGGGTGCGGCACGGTACAGACCGTTGTTTTGAGCGATAAGAGTGCTACCGAGCAGCTCAAAACCAAGAAAACCTACTGCGGCGCCGTCCCCCGAATCTACAGCGGCGTGACCTACGACCTCTGCATGCTGCACGCAGAAAAGCCGGAAGACGTCGATGCGTTCAGCCACAACAACGCCTCGTTCGGCCTGTTAGTCGATGCGGCCGCCTCGGGCATCCTCGACACTTTGCTGTTGCCCTATACGATTTACAAACAACAGGCCGACGGCGGCATCGTGGTCAACTGATTGAAACCTCCGGACGCCAAGACATCCAGAGGCTACAGCGGTTTATTCGAGCAGTTGTTGCAGGTCTGGGGCGCAATTGCTCGGATCTTTCCAGACCTGCCGATGGTGGAGGCGCCGAGGTCGATGTCGATACCTGATGTGTAGGTCTGGCCGCTAACGGACCGCAATGCTGCCACAGCCTCTAGTACCACTGGCGCAGCTCGTGTTGGTGCTTCAGAAGGCGGGCCTGAGTTTTGGCAGCCGTTCTTGCATGCTCACGGCTGCAGGTCATTTCAAAAGATGCCAGCCTTTCCCGGCATTTCGAGAGTCAATAGCCACAACCCTTTTTCTCGGGCAACAAAAAACCCGCCGAAGCGGGTTTCTTGTTGAAGCGGGCTGCGATCAGTCGTCGCGGCTCATGATGCCGAATATCTGCAACAAGCTGATGAACAGGTTGTAGATCGATACATACAGGCTGATGGTCGCCATGATGTAGTTACGCTCGCCGCCGTGGATGATGGCGCTGGTCTGGAACAGGATGCAGACGGACGAGAACAGCACGAAACCTGCGCTGATCGCCAGTTGCAGGCCGCTGATCTGGAAGAAGAAACTGGCCAGCGTTGCGCCCAGCAACACGAAGAACCCAGCGGTGATGAAACCACCGAGGAAGCTCATGTCCTTGCGGGTGATCAGTACGTAAGCCGACAGACCACCGAACACCAGTGCAGTCATCGCGAACGCCGAGCTGACCACTTCAGCGCCGCCCTGCATACCCAAGTATCGGTTGAGGATCGGGCCGAGCAGGAAACCCATGAAACCGGTGAGCGCAAACGCGGACACCAGGCCCCAAGCGGAATCACGGAGTTTGTTGGTGAGGAAGAACAGCCCGTAGAAGCCGATCAGCACCACGAAAATGTTCGGGTAGCCAACGCGCATCTGCTGGGCAACAAAAGCCATCACACCGCTGAATGCGAGGGTGAGAGCCAGTAGGCCATAAGTGTTGCGCAGGACGCGGCTAACCTCTAGCTGCTCAGCCTGCACGCTGTTATTAACTGCGTAATCCTGTTCGCGCATGGCGACACTCCTGTTGGTTTGAAACGTTCAGTCGCAAAGATCATAACAGACGCTCTGTAACAAGCCATGCAGAGAGTTTGACAGTGTGTTTCATTCAGGTATTATGACGCCCGCAACGCAACGGAGGTGTGGCCGAGTGGTTTAAGGCAACGGTCTTGAAAACCGTCGACTGTAACAGGTCCATGAGTTCGAATCCCATCGCCTCCGCCATTTTATGTACGACAAAGCCCTGATTATTCAGGGCTTTGTCGTTTCTGGGGTTTGAGACTTCTGCTTCGACCTACACGGATCGTTTCCGCATCTTTTCTGCCATTTGCGCAACCCTGCCTTTCGGACCCCACTGGCCCAGTCATTCCAACGGGTCGTACCTGAGTAATGTCTTGGGCTCCAGATACGCGCTCATCCCCCACTTGCCCATTTCGCGCCCAAGCCCTGATTGCTTGAATCCACCGAAGGGGGCACGCGGTTCGTGGGCCAAGGTGTTGATGAGCACGCGTCCCGAATCGATCTGACGGGCGACGTTCATACAACGTTCGGAGCTTTTTCCCAGCACCAGGGCGCTCAGCCCATAGTCCGTATCGTTGGCAATGCTGATCGCATCGGCATCATCCTCGTAGGGGATGATCGTCAGCACGGGGCCGAAGATTTCCTCACGCGCGATGCGCATCCGGTTGTTGGCATCAGTGAAGATCGTGGGCTTCACGAACCATCCGGCATGCAAGCCTTCCGGGCGACCTTCGCCACCTGCCAACAACCTCGCGCCTTCTTCGTGGCCAGTGCGGATGTAGCGCTGCACCCGCTCCCATTGTTTCAGGCTCACCATCGGGCCTATGTCGGTGTTGGCGTTTCGCGGATCAGCCGATTGAATCTGTGAGACACCCTCCTTCGCAATCCGCTCGAACTCTGCCAACCGGCTGCGTGGCACGAGGATGCGAGTGCCCGCGATACAAGCCTGGCCGCTGTTGAGAAATCCGGTTTGCATTACTAACGGCATCACTGCGTGGAAATCCGCATCGTCAAGCACCACGGTGGGCGACTTGCCGCCAAGTTCGAGCGTCACACGCTTCATGGTGTCAGCACCGGTTTTTACCAGATGTCGCCCGATAGCGGACGACCCCGTGAACGAGATCTTGGCAACATCGGGATGACGGGCGATTTCCTCACCTACTACATCGCCTCGCCCGTTGACGATATTGAATACACCCGGTGGCAGCCCCGCTTCGTGCAACGCACTGACCACGACCTGCGTCTGTAACGCGCTCATCTCGCTTGGCTTGATGACGGCAGTGCAGCCTGCTGCCAGCGCGGTGGCCAGCTTGTTGCAGATGAAACCCGCATTGCTGTTCCAGGGCGTGATCAGACCGGCAACGCCCACGGGCGTCAGAATGACCCTGGCCATGCCGACCTGCTCCTCAAAATCGAACGCCTCCAGTGCATCGATTGCTTGCGCGATCACATCGGCCGGGTAAGTCGCCATCGAGCGCGCGCGATTCGCAGGTGCGCCGTATTCCACGAGGATGGCTTCCAGCAGTTCTTCCTCCTTTGCCGCCACGGCCTGGTGCATGCGTTGCAATACCGAAATGCGTTCTTCCCGGCTTGTACGAGCCCACGCCGGGAACGCCGCCTTGGCTGCTGCGATGGCACGCTGTGCGTCCAATGCATCGCCCAACCGAACCTGACCAATGACTTCCTCGGTGCTCGGGTTATGAAGGTCGAACCATTCCTGGCCGTGTGGCGTAACGAACTCGCCGTTGATGTAGATGTGTTCAATGCGCTGCATGATGACTCCTCGCTCAAAATGACTCGCCTGAATCGAGCCATTGTGATGAAGTCTATGAAGGGTTCATTAATCCGATAAGCCATCCTTTGGCATATGAACCATCCTTATATTCAGGACAATCCATGCACAGATCAGGAATGACCGAGCTGGAAGTCGTACTGGCCGTTTCGCGCCGCAGCAGTTTTCGCGGCGCTGCACAGGAATTGGGCATGTCCACTACCGCCGTGAGCAGCGCGGTGGCTGGTCTGGAAGCACGCCTGAAGGTACGTCTGTTCAATCGCTCGACGCGCAGTGTTGCCCTCACGGACATCGGCCAACGCTATGTGGCACGCATCGCACCTGCGTTGGCACAGATCAAGAGTGCCGGCGAAGAGGCCAGCGTCGGCCCCGATGAACCCAGCGGCACATTGCGCATCAATGCACCGCATGGCGCGGCCTACTTGTTGCTGGAGCCGTTATTGAAGCAGTACGCGCAGCGCTATCCCGAAGTACGCATCGACATCGTCAGCGAATCAAGCATGGTCGACATCATCGCCGGTGGCTTCGACGCCGGGATTCGCCTGGCAGAGTCTGTGCCGCAAGACATGATTGCCGTGGCACTGTCGGGTGACGTCCGGATGCTCGTGGTAGCAACGCCCGAGTACCTCGAACGCCACGGCGTGCCCGAGCATCCGCGAGATCTACTCACCCACCGGAGTATCGGTATGCGCATGGCCCATGGTGGCCTATACCAGTGGGAATTGGAGCGCGATGGCCAGAAAGTACAGATGGATCTGCCAGTGTGCTTCGCCTCCAACGAAATGCTGGCAATCAAACAGGCCGTGTTGTTGAGCCTTGGCATTGGTTTCATTTCCGAGTGGTTCATCCAGGAAGAACTGGCAAGCGGCGCCCTGGTGCCGGTATTGATCCCGTGGTGCCCGTCGTTTGGTGGGTTGAGGCTCTACTACTCGGGCCATCGCTTCGTGCCGGCGCGACTGCGCGCGTTAATTGAACTCGCGCAGGAGTTGCGGCCCAATCTGAGTTCGCGAGTATTTTGAGCCGATGACCACAGGTCTAATTGATGCCAACCTTCAGGATGTACTTGTGGTTTTTGAAGAAGTACCCAACGTAGATTTAAGCGTCATGTGTGAACAACTACAGACCGCTAGACGCGAGCTATTGAATCAACTGGCTGGACTTGCCCCTACCAAACCGGACACCAACTCCCCGTTAAATTGATGCTGCCGCTAAGCGCCTGAACTCCCTCGGAGAGCGATAGTTCAAGGCGCTGTGTGGATGCTGCTCGTTGTAGTGCTCGAAGGCAATTGCCAAGTTACGCAACGCCGTTTCTCGATCCGGCTTGGGCATGTGCGCCACGTAATCTCGCTTAATCGTCT
>NZ_CAXAOQ010000048.1:0-23222 GCF_963970575.1 Pseudomonas sp. EA_65y_Pfl2_P74
TCGACTTGGTCGACAACCGACAATTTAAAAGTCAGCGTGTAATCGCGTTGACTACGTTTTGCGCCCGTATCCATTGCCCCCTCCTGATAAGAAGCCAGAAGGTGTAAACCTTATTCAGGACGAGACATCAGGCAATAAAAAGCCCTGCGTTTTAAGCAGGGCTTTTGCTTTTTGCAGCCTTTTCGGCTCTCAGGCAATCAGGGCCTGACGTGTACGATCGATCACGGCCTGCAGCGGTTCGGCGCTGGAGTATTGATCGGGGTACAGACGCTCGCTGTGGCGGGCGATCCCGTGTTCATTGACCACGGTGAAGCTGAAGCAGCCTTTGCGAGCGGCCATGATCAGGCAGTTCATTGGTGCAAAAGCGTTGGTTAGGGTGCGAATGGCATCCTGAGTATGAATTTGAGCAGACATAGTTATTAGGTGTTCCTACAAATGACACGGATAAGAGCCGTGCAACGTTAAAACGTTCCAGTAACGTCGACCACCATTGGTCGAACGAAGAACCCGACTGGAACAAAGCAGCCAGTTTGAAGCGCTATTAAGTTGGCGCGCTTGGGCTGGCAGGTAGGTACTTAGGAGGGCAGGCAACACATCAAGGGCAAAGGTTCTGGGCCCGGGGTGAAGATCCTGATCAATTTGCAGGTTGGTTCGGTCAGAGTAAGTGGCCTTCGCAACACCCTTTGCATTCATTCAAAGGCTGTGTTGTCGCAAGATTTACCTGGAAACCATCGAGGGGTCGATCCCGCTTTTTTCGGTAGTGGCTTCTTGGAAGAAGGTTGACCGTGGGGATGCGTTCGACCGGAATTGACTTTCAGCTTGGTACTAACGCCGCGGATACTAACGGATCGAATTGGACAAAGCAAACCCTGCGTTGAAAAAGATTGCAGTAGCGAGCGGAGTTCGCGAAACGACCTCGCTGGGGCGCCCCGGATTGGCTCACATCTCGACCGTCGGTCGGCGAAGACATATCCGTGAAACGGCGCCTCAGAGCCCTTTATCGTTAGTCAGGGTGCCAAAACGAACCGAAAAAGCGCATTGATATAACCGGGTAACAGGCACTTGTGCACATTAGTTGCGCAAGCTGTAACGACGCTGTCACATCAATCCTGACTCCGGTGGCTGCCTGTATCGAAAGTTTAAGTCAATGAAAAACATCGCTTTTTTTTGTTGGTGAAAAAATCGTCAGTTTGACTGCGGGCCCCATTCCACAAGGCTTTGCGAGGGTTGGAGAGCGGTTGTCCACTGAGTTATCCACAGCTTCTGTGGATTGTCCCGAGCGCTTGCTCTAGCACGGGCGTGCCGGGTTGTTTTTCGACTTTACCTGTAAGAAAAAGAGAGTAAAGTGGCGCGCCTTCCGATATGTCCCACAGTGCTTTATGAAGTTTCGCTCAGTACCAGACGCTGTTACCTCAGAACATCTCCGTGTTACCTCTCCCAAGCGATTTTCCGTGCGTGTGGCCGAATGGTTGCTCGACAGTCCGCGCCTGAGTGACAGCCATAACGCCAAACACTTGGCTGGCCGCCTGCTCAAGCAACCGGCGCGTGAAGGCGTGGTCGCCGCACAAAGTCGTCTCGGTCAGTTGATGTGCCGCGAGTGCGGTAATGCCCGGGACCGTCGCATTGGTCAGGATCTGCTGCGTCAGGCCGCCCGCGCCGGCGACCGTCGTGCGCAACAGGAACTTGGCCTCATCGAAGACTGAGCTGTCCAAGTTCTGACACCTTCGTTACCCTTCAGGCTTTATCGGATCGGCAGGAGTCGCTATGGCTATGGACTTGACCAGCGTATTGCTCGGTCTCGCAGGCGCTGGGCTGCCATTGTTGGCGTTGGCCTGGCAACTGCAACGCCGGGCGAGTACCGGACAAGCCGAGGTGGCCTTGCTCGAAGAGCGGCTGGCCATGGCGCAATTGGCGCAGGACGGGCTCAGCGCTCAGCTTGATGCCAGCCGCGACGAAGTCGCTGACCTTGGCCAGGCCAACGCGACCAAACAGGCCGATCTGGCGGCACTGCGCCGCGAAGTCGAACTGCTGCAAATCGAGCGCGATGACGCCCGTGACGCCTCCCATGCCTGGAACATCGAGCGTGCCAACAAAGAGGCTGAACTGCGCCGCCTCGACGCTCAGGCGGCTTCGCTGAATGCCGAACTGCGTGAGCAGCAGGAAAGCCATCAACAACGCCTCAACGACCTGCAAGGCTCGCGCGATGAGTTGCGTGCGCAGTTCGCCGAGCTGGCGGGCAAGATCTTCGATGAGCGTGAACAACGTTTCGCCGAAACCAGCCAGCAGCGTCTCGGCCAGTTGCTCGATCCGCTGAAGGAACGCATTCAATCCTTCGAAAAACGCGTGGAAGAAAGCTATCAGGCCGAGGCCCGTGAGCGTTTCTCGCTGGCCAAGGAGCTGGAGCGTCTGCAAGCGCTCAACCTGCGTTTGAGCGACGAGGCGACCAACCTGACCCGCGCCCTGAAAGGCCAGAAAACCCAAGGTAACTGGGGCGAGCTGATTCTTGAGCGCGTGCTGGAACACGCAGGTCTGGAAAAGGGCCGCGAATATCAGACCCAGGTCAACCTCAAAGGCCCGGACGGTGAGCGCTTCCAGCCCGACGTGATCATTTACCTGCCGGGCGACAAGCAAGTGGTGGTCGACTCCAAGGTCAGCCTCACGGCCTATCAACAATATGTGGCGGCGGATGACGACACGCTGGGGCAGGTGGCAATCAAGCAACATGTGCTGTCCCTGCGCAATCACGTCAAAGGCTTGGCCGGCAAGGATTACAAGCGCCTGGAGGGCTTGCACAGCCTGGATTTCGTCTTGCTGTTCGTGCCGATCGAAGCGGCGTTTTCCGCTGCATTGCAGGCTGAGCCCAGCCTGTTTCAAGACGCATTTGACCGCAATATCGTCATCGTCAGCCCGACCACGTTGCTGGCGACTCTGCGGGTGATCGACAGCCTGTGGAAGCAGGAACGCCAGAGCCAGAACGCCCGGGAAATCGCCGAGCGCGCCGGATGGCTGTACGACAAGTTCGTGCTGTTCATTCAGGATCTGGACGAGGTTGGCAATCGCCTGCAGCAATTGGACAAAGCCTACAGTTCGGCGCGTAACAAACTGACAGAAGGGCGCGGCAATCTGGTCAGTCGCAGTGAACAGCTCAAGCTGCTGGGCGCGCGGGCCAGCAAGAGCTTGCCGGCAGATTTGCTCGAGCGGGCGATGACGGACGTCGATGGGCTGGTCGAGCTACCCGAATAATCACCACAAGCCCGCGCCTGCAAGGGGCACCCCAACCCGGTGGGCGCGGGCTTGCTCGCGAAGGCATCAGTCGTTTCGCTGCAAACCCGAGATTTACAGCGGCAAATACCGACTCAGCAATGCCCGCAACGCCGCCGGCTTCACCGGTTTGGCCAGATAATCCAGGCCCGCCGCGTGTACCTGCGCGACCATCTCGGGGCGCCCATCGGCGCTGATCACCACGCCCGGTACCGGCTCGCCCAGAGTCGTGCGCAACCACGCCATCAGCTCGGTCCCGGTGTCGCCGTGATCAAGGTGATAGTCGACCAGCGCCAATTGCGGCCGCACCCCCTCGCTGAGCAGCGCGGCGCATTCCTCACGATTGCGCGCCGTCCACACTTGGCAGCCCCAGCGGCTCAACAAGCTGTTCATGCCGATCAGAATGCTGTCTTCGTTGTCGATGCACAGCACCTGCGCGCCGCTCGGCAACTTGCCATTGATCTCGGCAACGACGCCCACCGGTGTGGTTTGCGTGCGAGCCAACGGCACACTGACACTGAACACACTGCCGCGCCCCGGCCAAGAGCGCACCCGCAGCGTATGACCGAGCACGCGACACAAACCGTCGGCGATCGCCAACCCAAGGCCGAGGCCTTTTTCGGCGCGCGTCTGGTGGCTGTCAAGGCGTTTGAACTCCTCGAAAATAACGTGCTGCTTGTCTTCCGGAATACCAGGCCCGCGATCCCAGACCTCCAGACACAATTCCCCGACGCGTCGCCGCACACCCAGTAAAACCGGGCCTTTTGCGTAACGGTAAGCGTTGGTGAGGAAGTTCTGCAAAATTCGTCGCAGTAACTTGATGTCGCTGTCGATGCGCAACTGACTGCCGCGCACGCGGAACGTCAAACCTTGTTCCTGGGCCAGCGCCTTGAACTCCGCCCCCAGCGTGTCGAACAGTTCATTGACGGCAAACGGCTTGCGATCGGGATTGATCTTGCCGTTTTCCAGACGGGAAATGTCCAGCAGATCGCTGATCAGGTCTTCAGCCGAGCGCAACGAACTGTCGAGGTGCTGGACCAGTTTCTGCGCCTCGCTGCTCAAGCCGTCGTCCTGATGGGAGAGGGCGGCAGAGAACAACCGTGCGGCGTTCAATGGCTGCATCAGGTCATGACTGACGGCAGCGAGGAAACGGGTTTTCGATTGGTTTGCCGCCTCGGCGGTGCCCTTGGCGTCGGTCAATGCGACGTTGAGTTGCGACAATTCCTGCGTCCGTTCGCTGACCCGTTGCTCCAATCCTTCATTGGCTTCGGTCAGAGCCTGCTCGGCTTCGCGGAATGCGGTGATGTCGGTGAAACTCATGACGAAACCGCCGCCGGGCATCGGGTTGCCGATCAACTCGATCACCCGACCATTGGGGAACAAGCGTTCAGAGGTGTGCGCTCGGCCCTGGCGCATCCAGTGCAGGCGTCGGGCAACATGCACTTGCGCTTCACCCGGGCCACACAAACCGCGCTCGGCGTTGTAGCGAATGATGTCGGCAATCGGCCGGCCGACGCTGATCAAGCCTTCCGGGTAGTTGAACAGTTCCAGATAACGACGGTTCCAGGCCACCAGTTTCAGTGACTGGTCGACCACGCTGATGCCTTGGGTGATGTTTTCAATCGCACCTTGCAGCAGCGCACGATTGAATTGCAGGACCTCGGAAGCTTCGTCAGCGATACGCACGACGTCCTCCAGTTGCATCTCCCGACCTTCGATAGCGGCTTTTACTACCGCGCGCGTCGAAGACGCGCCGAGTACGCCGGCCAGCAAGCGCTCGGTGTGGGCGATCCATTCGCCGTCAGCGTTCTGGTTCGGGTTGTAGCCTTTGCCCTGACGGTAAGCGAAACGAATGAAGCTCTGCCGTGCGCGTTCCTCCCCGACAAACCGCGCCGCCAGTTGCAGCAGGTCGTCAATTTGCACCGCCAGCATCGAGCGCGCACTCGGGCGGGCGCTGATTTCCTGGCCGATGAAACGCCCGGCCTGCCAGTGCTCCGACACCCGTGTGCGGGATAACACCGAGACCCACGCAAACAGGGTGAAGTTACCCGCCAGTGACAGCACTACGCCCTGAGTCAGGGGCGAGATCGGCAGGTTCAATGGGTTGCCGTGCAGCCACGCCAACCCCGGGAAACTGCTCAGCGACCAACCCAGACTGTGGGCGGCAATGGGCAGAACCAGCGTGTAAAACCACAGGAACGTGCCGGCGGCGAGGCCGGCAAAGACGCCACGGCGGTTCGCCTGTTTCCAGTACAAGGCGCCGAGCATGGCCGGAGCGAGTTGGGTGACCGCGGCGAAAGCGATCTGGCCGATGGTCGCCAGGCTCGCCGTCGAGCCCAGCAAGCGATAGCTGACGTAAGCCAGCAGCAAGATCACCACGATGGTGACCCTGCGCACCGAGAGCATCCACTGACGGAACACTTCGAACGGGCGCTCGGCGTTTTTGCGCCGCAGCAACCACGGCAACAGCATGTCGTTGGAGACCATGGTCGACAGCGCCACACTGGCGACAATCACCATGCCGGTGGCTGCCGATGCGCCGCCGATAAATGCCAGTAACGCCAGTGCCGGATGGGCCTGCGCCAGTGGCAGGCTGATCACGAACGAGTCGGGCAGCACGTCGCTGGGTAGCAACATCTGACCGGCGAGGGCGATCGGGACGACAAACAGCGCGGCCAAGGCGAGGTACGCCGGGAAGACCCATTTGGCCAGGCGCAGATCCTGCGGATCAATGTTCTCGACCACCGTGACGTGGAACTGCCGGGGCAGGCAGATGATCGCCATCATCGCCACGCCGGTCTGCACCACCATCGAAGGCCAGTTAATGGTCTCTTTCCAGTATTGCTCAAGGCGCGGCGCGAGCATCGCCTGGTTGAACAGGTCGTCGAAACCGTCGTAGAGGCCGTAGGTCACGAAGGCACCGACGGCCAGAAACGCGAACAGCTTGACCAGCGATTCGAACGCAATGGCCAACACCATGCCACGGTGGTGTTCCGTGGCGTCGAGGTTGCGGGTGCCGAAGACGATAGTGAACAGCGCCAGCACCAGTGACACGATCAGCGCCGTGTCCTGGCCGCGAGTGCCCATGGCGTCGACGCCGGCGCCAATCAACAGGTTCACGCCCAGGACGATGCCTTTGAGTTGCAGGGCGATATAGGGCAGGACGCCAACCAGACAGATCAGCGCGACGACCACCGCCAGCGATTGTGATTTGCCGTAGCGCGCCGCGATGAAGTCAGCAATGGAGGTGATGTTCTCCTGTTTGCTGATCATTACCATTTTTTGCAGAACCCACGGTGCGCCCACTAACAGAAGGATCGGCCCCAGGTAAATCGGCAGGAATGCCCACAATTGTTCAGCGGCCTGGCCGACCGCGCCGAAGAATGTCCAACTGGTGCAGTAAACCGCCAGCGACAGGCTGTACACCCAGGCCCGCATTCGCGGTGGCAACGGTGTGCTGCGACGGTCGCCGTAGAAGGCGATGGCGAACATGATGGCCATATAGGCCAGGGCAACGGCGGCGATCAGCCCGGTGGACAACGACATGCAACACTCCCGACAGAAGACTCCCCGGCACTCCTGCCCGGGCGGACAGTCTCGCATGAGTGTGGCGGTTAGTCAGTGTCGACCAAGGTCGTGGCGTGGCGGGGTGTCGCGGGTAGGGAACCGGGTGTTTTTCATGGTGACTGGGCTGGCTTCATCGCTGGCAAGCCAGCGACAGCATCAGTCCTGTTTCAGCGCAATATCGATCAACCGATGCAACTCTTCCACCTCAAGCGCCGACGCCGAAAACAGGATGCGAAACACCACGGGCGACACCACCAGATTGATCAGCCGATCAACGCTCGGTGCCGGCTCGTCAGGATGGCGCTCGATGATGGTCTGTAACTGCGCCCCGATAATCGTCACGCAATAGCCTGGCGTGGCGCTCGCCTGCACGTCGCGCATCATGTTGCGCCCAGGTTCGGAACTCATTTCATCGAGATACTGCTCGGCCCACGCGCGAATATCGCTGCGCAGGCTACCGGTTTCAGCCGGCGCGCTGTCGGGGCGCATGCGGGCGAGGGCAACGTCGGCCAGCAACGCTGCCAAATCCCCCCAGCGCCGATAAATCGTCGATGGCGTAACGCCGGCACGCGCTGCGATTTGCGGGACGGTCACGCTCGAGCGCTCCTGTTCTTGCAGGAGAGCGCGAACGGCCGAGTGAATCGACTCTTGCACCCGGGCGCTGCGACCGCCGGGGCGTAAACCTTCTTTAATAGCCATGCGGCAGACCTTAACACAAAGAATTTGCTTTAAGCGTTGAGCGGTAGCACACTCCGCAAAAGCAAAAAATTAGCTTTTGCGGAGTGTGCTCATGAATAGTCCTGTTTCCCATCGCTCGAACCTGTGGTTTCTGGCGATCACCTTACTCAGTTTTCTCGCCGCTTCCACTGCGCCGACACCGTTGTATCACCTGTATCAGGATCAGTTGCATTTCTCGGCCGCGGTGCTGACCCTGATTTTTGGTGTCTATGCCCTGAGTCTGCTGGCGGCGTTATTAACCGTCGGTTCGCTCTCCGATCACCTGGGGCGCAAACCGGTGATCTTCACGGCTGTGCTGCTCAATGCGTTGGCGATGTTGCTGTTCATTTATGCCGACAGCATCAGTGGGTTGATTGCAGCGCGGGTTCTGCAAGGCTTCGCCACCGGCATGGCCACCGCGGTTTTAAGCGCCACGTTGCTGGACACCGACCGCCAGCAAGGGCCGTTGATCAACAGCGTTGCACCGCTGCTCGGCATGGCATTGGGCGGCATGGGCTGTGGCTTGTTGGTCGAGTTCGCCCCAGAACCATTGCAACTGACGTATTGGCTGCTGTTCGCGCTGTTTGTGCTTCAGGCGCTGTATGTCTGGCGTCTGCCGGAAAGCGTAACGCCGCAAGCCGGGGCTTGGGCGTCATTGCGGCCAACCTTGCACGTCCCCGTTCAGGCACGTTCAACGTTATGGCGAGTATTGCCGCTGAACACTGCGACTTGGGCGCTCGGTGGTTTTTACGCATCCCTGGCACCGTCGCTGGTGCGCGCCGCCACCGGTTCCACTTCCAACCTGGTCGGCGGCGCCACCGTGGCGGCATTGACCGTGACCGGCGCACTGATGATCTTCACCCTGCGCAGTCGCAGCGCCAAACGAGCCTTGCAGTTGGGCGCGAGTCTGCTGCCGATGGGGCTGGTGCTGATTCTGCTTGGCGTTCACAGCGCCAGTCTGTCGCTGTTTTTCCTCGGCACGCTGGTGGCAGGCTGCGGCTTTGGCGCCGGGTTCCTCGGCGCCGTGCGCAGTCTGGTGCCACAGGCCTTGGCTCATGAGCGCGCCGGGTTGATGTCGGCGTACTACACGCTGAGTTATCTGGCGTTCTGCCTGCCAGCGTTGCTCGCCGGCTACCTGGCGCGCCGCTTTGGATTGCTCGCGACCACCGATGGCTACGGTGTGGTGCTGATCGTATTGGCGCTAGGCGCTTTGTTGCTCAGTCTGCGTGCTCAACCGGTCAAGGTGTGCAACGCTCCATAACCGCCGCGGTTTCGGTTAGCCTTGCCCGGCCATTCTTCTCACGGATCGACTCATGAAGATTATTCGCAGCAAAACCTTCACCGCCGACCGAGCCTGGGGGGCGCTGGACATCGCCAACATGAACGGCATCACCACACGCCTGCACTGGACCGATCAGCCCTATAAATGGCACGTCAACGATGGTGAGGAAGTGTTCGTGGTGCTCGATGGGCAAGTGGAGATGCGCTATCGCGAGCAGGGCGAAGAAAAACAGGTGCAACTCAACGTTGGCGACATCTTCTACGCCTCGGTTGGCACCGAACATGTCGCCCATCCGCAAGGCGCGGCGCGGATTCTGGTGATCGAGAGCGAAGGTAGCGTTTGACTGCTTATTTGTAAAATAGATAACAGTTAGAGATATTACCCGTTATATAGATATTCGATTCGGTTCTACCATGGACTCAACCTCACCCGAGGACAGGAGTTCACGATGACTTGCCCCAACAGCGCCAAACCCGGCATCAAGCCGTTCAATCAACTTCAGCATCCGCGTGAAGTGATCCGTCAATTCACCCCGAACTGGTTCGCCGCGACCATGGGCACCGGCGTGCTGGCGTTGGCGCTGGCGCAATTGCCGTTGACCCTTCCCGGGATGCACGCTGTGGCCGAAGGGTTGTGGTTGTTCAACATCCTGTTGTTCGCATTGTTTACCGCTGCTTACGCCGCCCGCTGGATGCTGTTTTTCGACGAGGCACGGCGGATTTTCGGCCATTCCACCGTGTCGATGTTCTTCGGCACCATTCCCATGGGGCTGGCGACGATCATCAACGGCTTCCTGGTGTTCGGTCTGCCGCGCTGGGGCGATGGGGTGATTCAGCTAGCTGAAGTGCTGTGGTGGGTTGATGTGGCGATGTCGCTGGCCTGCGGCGTGTTGATCCCGTACATGATGTTCACGCGCCAGGAACACAGCATTGATCAGATGACCGCCGTTTGGCTGTTGCCCGTCGTGGCTGCCGAAGTCGCGGCGGCCAGCGGTGGTTTGCTCGCCCCGCACCTGACCGATGCCCACTCGCAACTGGTGGTGTTGACCACAAGTAACGTGCTTTGGGCATTTTCCCTACCGGTAGCGTTCAGCATTCTGACCATCCTGCTGCTGCGTATGGCCCTGCACAAACTGCCTCACGAAAACATGGCAGCGTCGAGCTGGCTGGCACTCGGGCCTATCGGCACCGGGGCGTTGGGCATGTTGCTGCTGGGCGCTGATGCGCCGGCGATCTTCGCGGCCAACGGTCTGCCAGGCATCGGTGAAATCGCTGCGGGCCTGGGGCTGGTGGCGGGGATCACTTTGTGGGGCTTTGGCTTGTGGTGGATGTTGATGGCGTTGCTGATCACCGTTCGCTATCTGCGTGACGGCATCCCGTTCAACCTCGGCTGGTGGGGATTCACCTTCCCGTTGGGCGTGTATTCGCTGGCAACCTTGAAACTGGCGAGCACGCTCAACCTGACATTTTTCAGTATTTTCGGCACGGTGTTGGTTACTTTGCTGGCGGTGATGTGGCTGATTGTCGGCAAGCGAACCCTGCAAGGCGCCTGGCGCGGCGAGCTGTTTGTCTCGCCGTGCATTGCAGGTTTGAAGAAATAACCTGAAAAGTTTAGGTAAGGTGTGGCCTGGATCGCGGTTCGAGATTCCAATAAACAGTATCCAGGCCTCCCTCTACAAAAACAGGTACACACGGAAGATGAGCCACCCCTCACAGTTCAACCTGCTGCGCACCCGGCGCTTCTTGCCGTTTTTCATCACGCAGTCGCTCGGTGCGTTCAACGACAACGTGTTCAAGCAGTCGTTGATCCTCGCCATTCTTTATCGGCTGACCATCGAAGGTGACCGCTCCATCTGGGTCAACCTGTGCGCGCTGCTGTTTATCCTGCCGTTCTTCCTGTTCTCGGCGCTGGCCGGACAGTTCGGTGAGAAGTTCGCCAAGGACGCGCTGATCCGTCTGATCAAACTGGCGGAAATCGCCATCATGGCGGTGGGATCGGTCGGCTTCCTCTTCGATCACCTGTCACTGATGCTGGTCGCGCTGTTCGCCATGGGCACGCATTCGGCGTTGTTCGGGCCGGTGAAGTATTCGATCCTGCCGCAGGCGTTGCATGAGGATGAACTGGTGGGTGGCAACGGGCTGGTGGAGATGGGCACGTTCCTGGCCATCCTCGCCGGCACTATCGGTGCCGGGGTCATCATGTCTTCCACGCATTACGCGCCACTGGTGTCGATCGCCATCGTTGGCATCGCGGTGCTGGGCTATCTGGCCAGCCGCAGCATTCCCCGTGCGGCGGCTGCATCGCCGCAAATGCGCTTGAACTGGAACATCTTCAGCCAGTCCTGGGCGACCTTGAAACTGGGTTTGGGTCAGACGCCAGCGGTGTCGCGTTCGATTGTCGGCAACTCGTGGTTCTGGTTCGTCGGGGCGATTTACCTGACGCAAATCCCGGCCTACGCCAAGGAGTGGATGCACGGCGATGAGACCGTGGTTACGCTGATTCTTACGGTGTTCTCGGTCGGTATCGCTCTCGGCTCGATGCTTTGTGAAAAGCTTTCCGGGCGTAAGGTCGAGATTGGTCTGGTACCGTTTGGCTCGTTCGGCCTGACTGTGTTTGGCCTGCTGCTGTGGTGGCATTCCGGCGGAATTCCACAGAGCGTCACCGGCCATAGCTGGACCGAAGTGCTCGGCTTCGCACACACCTGGGCAGTGTTGATCGACATTCTCGGCCTTGGCGTTTTCGGCGGTTTCTACATCGTGCCGCTGTACGCACTGATTCAGTCGCGCACCGCCGAGAACGAGCGGGCGCGGGTGATCGCGGCCAACAACATTCTCAACGCACTGTTTATGGTGGTCTCGGCGATTGTCTCGATCGTGTTGTTGAGCGTGGTCAAACTGTCGATACCGCAACTGTTCCTGGTGGTGTCGCTGCTGAATATCGGCGTCAACGCCTACATCTTCAAGATCGTTCCCGAGTTCAGCATGCGCTTCATGATCTGGCTGCTCAGCCATTCCATGTACCGCGTCGAGCATCGCCATCTGGAAGCGATCCCGGATGAGGGCGCGGCGCTGCTGGTGTGCAACCACGTTTCGTTTGTCGACGCCTTGCTGATTGGTGGCGCGGTGCGTCGGCCGATTCGCTTTGTCATGTACTACAAGATCTACAACTTGCCGGTGCTGAACTTTATCTTTCGCACGGCGGGGACAATTCCGATTGCCGGACGCAACGAAGACATTCAGATCTACGAAAAGGCCTTCAGCCGAATAGCCCAGTATCTGAAGGATGGTGAGCTGGTGTGTATCTTTCCGGAAGGCAAGTTGACGGCCGATGGCGAGATCAACGAGTTCAAGGGCGGGTTGACGCGGATTCTGGAGGAAACACCGGTGCCAGTGATTCCGCTGGCATTGCAGGGGTTGTGGGGGAGTTTCTTCAGCCGCGATCCGAACAAGGGCGTGTTCCGCCGGTTGTGGTCGCGGGTGACGTTGGTGGCCGGACCGGCGGTGGCTGTGGAAGCCGCGCAGCCGGCGAAATTGCAGGAGTTGGTGGGGGCGTTGCGCGGGACAATCAGATAGTCGCTGACTTCAAGGGCCCCTTCGCGAGCAAGCCCGCTCCCTCAGTTGACCGTATTCCTCTGGCAGAACGCGGCTGAATGTAGGCGGGCTTGCTCGCGAAAGCGGTAGTGGCCTAAGCGCTGACCTTGAGGCCAATCAGTCCGGTAATGATCAATGCCACACTGGCCAACCGAATCAGCGCCATCGACTCGCCAAACAAAATGATCCCGGCAATCACCGTGCCCACGGCGCCAACGCCGGTCCAGATCGCATAAGCGGTGCCCAGCGGCAACTCCTTCATCGCAAGGCCCAGCAGGCCAAGACTGATGGCCATGGCCGCAACGGTCAGTACGGTGGGGAGCGGGCGGGTGAAGCCGTCAGTGTATTTCAGGCCGACGGCCCAGCCGACTTCGAACAGGCCGGCGCAAAACAGAATGATCCAGGACATGAAAGACCTCCATCGATTGATGGGGTCGTCCCCGGATTAATGACTCGATCGAGCCGCAGGGTCGTCCCCGCGTTGCGAAATAGTCTGACGAGCATTAACCCCGGGATCAAGTTTTGAAATCAGTCCGCTGTTTGTCGTGACAGCATTTGACGGTCTTCTTTCTCACTCATTCGCCGGAAGTATGTCGAAAGCAGTGCCCCGGAAATGTTGTGCCAAACGCTGAACAGTGCGCTCGGCACTGCCGCCAATGGCGAGAAATGTGCACTGGCCAGCGCGGCGCCCAAACCGGAGTTCTGCATCCCGACTTCCAGTGCCAGTGATTTGCGCTGGGCCAACGGCAACTTGAACAGGCGCCCGGTGAAGTAACCCAGCAAGTAGCCGAAGCTGTTGTGCAGCATCACCACGGCCATGATCAGCAGGCCGGATTCGGCAATCTTCGCCTGACTGGCCGCCACCACAGCGGTGACGATGATCACGATGCTGACCACCGACACCAGAGGCAATACATCGACCGCGTGGCGAACCTTATCGCCGAGCAAACGTTGAGCAACGACGCCGAGGATGATCGGCAGCAGCACCACTTGCAGGATCGACCAGAACAGCTCCATGAACGACACCGGCAACCACGCCGAGGCCAGCAGCCAGATCAGTGCCGGGGTCAGCAGCGGGGCGAGGAGGGTGGTGACGGCGGCGATGGCCACCGACAGCGCCAAGTCGCCGCGGGCCAGCCAGGTCATCACGTTGGAGGAGGTGCCGCTGGGGCAGCAGCCAACCAGAATCACACCGACAGCAATTTCTGGCGGTAGGTGAAACGCTTGGCACAACAACCACGCCACGCCCGGCATGATCACGAAATGCGCGACCACGCCCAGCGCCACACGCCATGGGTGGCGGGCAACGGCGGCGAAGTCGTCGAGTTTGAGGGTCAGGCCCATGCCGAACATCACCAGTCCGAGCAACGGCACGATGGCGCCTTTGAGGCCAAGGAACCATGCCGGTTGCAGGAATGCCGCGACGGCGAAAATCAGAACCCAGTAAGCGAAGGTGTTGCCGACAAAGCGGCTGAGTGCAGCCAGTGCGCGCATGGCCCGATCCTTATTATTAGTCACACCACAAAACCAATTGTGGGAGCGGGCTTGCTCGCGAAGGCGTCGGGTCAGCCAATATTTATTTGAATGACACACCGCTTTCGCGAGCAAGCCCGCTCCCACATTGAGATTTCACCCGGGGTTAGATCCCTTGAGGAGTCTCTTCACCCCCCAACGCTTCAACCAGCGCCGGCAGGAAGTCGCCGAACGTCAGCATCATCAGGGTGAAGCTGGCGTCCAGTTGGCCTAGAGCTTCGTCGCCGCCGTCCTGTTCCGCCTGATCCTGCAACAGGTCTTCGAACTTCAGGCGCTTGACGGTCATTTTGTCGTCGAGCATGAACGACAACTTGTCCTGCCAGGCCAGCGACAACTGAGTGACGACTTTGCCGGTGCTCAGGTGCAACTGGATTTCTTCGCTGGTCAGGTCCTGGCGCTTGCAGCGCACGATACCGCCGTCTTCGTGGGTGTCGCGCAGTTCGCACTCGTCCAGTACATAGAAATCGTCGGCGGCTTTTTGCGTGGTGACCCAATCGGTCATCACAGCGGTCGGTGCCATCTTCACGGTCAGCGGACGGACGGGCAGGGTGCCGATCACTTCACGCAGGGTGGAGAGCAGGTCTTCGGCACGTTTCGGGCTGGCCGAGTTGACCAGGATCAGACCCGTTTTCGGCGCAATGGCCGCAAAGGTCGACGAGCGACGGATGAAGGCACGCGGCAGGAAGGCCTGGATGATTTCATCCTTGATCTGATCGCGTTCCTTCTTATAGACCTTGCGCATCTGCTCGGCTTCGATCTCTTCGACCTTTTCCTTGACCGCGTCACGCACGACGCTGCCAGGCAGAATGCGTTCTTCTTTACGGGCAGCGATCAGCAGAAAATCACCGCTGACGTGCACCAGTGGAGCATCTTCGCCTTTACCGAATGGCGCGACGAAACCGTAGGTGGTCAACTCCTGGCTTGCACATGGACGCGCCAGTTTGGTGGCCAGTGCAGTTTCCAGCGCCTCGGCATCGACAGGCAGGTCTTGGGTCAGGCGATAGATAAGCAGGTTTTTGAACCACATGGGGTGAGTCTCTCCTTTATACAAAGGGGGGCATTATTGTCTTCGCCGTGGCATAGGCCAACCCTTCTCTAAGCCTTTGGAAGGCCTGAGAAAATTATTTAAAAAAGTGCTTGCCAGAGGTGGGGTCGCTCCGTAGAATGCGCGCCACACCGAAGCGAAGGGTGATTAGCTCAGCTGGGAGAGCGTCTGCCTTACAAGCAGAATGTCGGCGGTTCGATCCCGTCATCACCCACCATTCGTTTCAAGTGTTTAGCGCAGCGGTAGTTCAGTCGGTTAGAATACCGGCCTGTCACGCCGGGGGTCGCGGGTTCGAGTCCCGTCCGCTGCGCCATATTCGGTAACCTGGACCACTGAACGCCAGGTCACCACGGAAGAACCCGCTAAAGCGGGTTTTTTTCTGTCTCAAGTTTGTACCTTGTTCCATCGGGTTTGTGTCGTTTCACCGGTTTTCGGATTTTTTTGAAAAAACTTCAATTAAATCAACACATTACGAAAACTTGTGGCATAATGCGCCCCGTAACGAAGCGAAGGGTGATTAGCTCAGCTGGGAGAGCGTCTGCCTTACAAGCAGAATGTCGGCGGTTCGATCCCGTCATCACCCACCATTCGTTTCAAGCGTTTCGCGCAGCGGTAGTTCAGTCGGTTAGAATACCGGCCTGTCACGCCGGGGGTCGCGGGTTCGAGTCCCGTCCGCTGCGCCATATTCGGTAATCTGGAACACTGAACGCCAGATCACCACAAGAAGCCCGCCTAGTGCGGGTTTTTTGCTGTCTGGCGTTTGCTGTTTATCGGCCGGACTTGAAATGGGGGTCACGTCTACGGTGCAGCATTCTGGCTATGTCGATAGTCACTCACAGCTTCATAGACGGCTTTACGCAGACGATTGATCCCGCCAATGGGCCGATGCGCTTCAATGCCAAACCACGGGTTGAACGATAAGTTGTCGCAGGCCAGATTCAGCGCCGGTGTGTCGAAGTCCTGCGGCGGCAAGGTTATCCGCGCTACGGTTTCGAACGGTGAATCCTGCTCGCGCCATTCGATGCTGGTGTCCTCGATCGGCATGTAATGGTTCGCATCCTGGCGCTGGATCTGCAAGACGAAACACGCAGGCACACGATCCGTCGACAATTGCTGATTCAACGCACTGCGCAAGAAATTTGGCAAGTCGTGGTTCTGCTTGGGCAGCGTGTAGGCGGGGCAATGGTCCGGGTCGGGTGCTACCCGGAACTTCGCATTGGCCTCGCCAAATTTGTAGGGCGATACTGAAAAGTAGGTCGTGTCCGTCGGACTGTCCGGCGGCGGCGACAGTGTGGCCAGTGCGATGAACAAATGGCGGATTTGCCAATTGCGCGGATCCCATCCCGGAAAAAACGCCGTGATCTTTTTGCCGTCAGCCTGAGCCGCCACATTCTGACGGTACTCGGCGACATCACTGACAAAGAAGTTCGGATGGCTGAACATCACGAAGTCCTGTTCGTGTTGTCCTTGGCGGTTCTCCAGCAACTGTTTGCCCGGCACATCGTGCAATTTGATCGCCATGCCCCGTGCGTCACGCATACTGTCGAACTGCGGGTAGGCGTTGCCATTCGATAATCGAATCATCGCCGGCCAGGTTTTACCCGGCTCACTGAACACGCCTTGACGCAGCGCCGGCGGTAGATCCGCCAACACTTGCACTTCAGCCTTCACGCAACCGTGCGCCTTGGCATGCGCGTCACGCAGGTACCGCGTGCCTTCGCGGTGCTGATCGACGATACGCACAGCGGTCTGTATCACCTCCTGAGTCATGCCCGCTTCACCGGGTGGAACCTGCTCCAGCGCCGAAACCGGGCCGCGATGCTGCCAGGCAAACCAGGCCGCGGAGACCGCCCAGCCGAGCAGGCCGATCACAAGCATGATCAGCAAGGTTTTGCCCAGTAGACGTCCCAGCCACAACCAGATTCGCGCCAACATCGATAATTCTTTCTTGTGCGTCGACAGGATCATGGCAATTGCGCCTCCAATGGGCCGCCAAGGACTTTCAGGTATTCGAGCAGCGCCCAGCGCTCTTCGGGCTGCAACAGTCGGCCGATGACGCCGTTACCACGTACGCCGGCGCGAAATTCATGGCCGCTGTTATGGTTGCCGCTGATTCTTGTGTCGAACAGAAAACCGTTGGTGAAGGCTTCGGTGCGATAGCCCAGATGTCGTGGGTCGTACTCGAAGGTGCCTTTATAGAAGGTGGCAGCGCGTTCATCTTGCGGTGACAGCAACTGATAAATACTCGGCACTGAGCCGTTGTGCAGAAACGGCGCAGTAGCCCAGACACCCGCCAGTGGTCGCGCTTTGTAGGCGATTTTTTCACGAACACCGATCGGCAGGCCGAAACCGTCGAGTTGTGGCTTCTCCTGCGGCGTGACCCCGGCCTCGCGATAGGCCCGGTTCTCGACGAATGCGGTGACGTAAGCCAGGCCCTTGGCCACGGATAACTGGCTCAGATCCAGCGGTTCCTTCGGTGTCGGATGAAGTTTTACATCCATGCTCTCCAGTTCTTTGGGGTCCCATTGCAGGGCCGTCAGATCGAAGCGATGGCTGGCGATGTTGTTGGCGGCGTTTGGATCGGTGCCGATGACGTCCACGGGCAACATGTGCAAATGCTGCACCCAGCGTTCGCCTTCCTGAGTCGTGCGTGGAACGTGACACCCGGCGCAGTTTTCGCTGAATAGCGCGCGTCCTTTGGCGGCCAGGGGCTTGTCGATGGGGCCGAATAACGCCTCCGGCCAGGCGGGTGGCTGAAGCTTTTGCAAGGTTTCTTCTATCTTGTGCAGATCGCGCACACGAACGCTTGAGGCATAACGCGCATCGCCTTGCAGTGGCTGGCCGTTGTCATCGAAGAAATTCAGGGTAGCGCCGACACCCAGCGCCTCACCGATGTTGCGCGCCATCGGCTGCTGCGCCGAACCGTTCCATTGCACCCAATCGAAGGTCCACATGTCCCACAACTGCGGGTAGTCCACCGGGGCGTTGGCCACGCGGTAGTTGGCAGGGGATATCGCATCACCGAACGTAGCGTTGGCGATGCGCCCGAATGCATCGGCGCGTCCCGGACCTTCTTCAGTCGGGTAGAGGCCGCGATGGGTGTCGTTCCAGGCGACTCTCAGGAAGGTATTCAGTGAGGTTTGGAAGTCCTTGCGCAGTTGTTCATGGCGCGTGTCGTAATCATTACCCAACACCTGTCGTGCGAAACGCTCGAATTTCCAGGGGTTGTAGTAAGTCGAGGTCAGGCTTGCCACTAGTGCTTGTCCGAAACTGCCGCCACGGAGTGTAGGAACGCTGGAAGGCAAAACATGCTGCGCCGCGCCACCGTCGATGCGCACGGCCTGACCCTTGAAGCGCAATTCACCGGTGTGGCAAGCCGCGCAAGTGATGTCCAGGTAGTGCTCGGAGCTGCCGGGATTTTGGTGTCGGGCAAAGCCTACTGGCAGATTGCCGGGGTTTGTCGGCGTGGCTTTTTGCTGCGGATCGATCAGAAAGCCGAAGCGAGCGAGGTACTCTGGGGAGGCGAAGCGTTGCTCAGAGAAGGGTAATTCCAAGGCCTGGAACCACTCATAGCGCAGCCCTTTGACTTGGGTGCCCTGGGGTGTGAAATAGTAGATTTGCCGCTCTTGCTCAGTCCACTGACTCAGGTAGTGCACCTGTTGGACGGGGGTATAGAAGGGCAATTTCGGATTGGCGACGAAGTACAAAACCAACGCGAGGACGAGTCCCAGCAGTACGACGATCAGGGTCAGCACACGGAATAAGAGGCGCAAGATAAACATCCTTGTCGAGTTGTTGCGCTGTTATGCCTGAGCTTGGTCCTGTGCGGCAAGTGGCCATTACGCCAGATGTTGGGGGAGGGGAGTCGGTCCTTGTCAGGAATAGATGACAGAAGCTTCATCGTGCCTTTGGCCAAATGCGTTTTAGTCCCTGAACTTATCGCAAGATTCCTGCTCTCATGCCGGTAGCCATTGGTCGTGGCGGCCTGATAAGCTCGCGGCTTTACTCGATTGCCCTTTCGGCGCATGAACAAGGAAATAGCATGAAACAGCATCGGTTGGCGGCGGCGGTAGCCCTGGTTAGCCTGGTCCTCGCGGGTTGTGATTCGCAGACCAGCGTAGAGCTGAAAACCCCGGCGCAAAAAGCTTCCTACGGTATCGGCCTGAACATGGGCAAGAGCCTTGCTCAGGAAGGTATGGATGATCTGGACTCCAAAGCAGTAGCCCTGGGCATCGAAGATGCCGTCGGCAAGAAAGAACAGAAGCTGAAAGATGAGGAACTGGTCGAAGCCTTCGCCGCGCTGCAAAAGCGTGCTGAAGAACGTATGGCCAAGATGAGCGAAGAGTCGGCAGCCGCCGGCAAGAAATTCCTCGAGGAAAACGGCAAGAAGGCCGGTGTGACCACCACTGCTTCCGGTCTGCAGTACGAAGTCGTCAAGAAAGCCGACGGCCCACAGCCTAAGCCTACCGACGTCGTGACTGTTCACTACACCGGCAAGCTGACCAACGGCACCGTATTCGACAGCTCCGTCGAGCGCGGTAGCCCGATTGATCTGCCGGTGAGCGGCGTGATTCCGGGTTGGGTTGAAGGTCTGCAACTGATGCACGTTGGCGAGAAGTACAAACTGTACATCCCTAGCGATCTGGCTTATGGCGCACAGTCGCCAAGCCCGGCAATCCCGGCCAACTCGGTTCTGGTGTTCGACCTGGAGCTGCTGGCCATCAAGGATCCAGCCAAAGAAGACGCTGCTGCTGCAAAGTAATCAGCATCGGTTTCAACAACAACGCCTCGCTTATGCGGGGCGTTGTTGCGTCTGGAGGATGGCGAGGGTAAACAGAGCGAACCGATGCCGGTCACGACAGTCATAGCTTTGAGGCTGCCCGCATTAGACGCCCTGAGCTGCCAAGTCAATGAAATATTGGGGTTTTTTATGTGAGTAAAAAACGCCCGATCTGAGCGCGGCCCTTATAAAACGGGGCTCTCAGCGCGCAAATGCAGCTCTGTTCACAAGGTTATCCACAATTTGTGTGGATAACATTTCAACGGGAGGAATAGATGAAAGCTCCGTGGAATTTCGCTCGATTCCTGCCCTTGGCCGGCCGCCTGCTGGCTCGCGGTCGCCTGCCGACCTTATTGTTTGCCGTCGCCAGCAAAGGCGCCGCGCAAGGTGATCGGCTCGGCAAACTCAAGGACGATCTGCGTTTGCTCCAGGCATTGTGCCTGGCCTATTGGCGCGGTGAGTACCGCGCGATCAGCCCGAAAGCGTTGATTTCGGTAGTGGCGGGGTTGATGTATTTCCTCAGTCCGGTCGATGCGATACCGGATTTCATCCCGGTATTCGGTATGCTCGACGACATCGCCGTCCTCGCCTGGCTGATGAAAACCCTCGACGATGAACTGACGGCTTTCCGCTTCTGGCGCAAGCGCCAGCAACCGGAAAAACTCGCGGTGGTCGAGCGTCTGCCCGATACCCCCGAGCAACTTCAACTTCAGGGCCCGAAAAAGCCCTGATTCAAGAAGGCCACGTTCAGATAGATCCCCCCCGCGACCTTAGCCGCTGTTAGGATTACACTTCTAGGGAAAAGTGCCGACTCGCTAAGTGTTGTTGTCCTACGGGGTAGTCATGGATATTCAGATAATTGCACGCGATGGCGAACCCGAATATGCGGTTCTGCCATGGGCTCAGTATCAGGCTCTACTGAAAGCAGCAGGCATCAACGAAGCACCGTCGCGGCAGGCTCAAGCACCGCTCGCGGCATCGCCAGACCCGATGCTTCCAGGTCTGGATCAATTACGCAGTTTGCGCGAAGGGAAGGGCATCGCCATTGAGGCGTTGGCCCGCACGGTAGGCATCAGCCCGTCTTACCTGGCCATGATTGAAAGTGGTGAGCGTCAACCCGACGCCGCGATTCGCCGCAGCTTGGCTTGGGAACTGACGGTGCCCGGGTGGAGGGATGAATCGTGAGTGTACGCATCAGTCGTCAACATTGGGACGGATTGCTGGGGGAACTTGATCAGGCGCGCCGACAGCGCCATCTTCTGACTTATCGGGCTTTGCTCGAACGTTTGCAATTGCCGACGCCGGCGATGCAAACCTTGACCGCCGCACTTGAACATCTCGCGGCACTGGATGCCAAGGCCGAACAACCGCTGCGCAGTTCGCTCGTCATCAGCCAAGGCGCCAGTCGTTTGCCGCGTACCGGGTTTTTTGAATGTGTCGAGCGTCTGGGGCGCTTTTCCGGGCCATCCGATGGCGTCGCTGCAGCGTCTTGGCATGCGTCGGAAGTGGTCAGGGTGTTCGAATACGAGTACCCGGAATCGGCGGAGGCTTGAGTGTTTTTACGACTCAAGGCGCAGGCAAGTTACTGGTTGGCGCGTAGGCTGTTTCACTGGTCGTGGTTTGTTCGCCAGCCGCGTGGCTGGCGCTGGCTTGAAGGCCAGTTTGCGCGCATGGCCAACCTTGGCGATGTCGGTGCGCAAAGCTTCTACGGACACATCCTGACCTTTCGCGGCGTAGGGCTGGGAGCGCGTGAAGAGGGCGTGCGCTTACTGCGTCTGGCGGCTTTGGCGGGCGATGGCAAAGCGGCCTACCAAGTCGGCGTCATCAGTTTCGCGGGTACCGCGAGCAAAGCCCCGGATCCTGCTGAAGCCGCACGCTGGTGGGGTATGGCCGCCAAGGCCGGGCATCCATTGGCCGAGCTGAAATTGAAAGAGCTGGGTGCTAGGGATTCAACGCAGTAAATCCATTTGTGTCTGATCTATAAACGGGGCGTGAGGAAAACTCACGCCCCGTTTGCGTTTTCGCTTATTGGCTTGGCATCAAAAGCTTTGTTGCAGACTTCTCCTACAGCAATTGCCTACTCGCCTGACTTATTTCTTGAGTGATCCCCCGCAAAGTCCTCGCGCCTAATTTCTGTGCGAGGGAACGCCCATGTTCGACCCGGTCATTCAGTTTATCTCGCACTCAAGCGTGCGTTGATGGAAGCCATCACCCGTATCGAGCAAGCACTCGACCGCTTTCCCGACACCCTCAGTCTTTATCGCGAGCAGCTCAAGCACTGGGCCAGCCGTGCGGCCGACACCGTCAGCGATGCCATGGATCTGCCGTCCCTGATGGGTATGGAGCGGTTCATCCGCTTCGGCGACCGCAGTACTGCCGTCAGCAGCAGCGACAACGAGTTTTTCTCCGGCGTCGTCCAGTGCCCGAAGGGCGGGCTGATGCTGATCGAGAGCAAGTTCGAGTCGGTGTACGACATCCCGCTGGGCAACATTGTGGTCGATGTGATGGCCATGGACGGTGGTGAAACGACGCCCATCACCCTGGATGCCGAAGGTAAAGGCAAATTCAAGGGAACGCCGGGCAAGTTCTATCGCGTGCATGTACACAGCGAAGTCACCCCGGAGCAGGTCGAGGCGCTGTTCAAGTCCTATGACGGTTTGACTGGCGAGCTGGATGGCTGGCTGCGCAGCGAGTGGCAGGGTTTCAAGCCGCAGTGGTCGCAGTCGGTGGCGACGGCGGCAGGCAACGGCATGTTGGCCGGGAGCTGGGCGGCGATCGAGGGTGTGTGGGACAGCATCGGATTGCTGTCGGAGATCCTTCAGGATCCGGGCGCCTTTGTGGGGCGGTTAGGCAATGGTGCGACTGATCTGATCAATCTGGCTGCAACGGCTCCCAAAGTCATGGCACAGCTTCAATTGCTGGTCAGTGACGAGGCGGCGCTGTGCTTGCTGCTGCGCACCGCGAGTCTTTGGCTGGAAATGCTGCCGCCCAGTGAACTCGCCGGCAAAACCGCGGAAGCGGCGTCGATGATGATCGTGCAGTTGCTGATCGATGTGCTGATCAGCGTTGTGTTGACTTTCGCCAGCGGTGGCGCAGGGATCGCGTATCTGACGCTGCGTCTGGCGGATCGCGCGGTTCAGTTGCTGTCGGCAGTGAAGCGATTGGTGAAGGCGTTGTTTGGCATCGTCAACGGCTTCATCAAGTACGTTGATCAATACAAAACCGTCGCCGCGCGCGGTATCGCCGCCGGGGTGAAAAAAGGCCGGATGCAACTGCGCTGGAATGCCAGGCGCAACGCCTTGTTGAAGAAAAACGAACATCACGACGACGCCCCTAATCAGGCAAAAAACCCCAACGGTGACAGCGCCGATTGCGTGCCGTCGACCTGCACCAACGGCTGTCCGGTGTCGATGGTCACCGGCGAAGAACTGCTGACCCTCACCGATG
>NZ_CAXAOQ010000049.1:0-21737 GCF_963970575.1 Pseudomonas sp. EA_65y_Pfl2_P74
TCTACTTGGTCGACAACTGACAATTTAAAAGTCAGCGTGTAATCGCGCTGACTACGTTTTGCGCCCGTATCCATTGCACCCTCCTGATAAGAAGCCAGAAGGTGTAAACCTTATTCAGGACGAGACACCATCAATAAAAAGGCCTCGAATATAACGTTCGAGGCCTTTTTACGTTGCATGTCAGCCGCAGGCTTTCATGTTTACGGGGCCGACAAATTCATTGCCACGCCCCATCACGCACGCCACGCTCTGATTGCGCTGGCGCTCCCAGTCCTGGACCGGGTAGGTCTTGTCCCATGCCTCATACAGTTGGCGATCCTGTTTAGAGAGGCGCAAGCCGTACTGCTTGCTCATGTAGAAATAGGTGCGTGCGATCATGCCGCGAATTGAAGGGCGGGGCATGACCTTCTTGGCCTTGAAGTCGACCTGGGTCAGGCATGAGCCGTATTGGCCGGATTGCGTCGGCAGCCATCCGTAGCTGAAGTTACTGCGGTCGCCGTTGACCTCGCCGATGCTCGGTACCAGGTTATGAAGATCCGCTTCGGCCTTCTGGTAGCTGGGGTCGTAGCGTGTGCAGTTTTTGCGTCCACCTTTCTGCCAGCATTGGCGCTGATGTCCGAACTGCCACGCCGGCACAATGTGCTCCCACTCGATGCGCGAAGCGCGCTTGGCATTTTTGCGTGGTACATAACCGCAAGCTTTCAAATCGACCTTGTTGCCGGTGTATTTGCAGCCGCAATAAAACTCCGTGGACTGCGGTGCATAAAGTTTCCAGGCGACCTTTTTGGCTTCATTGAACGTACGAGGTGCGCCAGCCTGGGCCCCCGTGGCGATGAACAGCAACAGCAAAGCAAAACAGCGGACAATCATTGAATCAATCTTCCTTCGGCACAACCCAAAAAATCTGCACGCCGCCATCATCGCGATAGGCGAGGGTAACGTTATCGTTCTCGTCGATTTCCTCGAGCAGGCGCTCCCACTGATCCGTCGGTTCGTCCGGCAAGCGGAAGATCAATGCGGCCTTGGCTTTTTGTGCGGTGGGAGAATTGATGATTTTCTGAACGCGCACGCCCATTCGTTCGTAAGTGTCAGGAGCGTCAAGAGAGGTGGCCACGAGGTTATCCTTATTAAGCTGTACGTGCATACAGTATTTAACTGTGGGCATTTTCGCAACTGCTTAAAATTCAAGAAAATCCTCTGACAGCGGTTTTCCGATTTTGGTGTGAGTCGTGTCGAATTTTTTGTAGGGAAATTACAGGGGAGCTGTAGGCGACGTACCGCTCGCCAATCAGGCGAGTGGTACGAAGAGTGCCCGACGGAGAGTCGATCGGGCGAAGGACGGTCAGTATTCCCAGAACATCCGTTGCAGTTCTTTGCTGTCGTTGGTTTTGGTCAGTGCGACCATCGCCAGGATGCGGGCTTTTTGTGGATTCAGGTCGTGAGCGACAACCCAGTCGTACTTGTCGTCAGGCTGTTCAGCGTTACGCAGCACGAAGCCGCCGGCGTTGACGTGAGACGAGCGGATGATTTGCACGCCCTCCTTGCGTAGCGCCTGAAGCGTCGGTACTACGCGTGACGACACGGATCCGTTGCCAGTGCCGGCATGGATGATGGCCTTTGCGCCAGACTGGGCGAGTGCCTTGTAGGCGGTATCACTCACGTTGCCGTAGGAATAGGCGATTTCTACGTCAGGAAGGCTCTTGATGTTCTTGATGTCGAATTCCGAATCCATGGTGTGGCGCTTGGCGGGTAAACGGAACCAGTAGGATTTGCCTTCGACCACCATGCCCAATGGGCCCCAGGCACTTTTGAACGCTTCGGTCTTGATGTTGATCATTTTGCTGACGTCGCGACCAGACTGGATTTCATCGTTCATGGTCACCAGAACACCTTTGCCGCGCGCTTCTTTGCTGCTGGCCACAGCTACGGCGTTGTACAGGTTGAGCATGCCGTCCGCCGACATTGCTGTGCCAGGACGCATGGAGCCTACGACGATGATCGGCTTGTCGGTCTTCTCGACCAGGTTCAGGAAGTAAGCGGTCTCTTCCAGGGTGTCGGTGCCGTGGGTGATGACGATGCCGTCGACATCCTTGCTGTCGGCCAGTTCTGAGACGCGACGGCCCAGTTGCAGCAGGTTGTCGTTGGTGATGCTTTCCGAGGCAATCTGCATGACTTGTTCGCCGCGCACATTGGCGAGCTTGTTCAACTCAGGGATGCCAGCAATCAATTGCTCGACGCCCACTTTTGCGGCCTGATACGTCGCGCTATTGGCGGCACTGGCGCCAGCGCCGGCGATGGTGCCGCCTGTGGCGAGAACCACGACATTGGCAAGTTTGGTCTGGGTTTCGACTTCTTTTGCCTGGAGGGCGGTCGGCAGTAGCAGGAGGAGGGCCAAAGCGCCCGGAACCAAAGTGTTGAAAGCAGATTTCATTATTTTTCTCTCTAGTAGTGAGACGGTGCTGATGCAGGTTCATCTAGATGCGCCCCAGGCCGATCTGGATGCCCGGGGTGTGGTGAAGGGAGCAGGATCTATACCAGACGTACCTTTGCGCTAGAGATCTGTTTAACCTTTTGATTTTCATCAATATTTTTCTAAAGAATACGGAGTATGGCGAACCCTGTAGCCGGGTTTCCGAACAAAAGACATTTTCGCGTTCGGCTTCCCGAAAAGTACTACTGCTTCTGTCGTATGGATCGGGTTGTCAGTTTCTGATTTTGTGCTAAAGAAACCGCGACGTAGGCCGATGCGTCCTCAAGAGCACTAAATTCGAGGGAGTTCACATGTCACTCACGGTCGGCTTTTCAAATCCAGCTGCTGTCACCATCGGCGGTAAAACTGCAGCGACGATCAATTCATTGAGCGAGGCGTCAGAGGGTGCTACTGCCGAGGCGATGGGCAAAAAAGATGAAGGTGATGGCAATCAGGTCAGGACCGGTGGTGCCTTGCAAAAAAGCAGCGAGGCTGAAAGCGGCGATAACCTGAGCATCAGCGTCAAGATGTTGTTGAAGCGGATGCAGGAACTGCAGAAGCAGCTCCAGGAGCAACAACAGCAATTGGCTGCCGCACAAGCTGCGAGGTATGCGACGCCCGAAGCCAAGTCGCAGGCAGTCATGTCCATTCAGGGGCAGATCGCTCAAACCAGTGGCGCATTGGCAGAGGTCGCGGGTGAACTGGTCAAGGAAATGACCAAGAACTCCGGCGGCGGAAATTTGGTCAATACCACGGCATAAGCTTGGAAGGGCCGCTTCCAGGATTTGCCCTGCAATAAATGACGATTTCTGATTGTTGACAAATGTCGGCGGGATTCGCATAGTTCGATCTACGCAAACGTTTGCGCGGCTTCCCCGATGCGCTATCAGTCGGTGGGGCGATGTAGCTTACGCCAGCGCAAGCGTTGCTCACAATAATCATAAGATCGGAGTGAACCCATGAAGCTGCCATTCGCTGGACGTCTTCTTGCTGTCGCTATGCTGGCTGCCACAGCCGCTGCACTGCCTGTCTCTTCGGCGTTCGCCGAATCCCCTGAAAAACCCAAAGTCGCGCTGGTCATGAAATCTCTGGCCAACGAATTCTTCCTGACCATGGAAGACGGCGCCAAGGCCTACCAGAAAGAACACTCCGCCGATTTCGACCTGATCTCCAACGGCATCAAGGACGAAACCGATACTGCGGGCCAGACGCGTATCGTCGAGCAAATGATCCTTGCAAAGGTCAATGCGCTGGTCATCGCACCTTCCGACTCCAAGGCCATGGTGCCGGTGATCAAGAAAGCCGTCGATGCCGGTATTACCGTGATCAACATCGACAACCAACTCGATCCGCAAATCGTCAAAAGCAAAAACATCAGCGTTCCCTTCGTAGGTCCGGATAACCGTAAAGGCGCGCGTCTGGTCGGTGAGTACCTGGCCAAGCAGCTCAAGGCGGGTGACGAAGTCGGCATCATTGAAGGCGTGTCCACCACGACCAACGCCCAGCAGCGTACCGCTGGCTTCAAGGATGCGATGGACGCGGCGCAGATCAAGGTGGTTTCCCTGCAGTCCGGTGATTGGGAGATCGATAAGGGCAACAAGGTTGCCGCTTCGATTCTCAGCGAATACCCGGATGTCAAAGCGTTGCTGGCAGGCAACGACAGCATGGCCGTCGGTGCTGTTTCCGCCGTGCGTGCGGCCGGCAAAGCGGGCCAGGTGCAGGTGGTTGGCTACGACAATATCAACGCCATCAAGCCCATGCTCAAGGATGGTCGCATTCTGGCGACTGCCGATCAGTTCGCTGCCAAGCAAGCTGTATTTGGGATCGAGACTGCGCTGAAAATCATCAAGGGCGAGAAAGTCGACAGCGGTGCCAATGGCGTGATTGAAACGCCGGTCGAACTGGTCACCCGGTAAATCCTCTGACGACACAATGGCGCTCGTCCGTCCGGGCGAGCGCATGGAGAGTTTTTATGTCAGTTTCCGCCCCGAACGCTGTCCTCTCGGTCAGCGGTATCGGTAAGACCTATGCGCAACCGGTGCTCACAGGCATCGAATTGACGCTGATGCGCGGTGAAGTACTGGCGCTGACCGGCGAGAATGGCGCCGGCAAAAGCACCTTGTCGAAGATTATTGGCGGACTGGTCACGCCGACCACCGGCCAGATGCAATTCCAGGGCAAGGACTATCGTCCGGGCAGTCGCACCCAGGCTGAAGAGCTCGGCGTGCGTATGGTCATGCAAGAGCTCAATTTGTTGCCGACACTGTCAGTGGCGGAGAACCTGTTTCTCGACAATCTGCCGAGCAACGGTGGCTGGATCAGTCGCAAGCAGCTGCGTAAAGCGGCTATAGAGGCCATGGCCCAGGTCGGTCTTGATGCGATTGATCCGGACACACTGGTCGGTGAACTGGGCATCGGCCATCAGCAGATGGTTGAAATCGCCCGCAACCTGATTGGCGATTGCCATGTGCTGATTCTCGACGAACCGACCGCGATGCTCACCGCGCGGGAAGTCGAAATGCTCTTCGAGCAAATCACCCGTTTGCAGGCGCGTGGCGTGTCTATCATCTACATCTCGCATCGCCTCGAAGAGCTGGCCCGAGTGGCACAGCGCATTGCCGTACTGCGTGACGGCAATCTGGTCTGCGTCGAGCCGATAGCCAACTACAACAGCGAGCAACTGGTCACATTGATGGTCGGTCGTGAACTGGGCGAGCACATCGACATGGGGCCGCGCAATATTGGCGCTCCGGCGTTGACGGTCAAGGGGTTGACTCGATCCGATAAGGTGCAGGACGTTTCGTTCCAAGTGCGCGCCGGGGAGATCTTCGGGATTTCCGGGCTGATCGGAGCCGGGCGCACAGAATTGCTGCGCTTGATTTTCGGGGCGGATGTCGCCGACAGCGGCACGATTGCACTCGGTTCGCCGGCGCAAGTGGTGAGTGTGCGTTCGCCTGTCGATGCTGTGCATCATGGTATCGCGCTGATCACCGAAGACCGCAAGGGGGAGGGTTTGCTGCTTAGTCAGTCGATCAGCGCCAACATCGCCTTGGGCAACATGCCGGAAATTTCCAGTGGTGGTTTCGTCAACAATGGCGCCGAAATCTCTTTGGCGCAGCGCCAGATCGATGCCATGCGTATTCGCAGTTCGAGCCCGACACAGCTTGTGTCAGAGCTGTCCGGTGGTAACCAGCAAAAGGTTGTGATCGGTCGCTGGCTGGAACGTGACTGTTCGGTGCTGCTGTTCGATGAGCCAACCCGGGGTATCGACGTCGGCGCCAAGTTCGACATCTATGCCTTGCTCGGTGAGTTGACTCGCCAGGGCAAGGCACTGGTGGTGGTGTCCAGTGACCTGCGTGAGCTGATGCTGATCTGCGATCGGATCGGCGTACTGTCGGCGGGGCGTCTGATCGAGACCTTCGAGCGCGACAGTTGGACCCAGGATGATTTGCTTGCCGCCGCGTTCGCCGGCTACCAAAAACGTGATGCGCGGCTCAACGAAGCCGCGCCTAGGGAACTCCCATGAAAACTGCATCTTCTGCCGGCAAACGTAGTGGCAACTTTTATGGGTTGGGCACTTATCTGGGGCTGGCCGGTGCTTTGCTGGCAATGGTCGCGCTGTTCTCGGTCTTGAGCAGCCACTTTCTGTCCTATAACACGTTCAGTACGCTGGCCAACCAGATCCCCGATCTGATGGTTCTGGCGGTCGGCATGACCTTTGTGTTGATCATCGGTGGCATCGACCTCTCGGTCGGTTCGGTGCTGGCGCTGGCGGCATCGACGGTCAGCGTCGCCATTCTTGGCTGGGGCTGGGGCGTCTTGCCAGCGGCGTTGCTCGGCATGGCGGTATCGGCGCTGGCGGGCACGATCACTGGCTCGATTACCGTAGCGTGGCGGATTCCGTCGTTCATTGTTTCCCTTGGCGTGCTGGAAATGGCTCGCGGGCTGGCCTATCAGATGACCGGGTCACGCACCGCCTATATTGGTGACGCGTTTTCCTGGTTGTCGAATCCGATCGCTTTCGGCATCTCGCCGTCATTCATCATCGCCTTGCTGGTGATTTTCATTGCGCAGGCCGTTTTGACCCGCACCGTATTCGGTCGCTATCTGATCGGCATCGGCACCAACGAAGAGGCTGTGCGGCTGGCGGGTATCAATCCGAAACCTTACAAGATCCTGGTGTTCAGTCTCATGGGGCTGCTGGCCGGTGTCGCCGCGCTGTTTCAGATTTCTCGCCTGGAGGCGGCTGATCCGAATGCCGGCTCCGGTCTTGAACTGCAAGTGATCGCTGCCGTGGTGATCGGCGGAACCAGTCTGATGGGTGGGCGTGGTTCGGTGATCAGCACTTTTTTCGGTGTATTGATCATCTCCGTGCTTGCGGCGGGGCTGGCGCAGATCGGTGCAACCGAGCCAACCAAGCGCATCATTACCGGTGCGGTAATCGTCATCGCGGTCGTACTCGATACTTATCGCAGTCAACGCGCTAGTCGACGGGGCTGAGACATGGCAACGATCAAGGATGTGGCTGCCCTTGCAGGGATTTCCTACACCACCGTGTCGCATGTGGTGAATAACACCCGGCCGGTCAGTCAGGAGGTTCGGGTCAAGGTCGAGGCTGCAATCAAGAGCCTTGACTACGTACCCAGCGCAGTGGCGCGCTCATTGAAGGCCAAGACAACTGCAACCATTGGCTTGCTGGTGCCCAACAGCCTCAACCCGTACTTTGCTGAACTGGCACGGGGCATAGAAGATTACTGCGAGCGTAATGGCTACTGCGTCATCCTCTGCAACTCTGATGACAATCCGGAAAAACAACGCAGTTATTTGCGTGTGCTGCTGGAAAAGCGCATTGACGGTTTGATCGTTGCCTCGGCTGGCGGTGACAGTGGTTTGGCGCAGGGGCTGGCGGGTGTGAAAACGCCAATGGTCATCGTCGACCGTGGTCTGGATGGCGTGAATGCTGATCTGGTGCGTATCGATCATGAATACGGCGCTTACCTCGCTACCCGTCATTTGCTGGAATTGGGTCATCGTGACATCGCGACCATCGGCGGCCCGGCGAGCACCAGCGTGGCGCAGATGCGTCGTGCCGGATATTGCAGGGCGTTGACAGAGGCCGGTATCGAGGTGCAAGAGGAGCGCATGCTGGAAAGTGACTTCACCAGCACCGGCGGCTACAACGCTGCGGCGATCCTCCTTGAGCGCAATCCGCCGAGCGCCATTTTTGCCGGTAACGACATGATCGGTATCGGTGTTTTGCGCGCGGCGGCAGAGCGCAACGTGCGGGTGCCGACCGAGTTGTCGGTGATTGGCTTTGACGATATTCAGATGAGCCGTTACGTGTACCCGGCGCTGACCACCGTCGGCCAGTCGATTCTGCAGTTGGGCGAAATGGCGGCTGAGGTGTTGCTGCGAAGGATTGCCACCCCGAATCTGGGCACTGATCAGCGGATCGTGACCCCGAGTATTGTTTTGCGCGAGTCGACCGCGCCGTTGTCCGGCGTGTTCACCGAATACCGCTGAAACCGAATTGACGAGTAGTGATGTATGCCAGCAAATGTAGTGGTAATAGGCAGCCTGAACATGGATCTGGTGACCCGGGCGCCTCGGCTGCCCCGTGGCGGTGAAACGCTGATCGGACATTCCTTCAAGACCGTGTCCGGTGGCAAGGGCGCCAATCAGGCTGTGGCTGCGGCGCGATTGGGGGCGCAAGTGGCGATGGTTGGCTGTGTCGGTAGCGACGACTATGGCGTGCAATTGCGTGACGCCTTGCTGGCCGAACAGATTGATTGCCAGGCGGTGAGCGTTGTCGAGGACTCCAGTGGCGTGGCGTTGATCGTGGTCGATGACAACAGTCAGAACGCCATTGTGATCGTTGCCGGAGCCAACGGCGCAATGACGCCAGCGGTGATCGATCGGTTCGATGCTGTAATGCAAGCGGCTGATGTTGTCATCTGCCAGCTCGAGATCCCGGATGCGACGGTGGGGCATGCGCTCAAGCGTGCGCGAGCGCTGGGCAAGACCGTTATCCTCAATCCAGCGCCGGCCAGTCGTCCTTTGCCGGCAGACTGGTTTGGGGCGATCGATTACCTGATTCCCAATGAGAGTGAAGCTGCCGCGTTGAGTGGCTTGCCGGTTGACTCGCTGGAAACCGCCGAACATGCGGCAAGTCACTTGATCGCAATGGGGGCTGGCAAAGTCATCATCACCCTGGGTGCCGAGGGGTCTTTATTCGCTAACGGTAAAGGTTTCGAGCATTTCCCTGCGCCGAAAGTGAAAGCTGTCGACACCACGGCGGCGGGTGACACCTTCGTCGGTGGTTTTGCCGCTGCGTTGGCTGATGGCAAGTCCGAGGCCGAAGCGATTCGATACGGGCAAATTGCTGCGGCATTGTCGGTCACTCGGGCCGGCGCCCAGCCATCCATTCCAACAATGTCCGACGTACAGGCCTTCAAACCCTCATGAAAAAGACTCCTCTACTCAACGTCGCGCTGTCACGACTGATCGCATCTCTGGGCCATGGCGACATGGTCGTGATCGGTGATGCCGGGCTGCCGGTGCCGCCGGGTGTTGAACTGATTGATCTGGCGCTGACCCACGGCGTTCCGGATTTCGTCAGCACCTTGAAGGTCGTGCTCAGTGAGATGCAGGTGGAAAGCCATGCGCTGGCCAAAGAAATCTTCGACAAACAGCCGACTGCGCTGACCACACTGGACGAGCTGAATGAAGAAGGCGCGCTGGGGCGTCGCGATCTGCTCAGTCACGAGCAATTCAAAGTACTCAGCCGACAGGCTCGGGCGATTGTTCGTACGGGAGAATGTCAGCCGTACTGCAACATCGTGCTGGTCGCCGGAGTAACGTTCTAATTTTCGTTTTCACAAGCACAAGGAATGCGCCATGCAACGCTATGCTAAAAAACTGCATCACTTCATCCGGAGCCTGCTGCTTTTGTCCGTGATAACCGCAACCGGCGCTCAGGCGGCGGAAAAAATCGACCTGATCATCGACACTGACCCGGGCGCTGACGACGTGGTCGCGTTGCTGTTCGCTCTGGCTTCGCCGGGCGAACTGAATATTCGTGCGTTGACCACCGTGGCTGGCAACGTGCGACTCGACAAAACGTCGCGTAACGCGCGTCTGGCTCGCGAGTGGGCAGGGCGCGAGGAGGTGCCGGTTTATGCCGGTGCGCCGAAGCCACTGATGCGCACACCGATCTACGCCGAGAACATCCATGGCAAGGAAGGCCTGTCGGGTGTCAGCGTGCACGAACCGAAAAAAGGTCTGGCAGAAGGTAACGCGGTCAACTACCTGATCGACACCCTGAAAAAAGCCAAGCCACACAGCATCACTATCGCCATGCTCGGCCCGCAGACCAACCTGGCGCTGGCGCTGATCCAAGAGCCCGACATTGTTCAGGGCATCAAGGAAGTGGTGGTGATGGGCGGTGCGCACTTCAATGGTGGCAACATCACCCCTGTGGCTGAGTTCAATCTGTTTGCGGATCCGCAAGCGGCTGACGTCGTGCTCAAAAGTGGCGTCAAGCTGACCTATCTGCCACTGGACGTTACCCACAAGATTCTCACCAGTGATGCGCGTCTGAAGCAGATTGCTGCGCTCAACAATAATGCGAGCAAAATTGTCGGTGACATCCTCAACGAGTACATCAAAGGGGATATGGAACACTACGGCATTCCGGGCGGCCCGGTGCATGACGCCACTGTCGTGGCTTATCTGCTCAAGCCGGAACTGTTCACCGGTCGTTCAGTGAATGTTGTGGTCGATAGCCGTGAAGGGCCGACCTTCGGTCAGACCATTGTCGACTGGTATGACGGCCTCAAGGCACCGAAGAACGCATTCTGGGTTGAAAATGGCGATGCCCAGGGTTTCTTCGATCTGCTGACCGAGCGCCTGAAGCGTCTGAAGTAAATGATCGGCCCGCAGGCGCCAGCCTGCGGGTTTCTATTCCCTCTCGGCGTGTTCATGCTTGATCTGTTCGGTTCGGGAGCGCTCGAAAATCTGCTCGATGAATAGCTGGGCGGCTTCCGTTCCCAGTTCCTTGATCAATAGATCGATACCAATAAGCGCCAACTCTTCGGTGGTTCCCGGACTGTAAGAGCTATGTCCGTCTGCCCATTTGGCTTTGATGTCGGCGTCGATGCTTACACTGGTCATGATCAGGCTCGAAAAGTCGGGAGGTCTGTGCGTCGAGTTAACCATTTTGTCGGGCGTTTGGCACTGCGACTTAGGCATGAGCGCAGCGCTATGCGACACTTGGTCTTTTCCGGCTTATCCAAGGATCGTGTTGTGCAGATCGATTTGAATACTCCTGATGGCCTCACGCTCGACGCTGTACGCCATTTGCTGGCATCGGCCAGCGATGATGAACACACGCAATTGCGCGTGACCAAGGGCGGTATCGCCTACATCTCGTCGGGAGTAACTGGCGGGCAGGATATTGACGACCTGCTGTTTCGACTTGAAACCTGGGCCAAGGGCTCAGGTTATGTGGGGAATATTGCGGCCAGCGACGAGGTGTGGGTGATGCAGATTTTCAATGCGCTCAAGGACAACTGGCCGAATCCGCCGTATGACTACATCGACGTCTACTGAACTTCGTAAATATTAAGTCACGATTGATTGGTGAGCAGGCTGAGCGCCGTTCAGGCACACTCGGCGTTTTTCCTGTCGTGGGGCAGGGTGATGGCAGTTGTCATGAAACCAAACGCCGGATTGGCGGTCGCACGATCTCAGTTAACTATTTGAAAACAAGGAGGCTTCATGTCTTTGAAGTTCGCGTCACTGGGTGCACTTATGGCCGTCGCCCTGTTGGCCGGTTGCAGTACAACCTCCAGCGAGTCGGCAAAGGAGTCCGTGGCGACCGAAACCGGTCACAGCCGATGTGAAGCGACGGCGGCGGAGTTCGCCATTGGCAAAAAAGCTTCGCCAGAGCTGCTGGAGCAGGCCCGCGCCAAGGCAGGTGCGCAGAACGCGCGCTTTCTCAAGCCCAATGACATGATTACGCTGGAATACCGCTCCGATCGCTTGAACCTGAACACCGACAACAACCTGGTAATCACTCGCGTCAACTGCGGCTGATTACAGGCTGCTTTTGTTACAGGCATAAAAAACCCCGTCACATGGACGGGGTTTTTTTAGTGCGCCGAGAAATTACTCTGGGCGAACCTGTGCAGCTTGCATACCCTTTTGGCCTTTCTCAGCCACGAAGGAAACGGTCTGGCCTTCTTTCAGGCTTTTGAAACCGTCGGATTCGATAGCTTTGAAGTGTACGAACAGGTCGTCACCGCCACCTTGAGGAGTGATGAAGCCGAAGCCTTTTTCATCGTTGAACCACTTAACGGTGCCGGTTTGGCGATTAGACATGGTGTATCTCCAAGAAACATATATTTTTCAGTACTGTGCTGCTCAGGCCAACTGGGCACACCCGGGTATCATAGTCGAAATGTTCGCTTTGGTAGCCCCCCGGACGTGCTGTTTGCCAATCAGTCGTGTTTTCTTTACTGCCTTTATCGGCTGAAAGCCCCGTTTTATAAGGCTTTTAGCGGAACGTAAAGACGATAAAAAAACCTGTAAAACCTGCATAAATCGTCTGAAAAGACGCAAATTCAGTCCTTTTCAAGGGCGCTGGGCCGAGTCAGGACGCTTTTTTTCCTACTTTTTCGCCGGAGTATTCGCCTTGCATTTGGCGATTTGGCGCAGCGCTTTCTGCTGCAGTTCAGGGGTCGCCTTGTTGTCCATCAGCGCCTGAATGTCGCTCGCCGGGTACGACTTGATTGCATCAGCACCACAGGCGCAATGAGATTTGGCCGCTGCGGCGCCGATCTGTGGGGTGGCCGCCTCCGTGCACTGCGTCATGTACTTCTGACGCTCGCCCTTCGGCCAGTCAGCGTGAGCGCTCAATGGCAGCAGCAGAACAATGGGGGCGACTACGGCGAATAAGGTATTCAGACGCATGCGAGGATGCTCCTTGTGGGTCAATGTCTTTTTATCTGAGGGCTGAAGGGCCTATCAAGTTCAGCACTCTGGCATAAAAGCAGACGATATGCCTTCTGATGAAACTGAGGCATAAGTGACCGCTCATCTGTGCTAGCATGCCTGGCTCAAGCGTTCTCAGGCTCCGGATGACCTTCAGTCCCGGCAGCGGTCAACGTGCGAATATCCTGATTTGAATCCCAGTCACTCTGGTTCGGTTTTCCGGTTGGCCGCAAGGCTCCTGCCGCTGTAAGGCAGGCGTTCGTCATTGAATGGCCTGGATCGGATCTTGTACTGGCTCATCCCAACCCACGTGACCTTTGGTAGGGGTCACCACTAGGAGAGGAGGCGCCATGCCAACTATTACTCTTCCCGACGGCAGTCAACGTTCATTCGATCACCCGGTTTCCGTAGCCGAAGTTGCCGCATCCATCGGTGCAGGTCTGGCCAAGGCGACTCTGGCCGGTAAGGTCAATGGTCAACTGGTCGACGCCAGCGATATCATCAGCAGCGACGCGACCCTGCAAATCATCACGCCTAAGGATGAAGAAGGGCTGGAGATCATTCGTCACTCTTGCGCCCACCTGGTTGGTCATGCGGTCAAGCAGTTGTACCCGACTGCCAAAATGGTGATCGGCCCGGTCATTGATGAAGGTTTTTATTACGACATCGCCTTCGAACGTCCTTTTACTCCGGACGATATGGCTGCTATCGAACAGCGCATGCAGCAGCTGATCGAAAAAGATTACGACGTCATCAAGAAAGTCACTCCGCGTGCCGAAGTGATCGAAGTGTTCAAGGCTCGTGGTGAAGACTATAAGCTGCGTCTGGTCGAGGACATGCCGAACGAGCAGGCCATGGGCCTGTACTACCACGAAGAATACGTTGACATGTGCCGCGGTCCGCACGTGCCTAATACACGGTTCCTGAAATCCTTCAAGCTGACCAAGCTGTCGGGTGCCTACTGGCGCGGCGATGCCAAGAACGAGCAATTGCAGCGCGTTTATGGCACCGCTTGGGCAGACAAGAAGCAACTGGCAGCTTACATACAGCGCATCGAAGAAGCTGAAAAACGCGATCATCGCAAGATCGGCAAGCGCTTGGGCCTGTTCCATACCCAGGAAGAAGCGCCGGGCATGGTGTTCTGGCACCCGAATGGCTGGACTCTGTACCAAGTGCTTGAGCAGTACATGCGCAAGGTTCAGCGCGATAACGGCTATCTCGAGATCAAAACGCCGCAAGTGGTTGACCGTAGCCTGTGGGAGAAATCCGGGCATTGGGCCAACTACGCTGACAACATGTTCACCACGCAGTCGGAAAGTCGCGACTACGCCATCAAACCGATGAATTGCCCCTGCCATGTGCAGGTGTTCAATCAGGGCCTGAAGAGCTACCGTGAACTGCCGATGCGTCTGGCCGAGTTCGGTGCCTGCCACCGTAACGAGCCGTCGGGCGCATTGCACGGCATTATGCGTGTGCGTGGGTTCACTCAGGACGATGCCCACATCTTCTGCACTGAAGAGCAGATGCAGGCCGAATCCGCCGCGTTCATCAAGTTGACCATGGATGTTTATCGTGACTTCGGCTTTACCGATGTCGAGATGAAGCTGTCCACTCGTCCGGAAAAACGCGTGGGCTCCGACGAGTTGTGGGATCGCGCTGAGGCTGCACTGGCTGCTGCCCTCGATTCTGCGGGCCTGCCGTACGATCTGCAGCCGGGTGAGGGTGCGTTCTACGGTCCCAAGATCGAGTTCTCGCTGAAAGATTGCCTCGGTCGCGTGTGGCAGTGTGGTACCTTACAGCTCGATTTCAACCTGCCTGTCCGTCTCGGCGCCGAATACGTCTCCGAAGACAACAGCCGCAAGCACCCGGTCATGTTGCACCGCGCGATCCTCGGTTCTTTCGAGCGTTTCGTCGGGATTTTGATCGAGCACTATGAAGGTGCGTTCCCTGCTTGGCTGGCGCCAACCCAGGCAGTGATCATGAATATCACTGATAAACAGGCGGATTTTGTTGCTGAAGTTGAAAAAACTCTCAACGAAAGCGGATTTCGTGCCAAGTCCGACTTGAGAAATGAAAAGATCGGCTTTAAAATCCGTGAGCATACTTTGCTCAAGGTTCCCTATCTTTTGGTTATCGGGGATAAGGAAGTCGAGATGCAGACTGTCGCTGTGCGTACTCGTGAAGGTGCTGACCTGGGCTCGATGCCCGTCGCCCAGTTCGCTGAGTTTCTCGCGCAAGCGGTTTCCCGGCGTGGTCGCCCAGATTCGGAGTAATTACTATTAAGCGTGAAATGAGACAAGATAAACGAGCTGCACCGAAAGCCCCGATCAACGAGAATATCTCGGCACGCGAGGTTCGGTTAATTGGGGCTGAAGGTGAACAGCTTGGGATTGTGTCAATTGAAGACGCGCTTCTTAAGGCTGAAGAGGCCAAGCTGGATTTGGTGGAAATTTCCGCCGATGCAGCACCCCCTGTTTGCAAACTGATGGACTACGGCAAATCGATCTTCGAAAAGAAGAAGCAGGTTGCCGCGGCTAAGAAAAACCAGAAGCAGATTCAGGTTAAAGAAATCAAGTTTCGTCCAGGGACGGAGGAAGGGGATTACCAGGTAAAACTGCGCAACCTGGTACGTTTCCTGAGTGATGGGGACAGGGCCAAGGTATCCTTGCGATTCCGCGGCCGTGAGATGGCCCACCAGGAGCTGGGGATGGAACTGCTCAAGCGGGTTGAAGCTGACCTGCTCGAGTACGGTTCGGTCGAACAGCATCCTAAGATGGAAGGACGCCAGCTGATCATGGTCATCGCCCCGAAAAAGAAGAAGTAATCAACAGGGCACGGCAGGCCTTCTGATTATGTTTATCAACTGAATGCGGAGTATCCGAACATGCCAAAAATGAAAACCAAAAGTGGTGCTGCTAAGCGGTTTCTGAAAACTGCTAACGGTATCAAGCACAAGCACGCTTTCAAGAGCCACATCCTGACTAAAATGTCGACCAAGCGTAAGCGTCAACTGCGCGGTAGCAGCTTGCTGCATCCGTCTGACGTGGCAAAAGTCGAGCGCATGCTGCGCCTTCGTTAATTTTAGTCAAGAATAGAGGAAGTAACTCATGGCTCGTGTAAAGCGTGGCGTCATTGCCCGTAAGCGTCACAAAAAAATTCTGAAACTTGCTAAAGGCTACTACGGCGCACGCTCCCGCGTATTCCGTGTTGCCAAGCAAGCGGTAATCAAGGCAGGCCAATACGCCTACCGTGACCGTCGTCAGAAAAAACGTCAGTTCCGCGCTCTGTGGATCGCTCGTATCAATGCTGGTGCTCGTGTTAACGGTCTGTCCTACAGCCGTTTCATCGCTGGCCTGAAAAAAGCGTCCATCGAGATCGACCGTAAGGTTCTGGCTGATCTGGCAGTGAACGAAAAAGCGGCGTTTGCTGCGATTGTCGAGAAAGCTAAAGCCACCTTGGCTTAAGTACCCCCGACAGTCACCCGGCCTCACCTCTGTGGGGCTTGGTGTTAAACGTCATAAATAGGGGAAGAGCCTTCAAGCTCTTCCCCTATTTTGTATCTGGAGTCTGTACATGGAAAACCTGGATGCGCTGGTCTCTCAAGCACTAGAGGCTGTGCAAAGCGCTGAAGATATCAATGCCCTGGAGCAAATCCGGGTTCAATACCTTGGCAAAAAGGGCGAGTTGACTCAGGTGATGAAGACCCTGGGGAATTTGCCGGCAGAAGAGCGTCCGCAAGTCGGCGCCCTGATCAACGTTGCCAAGGAACGTGTCACAGGCGTTCTCAATGCGCGCATGGCTCTGTTTGAAGAAGCTGAACTGGCTGCCAAACTGTCTGCCGAATCCATTGACGTGACGTTGCCGGGTCGCGGTCAGACCTCTGGTGGCCTGCACCCGGTTACTCGGACTCTGGAGCGTGTCGAACAGTTCTTCACGCGTATCGGCTACGGCATCGCCGAAGGCCCTGAAGTCGAAGACGACTATCACAACTTTGAAGCGCTCAACATCCCAGGCCATCACCCGGCCCGGTCGATGCACGATACCTTCTATTTCAACGCCAACATGTTGTTGCGCACCCATACCTCGCCGGTACAGGTTCGCACCATGGAATCCAAGCAGCCGCCGATCCGCATCGTCTGCCCAGGCCGCGTGTACCGTAGCGACTCCGATATCACCCACTCGCCGATGTTCCACCAGGTCGAAGGCCTGCTGGTTGATCGCGATATCAATTTTGCCGATCTCAAAGGCACTATCGAAGAGTTCCTGCGGGTCTTCTTCGAGAAAGAACTGGCCGTACGTTTCCGTCCTTCCTATTTCCCGTTCACCGAGCCATCCGCTGAAGTCGACATGGAATGTGTGATGTGCAGCGGTAAAGGTTGCCGTGTCTGCAAGCAGACTGGCTGGCTGGAAGTGATGGGCTGCGGCATGGTTCACCCGAACGTGCTGCGAATGTCCGGCATTGATCCAGAGGAGTTCTCCGGCTTTGCCTTCGGCATGGGCGTCGAGCGTCTGGCCATGCTCCGTTACGGCGTGAACGACTTGCGTCTGTTCTTCGACAACGACTTGCGGTTCCTCGCGCAATTTCGCTAGTCGTAACGAATTCTTAGGAGAGCAGGATGAAATTCAGTGAACAATGGCTGCGTGGCTGGGTTAGCCCGCAGGTAAATCGCGACGAGTTGGTTGCCCGTCTGTCGATGGCCGGTCTTGAGGTCGATAGCGTGACCCCGGCCGCCGGTGTATTCAGTGGCGTGGTAGTGGGCGAGGTGCTGAGTACCGAGCAGCACCCTGATGCCGACAAACTGCGTGTGTGCCAGGTCAGCAATGGCGCGCAAACCTTCCAGGTCGTGTGCGGAGCGCCAAACGTGCGCCCGGGCCTGAAGATTCCGTTCGCGATGATCGGTGCAGAACTGCCGGGCGATTTCAAGATCAAGAAGGCCAAGCTGCGGGGCGTTGAGTCCAACGGCATGCTGTGCTCGCAAGCCGAGTTGCAAGTCGGTGAAGGCAACGATGGTCTGATGGAGTTGCCGGTCGATGCGCCGGTGGGCGAAGACTTTCGCGTGTACCTGGACCTGGAAGACGCCAGCATCGAGGTCGACCTGACCCCCAACCGCGGTGACTGCCTGTCGCTGGCCGGTCTGGCCCGTGAAGTCGGCGCGCTGTATGCGGCTCCGGTCACCCGTCCGGTGGTCATGGCCATTCCTGCCGTGCACGACGAAGTGCGTTCGGTAGAAGTGCTGGCACCAGCCGCGTGCCCGCGCTACTTGGGCCGTGTCATCCGCAACGTTGACCTGTCCAAGCCAACCCCGCTGTGGATGGTTGAGCGTCTGCGTCGCGCTGATGTGCGTAGCATTGATGCTGCCGTCGACATCACTAACTACGTGATGCTAGAACTCGGTCAGCCGCTGCACGCCTTCGATCTCGCCCAAATCAATGGCGGCATCCGCGTGCGCATGGCGGAAGAGGGCGAGAAGCTGATTCTGCTGGACGGTCAGGAAGTCAGCCTGCGCGGCGATACGCTGGTGATTGCCGACCATACCCGCGCCCTGGCGATTGCCGGTGTGATGGGTGGCGAGCACAGCGGTGTATCCGCGACCACTCGAGATGTGTTCCTTGAGAGTGCGTTCTTTGATCAGATCGCTGTCGCGGGCAAGGCCCGTTCGTACGGTCTGCACACCGATGCTTCGCACCGCTACGAGCGCGGTGTTGACTGGCAACTGGCCCGTGAAGCCATGGAGCGCGCCACTGGCCTGCTGCTGGAAATCACTGGTGGCGAAGCCGGCCCGATCATCGAGACCGTCAGCGAGCAGCACTTGCCGTCGATCGCCCCGATCACTCTGCGTGCGCAGCGCATCACCCAAATGCTGGGCATGGAAATGGATTCGGCGCAGGTCGAGCGTCTGCTCAGCGGCCTGGGCCTGAGTATTTCCGCCGACGGAGCAGGGCAGTGGCGCGTTGAAGTGCCAAGCCATCGCTTCGATATCAGCCTGGAGGTCGACCTGATCGAAGAGCTGGCTCGTTTGTATGGATACAACCGTCTGCCGGTGCGTTACCCGCAAGCGCGTCTGGCGCCCCAAGCCAAGGCCGAAGCGCGTAGCGATCTGCCTGAATTGCGCCGTCTGTTGGTGGCTCGTGGTTATCAGGAAGCGATCACCTACAGCTTCATCGATCCGAAACAGTTCGAACTGTTTAATCCGGGCGTCGAGCCGCTGTTGTTGGCCAATCCGATCTCCAACGATATGGCCGCCATGCGTTCGTCGTTGTGGCCAGGTCTGGTTAAAGCCTTGCAGCACAATCTGAACCGTCAGCAAGACCGTGTGCGTTTGTTCGAAAGCGGTTTGCGTTTTGTCGGTCAGCTCGAAGGTCTGAAGCAAGAGCCGATGCTGTCGGGCGTTGTTTGCGGTAGCCGTCTGCCGGAAGGCTGGGCGCAAGGTCGCGATACGGTTGATTTCTTCGACGTCAAAGCTGACGTGGAAGCTGTGCTGGGCTTCGCTGGTGCACTGGATACGTTCACCTTCGTTCCGGGCAAACACCCGGCGCTGCACCCGGGTCAAACCGCGCGCATTGAGCGCGAAGGGCGTGAGGTCGGCTTTATTGGCGCAATCCACCCTGAATTGTCGAAGGCTCTCGGTCTCGACCGCCCTGTCTTCGTTTTCGAGCTGATCCTGGCTGAAGTGGCGCTCGGTAAAATGCCGAAATTCCACGAGTTGTCGCGCTTTCCTGAAGTGCGTCGTGACCTTGCACTGATCGCACACAAAGACGTCGCAGCCTCCGCTGTATTGGACGTAATTCGTGAAAATGCAGGCGAATGGCTCACAGATCTCAGGCTGTTTGACGTATATCAGGGTAAAGGTATTGATCCTGATAGAAAAAGCCTCGCAGTTGGCTTGACCTGGCAGCATCCATCGCGCACTCTTAATGACGATGAGGTGAATTCGACGACGCAAAATATCCTCACCTCGCTCGAACAAAGGTTGAACGCCACGTTAAGGAAGTGACGTATGGGGGCTTTGACGAAAGCTGAGATGGCGGAACGTCTGTATGAAGAGCTGGGCCTGAACAAGCGGGAAGCCAAGGAATTGGTAGAACTGTTTTTTGAGGAAATCAGGCACGCTCTTGAAGACAACGAGCAGGTCAAATTGTCGGGTTTCGGCAATTTCGACCTTCGGGACAAACGCCAGCGGCCTGGCCGCAACCCGAAAACGGGGGAAGAAATCCCGATCACGGCTCGCCGTGTGGTCACCTTTCGTCCAGGGCAGAAGTTGAAGGCCCGAGTTGAGGCTTATGCTGGAACCAAGTCATAACGACGAACTTCCCGTTATCCCGGGCAAACGTTACTTCACCATCGGTGAAGTCAGCGAACTGTGTGCTGTAAAGCCACACGTGCTGCGTTACTGGGAGCAGGAGTTTCCTCAACTCAACCCCGTCAAACGCCGCGGTAACCGCCGGTATTATCAGCGCCAGGATGTGCTGATGATCCGGCAAATCCGTGCGCTCCTTTACGATCAGGGTTTCACCATCGGCGGCGCACGCTTGCGTCTGTCCGGCGATGAAGCCAAAGATGACACCACCCAATACAAACAGATGATCCGGCAGATGATTGCCGAGCTCGAAGATGTGCTGGTTGTACTCAAGAAATAAAAAGCTGCGTTTGAATGCTTCCAGTTTTCAAAAGCTTGCGATATATTCTTGAGCGCTCTTCGAGGCGAAGAGCGATTTACAAAACCAGTCGGGGCGTAGCGCAGTCCGGTAGCGCACTAGCATGGGGTGCTAGGGGTCGAGTGTTCGAATCACTCCGTCCCGACCATATAATTCAAGGGGTTGCGAGATTTTATCTCGCGACCCCTTTTTATTTTTCAGCGTTTTTACCCCTACAGAACGACTGGCTCTGGGTGGAATCCTCGCGGCTTCCGCGTGGGCGGACGCAGTCTTTGGCCTCACGCGTGGTCTCTTTACCAATGTTGTTTGGTCTTTCTCTTCAGGTCCTGATGTTTTTGAGTGTTTAAGACTATTTTCTTGCTTATTGAGAACTACATACAGGTCAACCAGCAGCTTGTTTATCTCAGGTCGCTCGGGTCATCCTGCGTACTCGGTAGTTAGGCTTGGGCGGCACCGGGATCGTATAGCCGTCGGGGACTAAACTGCGTAGGTCGTAGCCCATCATGAACAATCCAGCTTCAAAGGCGTGGCAGCGGTCTACCAGGTGAGGCTGCTTGGCGAATAGTTCGGACCCTTCTAGCACCACGCGGATGATCCAACCTAAATTGGAGCTGGCGCCGTGCCCAAAGGTGGCGACTGGTGGTGGAGAGTCGCGGTGTACCGTTGTAGCCAAGCTTTAAGTCTTGTGGGTTTAGAATCTGGTCGCCAATCCCTGGCCCCCAGGCGAAGTCCAGTGCCTGCGGCGCAGTGGTGCCGGTGCCTTGGCGGTACAGGTGGTAGAGCAGCGCGATGGCGGCACCGACCCGGCCGTCATAGATGGGAGAGCCTGTGGTGTCGAGCAGGGCATGGATCTTAGTCATGCCCGAGTCGAATCTTAGGATCTTCTGCTTGGTGAGGTGGTTGAGCTGCTGCTTGCGGTCCAGCGCGAGAAGCGCCTGGCTCTGCTTTAGGTAATTCACCAAGTTCTTATCGTGCATTTGCTCCTTGAGGAATCCGACGGCGCCATCGACATTTCCCCACGCTAGGATCGCTTCGCAGGCTCCATGCGTGGCGAACTCATCGCGGGCGCGAACCGCCAGGCGCAAGCGAATACGCAGCCGGCGCAGCTCCGCCTTGACCGTCTCCCAATTCCCGCCCCACTGGTATTCCGCCTGAACCGCTTCGATACCTTGAACCTTGCAGTCGATCGCTTTGCGCACAAACCTGCTGCGCGCGACCTTCAGATGCACTGGCAGAGTGGGGAGGTTTTCGATTAGCCACTCGATGAGGCCGAGCACGTTCGGTTGCTCGAGAAACTGCTTGCGATTCATTCCATGGTTCCTAGTCGCGTCGTGATGAGAATGAAGCTCTAAGGTAGAGCTCGACGGGGTATGTTTGAGTGCCTGTTTTTCGATCCACAGTGGATCTTTCACTATTGACTACACTCGACGAGCGGGCATTCGCTTTGGCTAATCCTAAAAGTCACTTGAGCTGGCATTTGGACGACAGAGCTGTTGGCGCTGATTGAAAACTGACCCACCCTGCCGATTGAAAAATGACCCAGGACGGATTGCTGATTTTTGCCACAGCAATTGTGGATAAGCTTAGCAGCAGTGTTCCGGTTGACGACGCATCGGGC
>NZ_CAXAOQ010000050.1:0-19358 GCF_963970575.1 Pseudomonas sp. EA_65y_Pfl2_P74
TGAAACGATGCATCGCCGATGGTAGTGTGGGGTTTCCCCATGTGAGAGTAGGTCATCGTCAAGATTAAATTCCGAAACCCCAATTGCGAAAGCAGTTGGGGTTTTGTTTTGCCCGCAGGAAAGTTTTTGCTTAGGCAGCGAACAAAATTGCACAGTTATTTTCATATCAGAACACTAGAATAGCCCCACCTTTTTCGGAGCCAGAGCCTTTATGTCAGAGTCGGTTGACGCTTGCGGGCTGTCAGATTTACCGCTGGAAGACTTGGTGGCCTGTCACGAGTGCGACCTGCTGATGCGCAAGCCAAGACTTGCTCACGGCGAGAAAGCGCTCTGCCCACGCTGCGGTTACGAGCTATACGCCCACCGCCATAACGTGGTGCAGCGCAGCCTTGCCTTGGTCATCGCTGCACTGTTGCTCTACATACCCGCGAACTTTTTACCCATCATGCAGCTCAATCTACTCGGGCAGTCGTCTAACGACACCGTTTGGAGTGGCGTAGTCGGTCTGTTCGAGACCGACATGCAGGGCGTATCATTTGTTGTCTTCCTGTGCAGCATGGCAATTCCGTTACTCAAGTTACTGTGCCAGTTGATGGTATTGCTGACGATCCGCTTCAATGTCGGTCGCAGTTACGGCTTGCTGCTCTACCGCATTTATCATCACCTCAGAGACTGGGGAATGCTCGAGGTTTACCTCATGGGCGTACTGGTGGCGATCGTCAAACTGGCGGATATGGCGGCCATCACCGTTGGCCTCGGCCTGGTGTGTTTCATTGCTTTGTTGTTGGTACAGGTCTGGCTGGAAGTGGTGATGTCACCGCATCAGATCTGGCAGGCGTTATCTGGAGAGGATGCTCATGCGGGCGATTGATGCAGGCATTCTGATTTGCACCGAATGCCATGAGTTGAACAGGCAAGAGGCGGACACCAATGAGCAAACCTGCACCCGCTGCGGCGCGCGGGTTCATGCTCGTCGGCCGAACAGTCTGGCCCGAACCTGGGCTTTGTTGATCACGGCCGCGATTATCTATATCCCCGCAAATGTGTTGCCGATCATGACTGTCAGTTCTTTGGGGCAGGGTGATCCGAGCACCATCATGTCGGGCGTGATTCAGTTGGTGCAGCACGGAATGATTCCGATCGCTGCGGTGGTGTTCGTCGCCAGTATTGTGGTGCCGACCTTCAAACTGGTCGGCATTGCATTGCTTCTGTTTTCGGTGCAACGACGTCAGCCGTTGTCAGCGCGCCAGCGTATCTGGATGTACCGTTTCATCGAGTTCATTGGCCGCTGGTCGATGCTCGATATTTTTGTGATCGCCATTCTCGTGGCGGTCGTCAACTTCGGCCGGCTTGCCAGTGTCGAAGCCAATCTTGGCGCCATCGCTTTCGCCACAGTGGTGATTCTGACGATGCTTGCGGCAGTAACTTTCGATCCCCGACTGATTTGGGATAACACGGAGTCGGACGACGACCATGACTGATTTGCCTGTAGCAAAAACCCGGCCGGCTTCGAACTGGTCTGCCATTTGGGTGTTGCCTCTGATTGCCCTGATCATCGGCGGCTGGCTTGGCTGGCGTGCCTACTCCGAAACCGGCATCGAGATTCAGGTGCGTTTCGAAAGCGGTGAAGGCATCCAGGCCAACAAGACCGAGGTCATGTACAAAGGCATGTCGGTTGGTAAGGTCAAGACCCTCAAGCTTGACGATGAAGGCAACTCCAAAGGCGTGATCGCCACGATCGAGATGAACAAGGATGTTGAGCAATACCTCAAGACCAGCACCCGCTTCTGGTTGGTCAAGCCGAGCGTAACGCTGGCCGGTATCACCGGCCTGGAAACGCTGGTCTCAGGTAACTACGTCGCGATCAGTCCCGGCGAAGGCGAGCCTGAACGCAAGTTCAAGGCGCTGCCCGAAGAGCCTCCGCTGTCTGACGCCAAGCCCGGTTTGCATCTGACCATCAAGGCTGATCGACTCGGTTCGCTGAACCGCGGCAGCCCAGTGTTCTATAAGCAGATCAAGGTCGGTCAGGTCAAAAGCTACCTGCTCTCGGAAGATCAAAGTACCGTCGAACTCAAAGTCTTTATCGAGCCGACTTACGCCAAACTGGTGCGCAAACACACGCGTTTCTGGAACGCCAGCGGCATCAGCATCGACGCCAATCTGTCTGGGGTGAAAGTGCGCAGCGAATCGCTGGCCAGCATTGTCGCTGGCGGTATTGCCTTCGCCACACCGGAGAACCGCAAGGACAGTCCGCCGACTGACCCAAGCCTGCCGTTCCGTCTCTATGAGGATTTCGATGCGGCAGCCGCCGGGCTCCGGGTCAAGGTCAAACTCAGTGACTTCGAAGGCCTGCAGGCTGGACGCACGCCGGTTATGTACAAAGGCATCCAGGTTGGCAATCTGAAAGCGTTGAAAATCGACCCGGATCTGTCCAGTGCCACCGCGGAGCTGACGCTGGATCCGCTGGCCGAAGACTATCTGGTGGAGGGCACTCAATTCTGGGTGGTTAAACCGTCGATTTCCCTGGCGGGTATAACCGGGCTTGAAGCGCTGGTGAAAGGTAACTACATCGCCGTGCGCCCGGGCGACAAGGGCGGTACACCGAAACGTGAGTTCGAGGCTCGGCCGAAAGCGCCACCGCTGGATCTGCGTTCACCGGGCCTGCACTTGGTGCTCTTTACCGATACCCTGGGCTCGATCGAGGTCGGTAGCCCGATTCTGTATAAACAGGTCAAGGTCGGTTCAGTACAGAGTTATCAGTTCTCCAGAACCAGGAAGCAACTGGTGATCGGTGTTCACATCGAGAAGGAGTACGAAAATCTGGTCAACGCCTCGACCCGGTTCTGGAACGCCAGTGGCATTACGCTGACGGGCGGCTTGACCGGGGGGATTCAGGTTAAAAGTGAATCGTTGCAAAGCTTGATGGCCGGTGGCATCGCCTTTGAAACGCCAGTGGCCAAAGCGCCGTTGCACAAACGCATTCCGCGCTTCCGTCTGTTCGCCAATCATGATGAAGCCAATCAGAAAGGCGCCGTGGTGACGATCAAGGTCGAGCGCGCTGATGGTTTGCGCAGTGGGACACCGGTTCGCTTCAAGGGGCTGGATGTCGGCAAAATCGAAAGCGTTGATCTGACCGACGATCTGCAAGCCGTTATCCTGACCGCGCGAATCACCGAAGTGCCAGAGAAGATCGCCCGCGTCGGTAGTCAGTTCTGGGTGGTAAAACCTGAACTGGGTCTGATCAAAACATCCAATCTGGAAACCCTGGTCACGGGCCAATACATCGAAGTGCAACCGGCCGCGAAGAACCTTGGCCCGCAGAAAAACTTCGTTGCACTGGCCGATCCACCGCAGGTGACCAAGCAAGAGGCGGGTCTGAGTCTGGTGTTGAGTGCTGCTCGCCGAGGTTCACTCAAGCCTGGTGTGCCGGTGACCTATCGTGAAATCACTGTGGGTAAGGTCACGGGTTACGAGCTGGGTCAGACGGCCGACCGGGTCTTGGTACACATTCTGATTGAGCCAAAGTATGCGCCTCTGGTGCGCAGCGGCAGTCGATTCTGGAACACCAGCGGGGTGGGCTTCGATATCGGCTTGTTCAAAGGTGTGACGGTACGCACGGAGTCGCTTGAGACGGTGATTCAGGGCGGGATTGCTTTCGCCACACCGGACGGTGAGCGGATGGGCAATCCGGCGCGTCCTGAGCAGACGTTCCCGTTGTTCGACAAGTTTGAGGATGAGTGGCTGACCTGGGCGCCGAAGATTTCGCTCGGTAAGTGATCAGGATTTGATCTGGCGTCTTGCCTGACAGTCACTACAAACCCCAAGCCATAAAATAGGGCCGCGATCCAAACAGATCGCGGCCCTTTTTATTGCCTGGTGCTAAGGCCGATCAAACCGCATCCATCTGCGGTTCATCGGCTTCAACATTGAGGGTCGCCTTCACCACATCGTGACGTCGGATGTACTTCCAGTCCGCTTCGTCGATGTAGATACCGGCCGGGCCGCTGCCGCCTTCCAGGTCGATGGCGACACTGGCGCAGACTTGCGGCTTCACACTCGCCAGAATCGGCACGAAGCCCAGTTGCAGACTGGTTTCCAGCAGGGCGGCCTGGTTCTTCTCGTCGATGTCCGCCGCCTCGTCGAGGTAGTACGGCAGGCGCACGCGACCGGCCAGGTCACGATCCATCAAGTGCAGCAACAAGTACATGTTGGTCAGCGCCTTGATGGTCATGGTGGTGCCGTTGGAGGCCGCGCCGTCGATGTCGGTGTGGATCACCGGCTGACCGTTGACCTTGGTGATCTCGAACGCCAGTTCGAACAAATCCTTGAGGCCGAGCTGGTTGTGGTTCGCCGCCACCAGCCGCGCCAGGTATTCCTTGGCCTCTTCGTTCTTGTTGTCCTGCTCGGCGCTTTGGCTCAAGTCGAACACCGACAGCGTTTCGCCTTCTTCGTACTGACCGGCGCTGTGGATGATCTGGTCGATGTGCTTGAGCGCTTCCTTGTTCGGCGCCAGCACAATGCGGAAACTCTGCAGGTTGGAGACCTGACGCTTGTTGATCTCGCGGTTGAACAGTGCCAGTTGATGTTCGAGGCTGTCGTAGTCGCTGCGGATGTTGCGCAGGGTCCGGGCGATGTCGGTGACCGCCGCGCGACGGGCCTTGCCCAGGGTCAAGGCTTCGTCGGTACGGTGCGCGTAAGCGTTGATCAGCAGCGACAGACGTCGTTCCATGTCGTCTTCGCTGTCGAACTTGGCCACGCCTTTGAGGCGCACTTGTGCGTACAGCGCTTCGATCTGGCCATCGGCGCGCAGCAGGCCCTGCCAACTGTCCTGATAGTCGTTGAGCAGCGGCAACAGGTTGTCCATCGAATCGTCGACCGGATCCATGAACGGCGTACCGAACGGCAAGTCCGCCGGTAGCAACTGACGGCGACGCAGGGCGTCGTCGAGGGTGCGTTGCTTGGCTTCCATGTCAGCGATCTGCCGGCCCACCAATTGCAGCTTGGCCGACAGTTGCTGGACGCGCTCGGTGAACGCATCGCTGGAGCGCTTCAGTTCATCCTGCGCGCCTTCCATCTGTGCCAGTTGTTCGAGCTTGTCGCCTTCTTCGGCGCTCAGCGTCTGAGTGCGACGGAAGTCTTCCAGGGCTTTCTGCGCGTCCAGCACTTGCTGGTACAGCGCTTCGGTCTGGGTCTTGCTCGCGGCGCGGTCGGCGGCTACAGCCTGTTGAGTCTTGAGTTGCTTGAGCTCTTTTTCCAGACGCTCTTTCTGATCGCGCAGCGCGGCACGGTCGGCCAGTGCCTGCAGGGCCGGTGGCTCGATGTGCGAGATGTCGATCGACAGCCCCGGCACTTCGAAACGCTCGCCCTTGAAGCCATCAAGGATCAGCTCAACCGATTTGACCCACTCGCCATCCTCGTCGAGGGTGATGCCGTGTTCGCCCAGCGGCAGGCTGAACAGTGCGCTGTTGAACAGGCGCATCAAGCGCTCGACGTCCTGCTGCGAGAATTCTTCGCGCAGGCGCGCATAGCTGTTGTTGTCGGCGTGATCGAGTTGCTGCTTCACCGACTTCAGGCGTTTTTCCAGATCGCGCAGACGCTCTTCCAGATCCTCGGCACTGAACTGACGCGATTGCGCCAAGGCTCCGGCGAGTTCATCGTGAGCGTCTTTGGCCGCGAGCAGTTGCTGCTCCAGCACTTTGACGTCGTCGACCAGGGCAAAGCGATTCTTGAGCACCGACAGCTCGCCGAGCCAGCGCTGGATGCCGGAAATCTCCCGTTCCAGACGCATCAGCTCCTGGGTGCCGCCGCGCTGATCGTTTTGCAGGCTGTCCTGCTCGCCACGGTAGTGGTCGGCCTGAATAGTCAGTTCTTCTTTGCGCGCACTGGCGTAGTCCGACCAGGTGCCGAGCAACGAGTCGAGCAGCGGCGACAGGCGATGCAGTTTGCCGCGCAGTACGTCGCGCTGTTTCACGCCGTTGGCCAAGGCTTCGACCAATGGGCCAGCGGCGACCAGCGAGTTGTAGTCCTGTTCCATGCGGCGTACATCGCGGAACGCTTCTTCGCACGCCGCGATGTAATCGACGCTGCCGGAACGCAGGCTGTGTTCAAACGCGTCGAGGAACAGTTGCTTGAGTTTGGCTGCCGTGATTTCGCGCATGTGCAGCAAGTTGATGAACAGGGCGCGGAAGGTCTTCAGGCTCTGCTCGCTGGTGGAACGCAGCGGGATCAGGGTCAGGTCCAGCGGGATCGACGTGTGACCGCCGACCAGCAAGCGGCGCAGTTCATCGGGTTTGAGTTCGTAGGCTTTCAGGCCCTCGCGCTCAAGGTTGCTGAACAGCTCCTTCTGGCGCAGGCAGGTGTCGTCTTTCTGGTAATGGGCCAGATCGAGCTTGCCGGCGTAGGCAAAGAACTGATGACCGAAACCGCCGCCCGGGCCACGACCGACGACGCCGATGACGTGTGGGCCGTGGGGCAGGTTCACTTCGACGAGGATGTAGCTGGTGTCAGAGGCGAAGTAGAAGCGGCGCGATTGCTCCAGGCTGTACTTGCCGAAACTCATGTCCGACATGCGCGCCAGAATCGGGAACTGCAAGGCGTTGATCGACGCGGATTTACCGAGGTTGTTCGCGCCATAGACCGACAGCGGTTCTTCCAGCGGAAACAGGCCGAGGCTGTAACCGGCGGTGTTCAAAAGGGCAAAGCGGCGGATGCCGTAGCGTTCCTGGCTCATGCGTCGGACTCCTGTTCTTCGGCAATGGCACGGGCCAGTGCGTCTTCTTCGCTTTCTTCGTCAAATTCGCTGAGATCGAGCGGGTCGTCGGTTTCCAGCAGTTTGGCTTCGGCGGCTTCGTCGATCAGCACCGGCGCTGGCAGCGGCAATACGCTGTGTACGCTGGCCGCCAGATCGCGGTCTTGCTGCACCGACAGGCACACATCGAGGAACCGGTGCATCGGTGGCAGGAAGCGATAGACGCCGTTTTCTTCGCCGGCGAAACCGAGCTGAGTCATGCGGCGCATGATTTTTTCTTCCAGCTCTTCAACCGTCTGCACTTCAGCCTGAATGAACAGGTCGCGGTATTTTTCCAGCAGCGACGGCAGCTCTTCGCGGCCGAGGCTGCCGCCGTCGAGCACGGCAATCGGGTCGCGGCCCTGATCGGCCAGATGCTCGACGAGGATGAAGGTGAACAGCGCCAGACGCTGAGCCGTCTTGTTCACTGCCGCTGCCGCCATGTCCGGCACGAAGTAATAGAAACCACGGGTGTCGCAGACCAGTTCAAAGCCCAGCGCCTTGAACAGCGTGCGGTACTGGTCCTGGAAGTTCGACAGTTGTGCGTACAGTTCCGGGTCGCGGCGGCTGACGTGGTAGCCCTTGAACAGTTCGCGGAAGATCGGCGCCAGTTGGGACAGTTCGGAGAGATCAAGATGCATTGGGGATGCTCGCAGAATCCTCGGCGGCGGGGTCGCGGGCCGAGAGCAGGGCGAAGGAGCGCAGGCTGACCTGGTGCTCGTGAGTGTGGTATTCGCGGCGTTCCAGACGCTCGCGCTTGAAGCGTTTTTCCCGCGACAGACGCGAGAACCAGTAGAGCAATTCGTCGGTGGCGCCGTCCGGCTCCTGCTCCAGCAGCCAGGTCATCAGATCCGGCATCGGCAAGGCTTCTTCGCAGCGGTCGACCATCTCGCGCACGGTGCGGGGCGCGCGTGGGGCTTCGCCTTTCTGGGTCTTGTGTGCCTTGGGGAAACGCGCCGGTTTTGGCTCGAAACGCGCCAACGCATAGACGTAGGCTTCGACCTGACTGGCGCTGCCGAGGAAGGTGCTTTGCGGGCGAGTAAACAGCGGCATGGCGGCTTGTGGCACAGCGTCGATGCCTTTACGGCGAATGGCCGCCAGGGCCAGCGCGGCACCACGGGTCACGGCGTTATGTCGACGGGCTTCTTCACGCAACGGCAGCAGCAGTTCCCGGGCATGACGCAGGGTCAACTGGGCGCTGGTCTGCATTTCGAGGATGCGCGCGTGGGTGCGCAGCAGCATATCGTCGTCGACCAGATGGCCGAGGCGCTGTTGCTCGCTGAGCATCTTCAGCAACACGGTTTCGACCTTGCGCACGCCTTGTTCGAAGGCGCCGTCGGCGTTCACCAGGTCGATCATCGGCTCGACGTATTCGTCCCACGTTGCCAACACTTCGGCATAACGCTGACGCAACGGAATCTGACGATCGCTGGTTTTGGCTCGTTCGGCCACGGCCACCAGCGCTTGCTCGTCGTTATCGAGTTTTTTCAGGACGTCGCGCACGCGCATGTCGAGCAAGCGCAATTGGCGGGCGAGGTCGTTGCCATCACGGATGTCGAACGCGTCCTGAATGTAGCCGGCCAGACGTTCGAGGTGACGCAGATAGGCCTCGATCTCCAGGCACAGGCCCAGACGGTGCTCACGGCGCAGGTAGGCGAGAAAGTCGTGAATCTGTGCGTTGAGCTCGAAACGATTCGGGCTTTTCGCCACAGGCACCAGAATGTCGAGGCGAATCCACACGTCGAGCAGGCTGGTAATGTCCTGCGGCGTGCTGTCCAGTTGTTGGGCGGCCAGTTGCGTGCGCAGTTCGTTGAGGCTCAGGGTGCCTTGGTCGAAGTGCTCGCACAGTGGCTCCAGAAGTGCCCAGTGTTCAGCGAGGGCGCGCAAGACGCGCTTGGGTTCGATCATCGGAATGGCCGGCTGGTTGGCGATTAAAAGCCGCGATTGTACTGCATCACGAAGGATGCGATTCACTCTCGGGACGGGCTGTCGCATTTTCGAAGGTAGAGAGCTCAGGTCAAGGCTATCGATCAACAGCAAGCGATCTTGAGCGAAGGGCGGTAGAATCGGCACACTTTCAGTTATCCACAAGTGGCCGACCCTTGCTTATCGAGTCCCGCCGCCGCGCCTATTTGAACGCCATGCAGGTGGTCAACTGGCTGCCGCGCACCGAACTGCCTTTCGCCGCCCCCTCGCGGCCCGAGCTGCTGGACATGCCCGAGCCTGAGATTGAGGTGCCGGTGGTGCTGGCTCCAGAGGCCGAAGCCCCGGTGCAACCGGCCGTGCGCCCCACCGAACGGCCGAAAATCGAAGTGCCGCGCCCTTCACTGGCGAGCACCCGAACCAATGCCAAACCGGTGGAAGAGGTCGACGACACCCCGGTGGTCGCCAAACCGGCGCCGGTTCCGCCACCGCGTTTCGCCCTGCAATTGCTGCGTGCCGGTCGCTGCCTGCTGTTGGTGGAGTTACCCACAGGGGAGCCGTTCCAGAGTCGCGACCCTGCGTATCTGCTGCTTAAAGACATGCTGCGCGCTGCCGGGCTGCCGGATGCGCCGCAGATCGTCGGCGAGCCGGTACGCTGGCCGTGGTTGAACCGCGGCACCCTGGATCAGGGCCCGGACGCGGCGCGTGACTTTGTGCAGGGTTTCCTCTCGGTGCAAATGGAAGCAGCGCCGTGTGCCTGCCTGTGGCTGATCGGCCTGCCGGCGGTGCGTTTTGCCGGTGAAGCGGACGCCGAAGCGTTCAATCGTGAATTGCAGATCGAAGGTCTGGGCTCGGCCTGGGCCATCCCGGGTCTGGAATTATTAATGGAAGAGCCACAGCGCAAGGCCGCTGTTTGGCAAGCCATGCGTCGGCTGATGGCGCGCTGGAAAGAATCGAATGAGTGACGCTGTAACGTTCCGCCCGATGATCGAGGCGGACCTGGATGCTGTGCTGAAGATAGAGTTCGCGGCCTACAGCCATCCGTGGACCCGCGGGATTTTTCTCGATGGCCTGGGCAAATACCAGATCTGGCTGATGTTCGAAGGTCAGCAACAGGTCGGTCATGGGGTGGTGCAGATCATTCTGGATGAGGCGCATCTGCTGAACATCACGGTCAAACCGGAGAATCAGGGCCGCGGGCTGGGCCTTGCGTTGCTTGAGTACCTGATGTCGCGGGCGTATGCGGCGTCTGCCCGAGAATGCTTCCTGGAAGTGCGCGACAGTAATCGGTCGGCGTTCAGGCTGTATGAGCGCTATGGCTTCAATGAGATTGGCCGGCGTCGGGATTACTACCCGGCGGTGGGCGGGCGTGAAGATGCTGTGGTCATGGCCTGCACTCTGGTTGACTGATCTTTTTTAAAAGCTTCGCGAGCAAGCCCGCTCCCACAGGAATAAGCATTTGAGTGTGGGAGCGGGCTTGCTCGCGAAGGCGTTCTGTCAGACGCCACCGATCAGCGGTTGCCGTCCAGCGGATCACGCCGCGCCAGTTCCGCCTCATCCAGGCCATTGCCGCCACCGATATCGTCCTCATCAACGACGCTCAAATCCCAGTCAGCCTGATGATCCTCGCCCATTTCGTCGGCGTCCCGGGCACCGTCCTCGTGGATGAGTGTTTCCGGGTTCATGTCATCGTCTGTCGGTTCATGATCAGCGACTGAAGCGCCCGTCATGCCGGCTTCACGCACGCGGTCCTCTGGCATCAGTTGCTGGCGTTCGCGCTCGGGCAACGCCTCACCAATCTTCGCGCTGGGCTGCTCGTCGTCGAAATCCAGTTCATGCACCGAACCCATGCGGTCTTCGTTATCATCGATGGGTTCCGGTTGCACCGCGTCAAAAGGGCGTCGTGAATCAGTCATGGCAATTCCTCATACTGTGGGCCTTACTGGGTGGACACACCGGGCACGGGAGAAATTCCAAGAAAATACTCCCGCGTTATCTATCGCGTATCCGTGACCTCGACGGACGGTCGTCTGTCATACCTGCGCATCTTTCTTGAGGCCTTACAGCATGCACGACTTACAGAATCTGATTGATAACAACGAGCGTTGGGCTGACGCGATCACCAAGGAAGACCCGGATTTCTTCGCCAAACTGGCGCGCCAGCAAACGCCTGAATATCTTTGGATCGGCTGCTCCGACGCACGAGTACCGGCCAATGAAATCGTCGGCATGCTGCCGGGGGACCTGTTCGTTCACCGCAACGTGGCCAACGTGGTGCTGCACACCGATCTCAACTGTCTGTCGGTGATCCAGTACGCGGTCGACGTGCTCAAGGTCAAACACATCCTTGTCACCGGCCACTACGGCTGCGGCGGTGTGCGGGCGTCGATGCAGGATGGCCAGCTCGGCCTGATCGATGGCTGGCTGCGTTCGATTCGCGACCTGTATTACGACAAGCGCGATGAGCTGGCGAAATTGCCGACCGAAGAAGAGCGCGTCGATCGCCTGTGCGAACTCAACGTGATCCAGCAAGTCGCCAACGTCGGCCATACCAGCATTGTCCAGAATGCCTGGCATCGCGGGCAGAGCCTGTCGATCCACGGTTGCATCTACGGCATCAAGGACGGTCGCTGGAAAAGCCTGGACACGACCATCAGTGGTTTCGAGCAGTTGCCGCCGCAGTACCGTTTACGTCCGATCGGCGCGTTGTAATCCGCTGATCAACGTGAGCGGGCATTTCGCCAGCGCTGCAAAAAGTGCTGGCCTTCGCGGTTGGGTGGTTCGTTGTAACCCGTGATCCAGCCGCGACAACGTGGGGAACCACAGTGGCAGGCGAACTGGCGCGGCAGTGTGTCTTCCGTGGCGGCGTGGTCCATGGTCAGCCGCTCGCCGCTGTGGATATCTTTTAATGCCCACAGCCATAACTCAGTCATGTCCAGAAACACGTTCGGGTCGCAAGAGTGTTCCAGTAGCCCGCAAAAGCGCGGGTCGTAAATGTGGATGCCCTCCATCAGTTGGCGGGTTTGCCGGCAGCGGTAGGGCAGCAATTGCCCCGAGACCCGGCACATTCGGCTGATACGCATGAATTCACGGCGTGCGACGACTGCCGTGGGCGTGCCGTGTTCATCGTGGACGATGGTGTAGTCGGCGCTGGATGGAAAACCCAGACGCACGGGCAGCCCGGCAAACGGGTAGATGCCTTCGGTATCAGGTGGACGGGATTTTGCGCGGGCTTGAGTGTTCATAACCATCCTTGACCGAAAAAATTGCGACTCCCTTGCACCGGCGTCCTGCCGGCTCAGCAACATGGCTATTTGGATCCAATATTGTCTTGAAAGGTATAGCCCGTCTACTGTCAGATATGACAGGCGATAAAGACGCTTTCCCGCGTCAGTCATCACTGACGCGGGAATGGCACGGGCGTGGTTACAGGTGCGGAGCGGGGACGGTGGCGGCAGGCGGGGTTTTAAGCTGTTGCAGTTGCGCCTTGATCGGCGGGGTAGCGCACTGGGCAGTGGCTTGTTCCGGCGTCATGTCGCGGATCGAGGTGTAGAACAACTCGCAGGTTTTGACTTTCTGCGTCACCTGCCAGGTCTGGGTGCAACTGTTGAGTAAGGTCTGTGGATTACTCCCCGGTTTGCTACCCATCCCGGCCTGCCAGCAGGCGGCGCTCAAATCCTGTCCCATGACTTTAAGGCCTGCTGCGTCAGCCTTGGCTTGTGCATCATCGCCGGTATAGCTCTTGGGATCGGCGGCGTACCAGATGTAACTCGGGTGGTTCGAACCGAGCACTGGCACATTCACGCCTGCGCTCGGGGTGATGGTCGCCAGCCCCAGCACGCCAACTGTCGGCCCATACTGCTGCTTGATCCAGTTGCGCACCGGAGCGCCGAAAGCGACCATCGGCAGCGTTGTGCCGCTGGCGGTCTGACTGAACTGCTTGACCAGTGTGGTCTGGTAGTCCTTGAAGTAGTCATACACGCCTTCCAGGTCACTGCCAGCGTTGGACGGCGCTGCGATCGGGGCGATGTCGATGATGGTCTGGTAGGCCGGCGTCTGATCGGCGGGAATGCCATTGACCGTCAACAGCGTTGCCCAGCGGTCGGTGGTGTTCGAGCGCAGATAGTCCTGTGCCTGAGTCAGTGAATAATCCGGCGGGAAGTGCAGCAGCTCGACACTTTTGCGATTTTCCAGGGCCATGCCCAGCGGCAGGAACAGGTACCAGCTATAGGCCCATTTGCCGTCTGCGTTGAGCTTGCTGGCGCCGGTATAGGCCAGATCGCCAGCATCGAGCAGCGCTGACAGCGGTTTATCGTAGTCTTTTGGCACCCCAGTGATTTCGGCGTAGAGCTGGCCGTTATCGGTTTTGACCAAGACTTTTGCATCGGTATAACCGTCGCGTTGCACGCTTTGGCTCAAATAGTGGGCGACAGTCTGCTCCAGCGACCAATTGCGAAAGCAGATCACGCTGCAATTGTTGGGGTAGGCGAAGAGGCGGGTAACGCGCTCGGTGCTGCCCAGTTTCAGGTCGGCATCGGCGTGGGCCGCCGCGCTCAGCGTGAGCGCGGCGAGGGTGAGTCCTGCGAGTTTGAACATGCTCAGATCCTTTTCAGCGTGGTTTCCCCGAGAGTCGGGGGCGCCTCATATTGGATCAGTCGCGTGATGTAGAGAAGCCGTCATCCGCAGTTTTTTGCAGCGTGTTGCAGGACTGGCACTCAGGCCTGAAAGTGCAGAGCGTTGGTCAAATCGCCCATGGGTTCCTGACCGCGGGCGATCATCGCGTCGTCACGCTGTTTGAGGCCGTCGAGCGTTTCCAGTTGGAAGACGCGGGTGATCAGCCGCAGGATCGACGCCGTGTCATAGACCGTGTGATCCACCGTGCCCTTGCGCGCGAACGGCGACACCACGAGGGCGGGGACCCGCGAACCTGGCCCCCAGCGGTCGCCCTTGGGCGGCGCAACGTGATCCCACCAGCCACCGTTTTCATCGACGGTGACGATAACCACCATGTTTTTCCACTGGGGGCTTTGGCGAAGCACTTTCAGGGCACGCACGATGTGCCGGTCACCGGACGCCACGTCGGCATAACCGGCGTGCATGTTCAGGTTGCCTTGAGGTTTATAGAAACTCACCGCCGGCAACTTGCCGGCCTCGGCGTCGGCGAAGAACTTGTTGGTACTCGACTCGTCGCCCAAACCGGCATCGCGCAAGCGTTTGTTGCGCTCGTCCGGGTTTTGCGGGCCTTGCTGCTTGAAGTAGTTGAACGGCTGGTGGTGATACTGAAAGTTGGGGATTTTTGGAATGCCACCGGAGTCCTTGTATTGCTCCAGCGTCGCCTGCCATGCCCCGGCGTACCAGGCCCAGTCGACGTTCTTTTTCGACAGTTTGTCGCCGATGTGTTCGTGGGTCTGGGGCACCATGACGTTTGGCAGATCCGCTTTTGCGTACGCTGGGCGCTCCGGGTCGCGAATCCACGTTGGCCAATAGGGCGGGGCAAGCGTATTGACGCCAAAACCGTCCGGCGTCAATGCGCTCGGGCCGAACTGCGGTGGCCCGGTCATGGCGCTGGCCGGTGATTGCTCCAGCGGCTTGAGACGCGGATCGGCCGGATCGTCGCTTTGCAGGGCGGCGATTTGGCTCTTGGCCACCGAGTGGGCCGCGTCCGGATAGAACGGTGCGGTGGCGCTGATCAGATACTGGTGGTTGAGGAACGAACCACCGAAGGCACCCTGAAAGAAGTTGTCGCACAGCACGAATTCCTGCGCGACGTCCCACAGACGCAGGGAATAACGGCTTTGGGCATAGTGGCCCATGGTCAAGCCACCGGAGTCGGCCCACGCCACAAAACCGTCGTTCTTGCCGCCGTTGATCTGCATCTGGTTCTGATAAAACACATGCCACAAGTCGCGAGTCACCAGCCCGAACGGCAAGTCCTCGCTGTTCGGGCCTTTGAGGGCGAACGGTGCGTTGGGCAGGTTTTGCTGAAACTGCGTGGCGCTGGGATAGGTCACGCCATCCAGCGTTTGCGGGCCGACCTGCAACACGCCACCCCAGACCTGAGGCAGGGTTTGCAGCAGACTGCCGTCGCGGTCGCGTTGTTGATAATCGGCAGGCTTGAGCGCTGACATCGGTTTTTCCACGCCGGGAAAATCGCCGAACAGGTTATTGAAACTACGGTTCTCGGCGTAGATGACCACGACTGTTTTCACTTGATCGCGCAGGGCCTTGTCCAGTTCAGCCGGGGACAGTGGGCGTTCGGCCGGTTTGCCAGGCTGATCGCCGGCATGACTGCACCCGGCCAGTGTTGCGCCAACGCCCAGCACCGCGACGCCGCCGAGAAAGCGGCGGCGACTGGTGTCGGTGGGATTGTCGGATTCTGGCGAGGAGGGGTCTTTGTCGTTTGTCTCGTCGTTCATATCGCGCCCGTTTTGCTTAAATGTTTCAGTATGTTTCTGCCGGACGCTAGCAAGCGGATGTGACGGTTGGGTTACGACCTGGAGGTCGCTGAGAAACTGATGATGGCGCTACCGTGCCTGCTGATCGGGGTTGGTCGGTCTGATGCCGATCTGCGTCATGTTCTGCGCGGTATTGGGCGCGGAAAGCGTTTTGAGCGCTGCGTATTTAGGCCTCTGGGGTGCCGCGCACGGACCAATGTCAGGTGGCGGGAAATGCCTGATTCGGCGTGCATGAAGTATTTTTGACTGGGCAGTCTCAAGCGCTCTTCAGAAAAGCGTTCCAAGGCCGATGGTTAGGCTATACACCGCCTCTCAACCTATCCATCGGTGCTTTCCATGTTCAACAAACGCTTGAAGCAAGAGCTGGCTGCTCTTCGTGAAGAACTCTCCAGCCTTAAGCAAGTGAAGGAAAGTCTGGATAGCGAGATGCTGGTGCTGACCCTTGAACCGGACGGACGGATTCAATCGGTCAACCAGAACTTCCTCAATGAGATGCTCTACAAGAGCCACGACCTGATTGGCCGCGCGATTGAAGACATCGTACCGGCTCACGTCAAATCCGACGAATTCCACCAGCGCTTCAAGAACGCCATGGCCCGTGGCGAGCATTTCGCCGGTGCCGTGCGCCTGTTGCGTGGCAATGGCAACGAGGCCTGGTTGCGTTCGATCGTGCAGCCTGTGCGCTCCTCCGATGGGCGGATCCGGCACATCTCGATCTACTCCAGCGACCTGACCCGCACCATTGAAGCGTCCCGCGAGCACGAAAACCTGATCGGCGCACTGGTACGTTCCACGGCACTGATCGAGTTTGATCTCAACGGTAACGTACTCAATGCCAACGAGCGCTTCCTCAGCAGCATGGGTTACAGCCTGGCGCAGATCAAAGGCAAGCATCACCGCATGTTCTGTACTCCGGAGGAATACAACAGCGCCGAATATCAGAACTTCTGGCATCGCCTGAACAGCGGTGAGTTTGTCGCCAAACGTTTCAAACGGGTCGACAGCCATGGTCGTACGGTTTGGCTGGAGGCTTCCTACAACCCGGTGGTCGATGCCAACAACAAACTGTACAAAGTGGTGAAATTCGCCACGGTGATCACTGAGCAGGTCAACCGCGAACAAGCCGTCGCCGACGCCGCCAGCATTGCCTACAGCACCTCGCAACAAACCGACAGCACTGCGCAGCGTGGCACCACCGTGGTGACCGAAGCGGTGAATGTGATGCGTGACTTGTCGCGGCACATGCAGACAGCCAGCGAAGGCATCGAAGCACTGAACGAACAATCGCAAGTGATCGGCTCCATCGTCAAAACCATCAGCGGGATTGCCGAACAGACCAACCTGCTGGCACTCAACGCCGCCATTGAAGCGGCCCGTGCGGGGGAGCAGGGGCGCGGCTTTGCGGTGGTGGCCGATGAAGTGCGACAACTGGCTTCACGTACCAGTCAGGCGACCGAGGAAATCGTCGGCGTGGTACGGCAGAACCAGGACATGGCGCGCAACGCCGTCGCTCTGATGACCGACGGTAAGTTGCAGGCCGAACAAGGGCTGGCGCTGGCGGCGGAGGCGGGCACGGTGATTGTCGAAATCCAGGACGGCGCGCAGAAAGTGGTCGATGCGGTCGGTCAGTTTGCCAATCAATTGTCCAACTGATCGGACTAACCCTCCCACCTGTGGGCGAGCTTGCTCGCGAAGAGGCCGTTACATTCAGTATTGATGTCGACAGGCCTGACGTCTTCGCGAGCAATCTCCCACATGTTGTTTCATCGCCACTGCTTTCTGTGCGCTGGCGCTACAATCTGTTCCTTTTCCCCGGAGCAGATCCCCATGAGCGCCGCCCACCGCCGCCCGGTACCCCTGAACAAAGCCTACCGATTGCTCAATCACGGGCCGACCGTGCTGGTCAGCGCAGCCCATGATGGCCAACGCAACATCATGGCCGCCGCGTGGGCGATGCCGCTGGATTTCGAACCGCCGAAAGTCGCGGTCGTGCTCGACAAGTCCACCTGGACCCGTCAATTGCTCGAAGCCTCCGGCACCTTCGTCCTCAACGTGCCGTGCGCCAATCAGGCCGACATTGTGCAAACCGTCGGTAACACGTCGGGGCTGGAAATCACTCAAAACCAAGGGCAGGACAAGTTTCAGGCGTATGGCTTGCAGACCTTCAGTGGTGAACAAGTCGACGCGCCATTGCTCGACGGTTGCGTCGCCTGGCTCGAATGCCGCTTGTTGCCCGAACCGCGCAATCACGAACAGTACGATTTGTTTCTAGCCGAAGTCATCGCCGCCCATGCCGACGAACGCGTGTTCAGTGAGGGGCGCTGGCATTTCGACGGGCAGGATGGTTTGCGCACGCTGCACCATGTGGCGGGCGGGCATTTCCTGACGATTGGTGATCCGGTGGATGGCAAGACGCTTTCGGTTTGAATGGCCGCTTCGTGGTTGCTATTTGACCTTTGGCCGCCAGAAATAAAAATCCGATGCCTGTACGGGCATCGGATTTTTTATGCGCCGCCGTACTTACGCCGTCGGCTGAACGTTATCCAGTGCCTGATTCACCGCCAGCTCACTCAGCATGACGATTTGCGCGATGCCCAGCGCGGTCTTGCGGTGTGAGGTATCAAGCATGGCGGCGAAGTTGTTGAGCATCTCGGTGACCGAACCCAACGTTTCGCTGGCATTGGCCAGCAGGGACTCGGTGTCGTACGCCGGGTTGGCGAGGTACATCGGTTCGTAGGGGCGATTGGACGCCATGAGGTGAGCGGTCGGTTTGAGGTAGTGGTCGAGGGCGCGGTCTGCCGCTTCGTGGAGTTTTTTGCTGTCGATGGAGGCGTAGGGGGAGGTTGGGTCGGTGTTTGTTTCGGGGGGATTGGGTGTTGGCTTTTTCATGATTATTACCCTGTGTGACGGTTGTAGCTGGTCCATTCGATTTCCAGGCGAATGGGTGGCAGCTGTACGCAGGCTGGAAATCCGGGACAGAGTAACCCGGCAGACCCGAAGGTCTCCCGCGCACAGCCGCCATAACAGAGTGCACACCATAAGGGCGCGCAAGGATACGTTATGAATGGCGCTGGTGCGCACAACTGTCGTCGGATTTCCAGGCCCGGTCGCTGAATTGGCAGCGACGAGCACAGCCTAAAGACCGGACGTCCGACGGACAACCTGAAAACCTTGTGGGACGGTTCTGTATTTTTCCCTCAGTTGTTAAACATCCCGAATTGAAATACACAATGTGCCGCCCATCAATCCGGGCGTTGTTTGCCGTGGAATTTTAGTTAGTGATTTACCCGCCACTGATCTTCGATGAGGGGGGGATTTTCTAATTCGCGACGCGTCCTACAAGTGTTGGCGAGTCTCCCTACATAGAATAATCAGCTCCCTTGTTACCGTGCCCGCCAGTTCTCGCGAGCACAAACCAGGGACGGTTTCGACATCGCGCTCTTTTCCTCTTTGCTTAAGGATAAGCGTATGTTCCGGCCGGCCAATGCGGCGCACTTCTCGTTGCAGATTCCTGCTATCCGTCACGACTTCAAGGTGCTGGCCTTCAGCGGCACCGAAGCAATCAGCAACCTTTACAACATCCACATTGAACTGGTCAGCGAGCACCCGGATTTCGATCTGGAGAGCTTGCTCAGCCAACCGGCGTTTCTGCAATTTGGCCATAACGGCGAAGGCATTCACGGGCGCATCGAAGACGTGCTGACCGACAAGGACTTCGCCCGATGAGCGCCGAAAAACTGGCCATGGTCGACGAGGCCGCTCAGGCCGAACGCGAGGCCAAAGCCCAGCCACACGCTGATATCAGTTGCACGGTGCATCCGTGTCCCGCCAGTCAGCCCGAACTGTTTGTGGTGCCGGTGCGTTACGCGCTGGCGCACGAAAAGGCTGAACACGCTTGTTGCGTTCCCGGTATTACGCCGCAGAGCCGACCGATGGCTGCACGTCGTTTGCGCGCAGGGTTTGTGTACCTCTGGCAGCATCAGGGGCCGCTCAAGCGTTTTGCTATTTCGCCGCAGGGGTTGTTGCAGGAACAGGCGCTGGACGCGGCGGCCACTCCGGTAGCCGACGCCACACTCACGGGCCTGGCGCTGCAAAAAATCCACGACGCCTGGATGCTTTACAGCGAATTCCCGTTGAACGCCGAGCACTGCCGAATCCTGAGCGAGAGCAGCGCCAAACGCAGCCAGCACATG
>NZ_CAXAOQ010000051.1:0-18091 GCF_963970575.1 Pseudomonas sp. EA_65y_Pfl2_P74
GACCATAGAGCGTTGGAACCACCTGATCCCATCCCGAACTCAGCAGTGAAACGATGCATCGCCGATGGTAGTGTGGGGTTTCCCCATGTGAGAGTAGGTCATCGTCAAGATTAAATTCCGAAACCCCGATTGCGAAAGCAGTTGGGGTTTTGTTTTAGTAGAAGTACCCATTTTTGCTGGCTCGTTACCGTGTTGACGGGCCAGATACAGAATTTCTTGACGACCATAGAGCGTTGGAACCACCTGATCCCATCCCGAACTCAGCAGTGAAACGATGCATCGCCGATGGTAGTGTGGGGTTTCCCCATGTGAGAGTAGGTCATCGTCAAGATTGAATTCCGAGACCCCTGTCTGCTAACGCAGTCAGGGGTTTTCTCGTTTCAGGGCTTCCCGCTTTATGAGCTTTGCTGATGTATCGAACCTGCCATTTGCGCCACCTGGTATAACGCTAGTCACTGGCGAACCCCCCAATCAAAACACCGAACACTGCAATCATCATTTGTTCAGTGTGCCTGGCGCTCGAGTAGTGGTCAGAAAACCTTCCGCGACACAGGCTCTGGATCACCGTTCGGCGGGAATCTGGCAGAAGTGACGTCCATTTCGTGCAAAGCCCTAAGATTTCTGCGAAACGTGCCGACAGACTGGTGAGACATGCGTGCACCAAAGTAGAGCAGGCAGTAGAACGCTGCTTACGCTGTTACATGGAATGTTGCATCCCGGAACGCATCCCCACATTTGTCATAAGAAGTCCCATGAAATGAATCTCAAGTTCAGCCATAAAATCCTGCTGGCCGCCTCGGGCGTCGTGGTCCTGGCGTTCGCGCTGTTCACCCTCTATAACGACTATCTTCAGCGAAATACCATTCGCCAGAACCTGCAGTCTTCCGTGCAGCAAGCGGGCGATCTGACTGCCAGCAGCGTGCAGAACTGGATGAGCGGGCGGATTCTGGTTCTGGAGAACCTCGCGCAGAACGTTGCCCATCAGGGCAAGGACGCTGATTTTCCGGGGCTGGTTGATCAACCGGCCTTCACCTCTAACTTCCAGTTCACCTATGTCGGTCAGGCCAACGGTGTGTTCACTCAACGCCCTGACGCGAAGATGCCGGACAGTTACGATCCGCGGCAGCGCCCCTGGTACAAGCAAGCAATGGTCGCCGACAAAACCATGCTGACGCCGCCCTATATGGCCGCCGTCGGCGGTCTGGTGGTGACCATCGCCATGCCGGTGAAAAAGAACGGTGAACTGCTCGGCGTGGTCGGTGGTGATCTGAGTCTGGAAACCTTGGTGAAGATCATCAACTCGGTGGACTTCGGTGGTTTGGGTCATGCGTTCCTGGTCAGCGCCGACGGTCAGGTGATCGTCAGCCCGGATAAAGATCAGGTGATGAAGAACCTCAAGGACATCTACCCCAACTCCAGCGTGCGCATCGAGAAGGGCAACCAGAACGTGGTGCTCAACGGCCAGGAACGCATCCTGTCGTTCACCCCGGTCAATGATCTGCCGAATGCCGAGTGGTACATCGGTCTGTCGATCGATCACGACAAAGCCTACGCCGCACTCAGCCAGTTCCGTACTTCGGCGTTGATCGCGATGTTCGTTGCCGTGGGTGCCATTGCTCTTCTGCTGAGCCTTTTGATCAACGTGTTGATGCGCCCGCTGACCACCATGGGCCGTGCAATGCAGGACATCGCCCAGGGCGAAGGCGATTTGACCCGGCGTCTGGTGGTCGAGAGCAAAGATGAATTCGGTGAACTGGGCAGTGCCTTCAACCAGTTCGTGGAGCGGATTCACGCGTCGATTTCCGAAGTGTCTTCGGCCACTCGCCATGTGCATGATCTGTCGCAACGGGTGATGGCATCGTCCAATGCCTCGATTGTCGGCTCCGATGAGCAGAGTGCGCGTACCAACAGCGTGGCCGCGGCGATTAACGAGTTGGGCGCCGCCACGCAGGAAATCGCCCGTAACGCCGCCGACGCCTCGCAGCACGCCAGCGGTGCCAGCGAGCAGGCTGATGATGGCCGTCAAGTGGTGGAGCAAACCATTCTGGCAATGACAGAGTTGTCGCAGAAGATCAGCCTGTCGTGCACTCAGATCGAAACCCTGAATGCCAGCACCGACAACATCGGCCACATCCTCGATGTGATCAAAGGCATATCGCAGCAGACTAATTTGCTGGCGCTCAATGCCGCCATCGAAGCGGCGCGTGCCGGTGAAGCCGGTCGTGGTTTTGCGGTAGTGGCGGACGAAGTGCGTAACCTTGCCCATCGCACTCAGGAATCGGCGGAAGAGATCCACAAGATGATCACTTCCCTGCAGGTCGGTTCGCGTGAAGCGGTGAGCACCATGAACGCCAGTCAGGCGTCCAGCGAGCAGAGTGTTGAAGTGGCCAACCAGGCCGGTCTGCGCCTGGTCAGCGTCACCCAGCGTATCGGTGAAATCGACGGTATGAACCAGTCAGTGGCCGCCGCCACCGAAGAGCAGACCGCGGTGGTGGAAACCCTCAACGTCGACGTTAACCAGATCAACCTGTTGAATCAGCAGAGCGTGGCCAACCTCAACGAGACGTTGAAGGATTGTGATGCGTTGTCGCAGCAGGCGAACCGGTTGAAGCAGTTGGTCGACAGTTTCAAAATCTGACCTGAAGTCAGATCGCGTTATCGTTCTTCGCGAGCAAGCCCGCTTCCACAGTTTTTGGCGCACACAATATTTGTGTAAGACCAAGATCCTGTGGACGCGGGCTTGCTCGCGATAGCGGTAGTTCAGTCACCGCTAAACCAAAGCCTTAAACAAACAGCTTCAAAACATTCCCCATCGCATCATCGGCAAACCCCTGCACAAACTCCTTGAACCCCGGCAGGGCTTCGGCCCCCCCACTGGCAGGCTCGGCAATGATCGTCCAGGTCGCCCGCGACTTGCCTTCGCCCAGCGATTCCACATTCATCGCTGCCCACAGATTGGCCACGCCCAAGGTGTTGTAGATCGTCGTCCAGGTCATGCACCGTGCCTGTTCATCGCGGGAGTTGAGTTGTTCAACCACCACGTTGCCATCCTTGAAGCATTTCTTGCGCAGCGAAGCCACGCCCTCGCCGGTCATTTCGATGTGCGACAGCGCCGGAATGAACCGGTCGAAACCGCCGAAGTTGCCGACCACCGCCCAGACGTGTGCAGCGTCGGCCGGCACTTCCACTGAAGAGACGACGTGGCAGCCGTGCGGGTTTTTGATCAGGGTGTCCGGTTGCAGAGTGCTCATGGTGTTGCTCCTTTTTGATGAACTAGATGAAGTTGATTTCTTTCAGGTAATCGCAGCCGCGACGCAGCAGCGCCGGGGATTTTTCCGGGTAGTGCGCGCCCATTTGCTGCACGCCGGCCTCGGCGTTGGCATGGCCGATCAGGGAGATGTCGCCGATGTCTTCCTCGAAGCCGTTGAGGTAGAAACCGAGCACACCGAACAGCGCGTTGTCGGCATCGACTCGCCCCAGTTGCTGCTGCCAGTCCGCGACGCTGACCAGCGAGAACTCATTGCCGGTTTCGCGAAACGAATCGACATAGGCGTCCCAGCTCAAAGGCTCGGGGTTGTGCAGGTTGAACACCGCGCGCTGCGCCGAATAACGGCTGGCGTGGAAGGCGATGAAACGGGCGAGAAAGTCCACCGGCATCAAGTCGAAATTCAGCGCGAAGGCCGGCACCTGACCGAGTTGGAGTGAGCCTTTGAGCATCAGCATCAAGCGGTTTTTGTGCGGCTGGCAGACACCGCTCAGGCTGTTGAAGCTGATATTGCCGGGGCGATACAGATTGACCTGAACCCCGAGCGTGCGCGCCCGTTCGAGGATACGTTCACCGACCCATTTCGACAGGTTGTAGCCGTTGCGAATGTAGATCGGTGGCGTTGGCGCGGCGGGCAGTTCCAGGACCCGGCCGGCGTCATCGACCGTGCTTGAGGCCGACAGCGTCGAGACGAAATTGAAGATCTTTTTGCTGCGCCCCTCACACAGGCGCAGCAAGGCGAAAATCGGCTCGACGTTGTCCGCCGCCAGCGACTCGTAATCGAGTACGTGATTGACGTTGGCGGCGTTGTGCACCAGTGCGCCGAACTCGCGATCAAGGCGTTGATAATCGTCGTCAGCCAATCCCAGTTGCGGTCGAGAGATATCTGCCGCGTAGACGCGCACTCGACTCAGATCCAGGTGTTCGAGACGGTTCTCGCGCAACGATTGTGCAAAGCGCTGCTCCGCCGTTAACCCGCCGCCATCACGCACCAGACACGCCACTTCGCTCGCGCCCCAACCGAGCAGCGCCTCGACAATATGTACGCCGACGAAACTGTTGGCGCCGGTGACGATCACCTTGTGCACATCGCCCATGCGGCTGATCGGCAATGGCTCGATCTCCAGCGCTCGTTCGGCATCGGCCATGGCCAGAGCGCTGAGCACGGTGCTGGCATCGCTGCCACGCACCAGCGTCGCCAGTTTGATGATGGTTGGCCGTTCGATGAAGCGGTTGATCGAGATGCTGCGGCCGAACTCCTCACGCAAGCGCAGCAACATCCGCGAAAGCAAAATCGAGTGCCCACCGAGATTGAAGAAGCTTTCGTCGGTGCAAATATCACCGGGCGGCAGCTCCAGCAGTTGCGCCCAGATCTCCAGCAGCAGGGCTTCGTCGGCATTCGCCGGCAGGCATTTCGGGCCGCTGTCCTGGACGCTCACCGGCAGATCGAGCAGCGCTTTGCGGTCGACCTTGCCGTTGCTGGCGAACGGCATGCTCGGCAGCTCAGTCCACGCCACCGGTTGCATGTAGTCGGGCAGAAACTGCTGGGCGTGGGCCTTCAGCGCTTCACGTGCGGCGTCCGATTGAGGCTGGGCGAGAAACGCCAGAATCCGCCGCTGACTGTCGATCACCACGGCGATTTGTCGGTACAGCTGACTCTCGCGCAGGCAACGTTCGATCTCTTCCGGCTCGACCCGGAAACCGCGGATCTTCACTTGATTGTCGCGCCGCCCGCACAGCTCGATACCGTGCTCGCCCCACTTGGCCATGTCGCCGCTGCGGTAGGCGCGCAACGGCTGGCCATCCGGCAGATTCAGGGTCAAGTAGCGCTCGGCAGTCTGCTCTGGATTGTTCAGGTAACCGAGGCAGACGCCGGGACCGACGATGAACAGTTCGCCCACGGTGTGCTCGGCCACCGGTTGCAGATCGTCATCAAGAATCAGCACTTGGCTATTGGCGATCGGTGCGCCGAGGGTTCGATTGCTGTCGCCGGGTTTGAGCTGGCGAGCGGTGATCAGCACGGTGGCTTCGGTGGGGCCATAGAGATTGTGCAGTGTGCCCTGGCGGGTCAGTTGCTCGATGACGAACGGCTCACAGACATCGCCGCCGGTCATCACCTGCTGCACGCTTTGCAGTTGCTCCAGCGGCAGGATGCTCAGTAGCGCCGGCGGCAGAAACGCGTGGGTCAGTTGCCGACGACGGATGAGTGCGACCAGTTGCAGCGGATCACGCCGTTGCGTGTCATTGGGCACCACCAGTTCGGCGCCTTCGAGCAGGGTCGGGAAAATATCGATCAGCGAGGAATCGAAGCTCAGCGAAGAAAACTGCAACACCCGACTCTCGGCCTGCAGTTGCGTGTAGTCGGCGTACCACGCGGTGAAGTGCGCGAGATTCGCCTGACTGAGCAGCACACCCTTCGGATGCCCGGTGGTCCCCGAGGTGTAGAGCGCCATGCACGGTGCGTCGAGTTCCGGGCGCTGGCGCATCAGGGGGCGACCGAGATCGGCGTCTGTACTGTCGATATGGCTGACATTCAGCCCCGGCATGGTTTCGCTCAGCGGATGTTCACCGTCATGCAACAACAGCAAGGCACCCGCGTTTTCCAGGATGTATTGCTGGCGCTGCAACGGATGGCTCGGCTCCAGCGGCAAGTACACCGCGCCGCTGCCGAGAATCGCCAGTATCGAGGCAAACAGTGCAGGGCTTTTCGGCAGGCAAATGCCGACCACCCACGGTTGCGGATGCTGGTCGAGCAGCGGCTGCAAGCGCTGTTGAATCGCCCGGCTGTGAGCGTGCAACTGACGGTAGCTGATCGACTGCTCGGCGACGTGTAGCGCCGGGCGTTCGGCGTGGCGGATCAGGCTCTGTTGCAGGCCTTCGATCAGCGGAGTCTGTGCCTGTTGCAGCAGCGCCGGGTGCGCTGTGGCGTTGAGGCGATGAACGTAGGCCAGGCTGTCGAGGAACAGCAGGTTTTGCACCTGTTCAAAGTCTGGCGCAGCAACACACGCAACCTGTTGGAAATATGACTCATCACGGGAGAAGCGGCTGACCAGCAATGCCACCTCGTCGACCACATGCGCCAGGGCCCTTTGGCGCAGTGATTGGCCATTGCCTGAAGGCTCATCCGCTATCGGCGTGCGGCTGATCAGTGACGAGCCGAGAAAGCACAGCAGGTCGAGTGTCGGCAAACCTGCACTGCCTTGTGCATCGACACCCAGGCGCAGATGCAGGTGTGGAATGGCGCAGAGATCGCCGGCTGCAATGAAGCCATCGTCGATGATCAAATCCACCGTCGATTTCGCTGCGCCGTTGCGCCGCAATGTATGCCCGTGTTGTTCAAGCTCCACCGCCAGGTCAGCCATGGCCTGGCTTGTGCCAATCAGCAAAATGTCGAGACGTTTCATGTCGGCCTCCTCTTCAAACCAGATAGTCGTGCAGGGCGTGCTGGACACACGGCGTGTCGAGCAGCGAGCTGTTGTGGAAGAACTTCACGATGTTGCCGACCAAGGGGTGGTGGCGATTGATCGGAAAGGCCAGTCCGGCCATTTCGCTCTTGAGCGAGTGGCGCGTGGCGTCGTTGACCGGCAGTGCATCGATCAGGCGCAGGTCGAAGGATTTCTGGATGTCGTTGGTCAGGTAATGTTCGATGAACACCGGCAGAATCTGCGCGATGGTTTCGCGATCTGCCTGGCCTGCGGTGTGCCAATAGATGCGCACCATCCGCGCCCAGAAACTTGAATGGCGACCCTCGTCGAGCAAGTGGTCGGCCATCAGGCCCTTGATCGATGGCTTGACCGTGTCGTCCCGGGCGAACGCCGCGACGTCACCGGTCACGGTGTTTTCCGCGATGGCCACGCAGATCAATTCCACGGCGCTGCGCAGGTGCTCAGGTGCCAGCGCAACGGCAGCCGGAATCGCCCGGCTCAGCTCGATTTCATCGGGCAACTGAATCGGCTCGATGCCGGTCATGGCCACCGTTTGCTGCATGAAATCCATCGCCACCAGTGCGTGGTAATCCTCGTCCACCACCACGGTCATCGCGTCGTAACGACAGGCATACGGGAAGGGCACGGCGAAACGGTTCTTGGCGATGCTGCGGGCGGTCTTGTCGACGATTTCGGTTTCGAAGATCACCACGTCGTTGATGAACTTGTACAGCGTCTGCACCAAGGCGAAATCACGCTGTTGCGGACATTCGCGCAGGAAGGTGTCGCAGAGCACCAGCGGTTGGCGGCTGAGCGGATAGATCAGGCGCTGGTCGTCCTCCAGTACCCGTCGCGGGCGGGTCCGGATGGTTGCGCGGCTCTCCCACGCCTCGGCGAAAGATTGGTAATCGGCGGCATTCATCGGGCCACCTCCGCCAACGGTTCACGCATGCTCAGGCGCAGGCCGTCCCACAGTGCGATGCGGCTTTCGACGGCGGCAATGGCGCTGGCGTAAACCTCGCTTTCTCGCTGCGGGTCGCCGTCGACGAGCCTTTCAAGAAGCTGTTCCGCCGCCGGGCCGTGATCCTCGGAGTCGACTTCGATGTGCCGCTCCAGGTAGTAGCGGAAGGTCGGCGCCTGTTCGATGCCGATGCCCCAGTCATCGAGGATGCGCTGGAACATGGTCGGGATCACACTTTCGCGGCCATGCAGAAACGCAGCGGCCACGCTGTGTCCCGGCGCATGCAGGGCAATGCGTAACGTGTCGCGGACAAACTGCGCGGCGGCCGGATCGATCTCGATGCTCTGCAGTGCCACGTCATAGCTCACGCCTTCTTGCTGCAGCGCGACGAAGCGTTCCACAGCCGAGGTACTCGCACCGACTTCGCGCATCGCATCCAGATACAACTCGAAATGGCTGTAATGACCATGGCTCAGGCAGTCGTCGGATTCTTCACCGAGGACAATTTCATTGATCAGACGTGCGGCATGGGGATCACGCGGTGGCAGCCAGGGCAGACGGGTGCAAGTCAGTTCCTGTTGCAGGCGTTTGGTCAGCGACATGAAATCCCACACGGCAAACACATGGGTTTCCATGAAACGTTGCAAGGTACTCAATGAGTCGATTTCGCCAAAGATGGGGTGAACGCTAAGTTCGGCTTTCTTCTGGGCAAGTTGGTGCTTTATTTGAGACATGACGGGCCTTTATCCTTGATGTGAAATGGGACAGCTCTTTCAACTGCGCAATCAATGGAACAGCGGCTTGTTATTCTTTTTCCAGGCGTACGGCAGCCTCATACAAATCAATGAAGTTGGATTGATGTATGTCTAGAACTGCGCGGCAGCCGGACTGGGCGTTGCCATCCCTTTACTTGTAAGGTTGGTCTGCGCCCCACTGGGGCGGGAAGTTCAAGCTCGGCGAGGAAAAACTAATACAACGCCAAACAAATTAACAAGTCTAATTTTAATTATTTTTAGTTGTCGTTTTTTCAAGTATGAGTGTGCCCGATAAAACTATTTGAATAAGTTTTATTGGGGCGAAGTTGCTCCTTTCGGACAATAAAGGCCAAAATGAAATGTACAGAGTGAATGCCTCACTCGAAGCAACTTTGTGATGAAGAGATTTAAGTTATTTGAAGGGATGAAAGTGGGCGATGACGGGCGCCGATTCTTTCCTTTTCCCGTGACAAGGCTCCTTCCGTAGGTTCCTGTTGCGGGGACTGCGCCGGCGGTGCGGTGCGTCGCCCGTTCTTTTTGGGTTGGCCGTTCAAGAGTGAGGGTAAATGGCCGCCACGGCTATTACCGATTCTTCACCGCAGGGGTGCAAGTTTCGGGCTGATTGACGCAGGGAGGTTAGAGCGAAGGGGTATGGATGCCAGCGTATTTGTGGCCGGTGCGCGGAGGATTTGTAAGCGGGTTATTCGCCGGGCAGACCTGCAAGTCTGAGCCCGGCGTGCAGGGATCAACGTGTGGCTTTGCGGTTTTGCGCGGCAGAACTGGCGAGATACTCGGTGATGACATCGACACCACGGTTGAGGTGCTGTTCGAGCAGAGCGATCGAGCGTTCGACATCACGCTCGATCACCGCTTGCAGCATGGCGCGATGGTCGTCCTGAGACAGTTTGCCCAGGCCCATGGCGTCGAGGTTGAAACGCAGGAAGCGCTCCTCTTCGTTGAGCCCGTCCTCCACCAGACGCAACAGCCGCTGGTTGGGCGCCTTGCAGTACAACGCCATGTGGAACAGGCGGTTGAGCTGGCCGATTTCCGTGTAATCGTGTTGAGCCTCTAACGCTTCGATGTAACGGGCTGCCTGTGCGTGATCAGCGTCGGTCAGCAGTGGAATCGACTGACGCATGGCTTCGGACTCGAGCAGAATGCGCAACTCGTAGGTTTGCGCGGCATCACCCTGAATCAGCGGGGCCACCACGGCACCTTTGTGCGTGGTAACGCTCAGCAGTGCCTGCGCCTCGAGCTGGCGCAAAGCTTCGCGCACCGGCATGCGGCTGACACCGAACAGATCAGCGAGATCCTGCTGGCGTAGGGCTGTGCCACACGGTAGACGACCATCAAGGATGGCGGCACGCAGGGTTTCTTCGATCGTCGAGCGAGCCAAGTGAGCGGGAATCGGCCCATCGACTTTGATGCTCTGCAGCGGTTTGGGCTTCTGAGTCACGACTACGCACCCTGTATGTCGACTGAATTTGGATCCAAATGACACTAGAGATTGCTCTACAGGTTGTCAAACCGTGTAGAGGATCTCCGTCACATTTGAAGTTTAGCGCGTCGTGGATGATCTCATGGTGCCATTGTTTTTTCCCCGGCTAAGCTTCACCATCAAACGCTTTCATTCCTGCCTCCTGGAAACCTGCTGTGGCGGTACGTTTCGTGATCCCCCGCACGTTGCGCTGGTTAGGCTGCGCACTGCTGCTGGCCGGCCTCATGCTGGGCGGTCTGCATGCCGATTGGGATTTTTCGGCGATCAGCCGCAAGGCTACGGCACTCTATGGACCGCTGGGCGCAGGGCAGCAGCGGATTGATGCCTGGCAAAATCTGCTGGCGACGCAGAAACAGGTCAGCGAAATGGACAAGCTCAAGGTGGTGAATCTGTTTTTCAACAAACAGGTGCGCTATGTCGAAGACATCGACCTGTGGCACGAGGTCGACTATTGGGAAACCCCGATTGAGGCGCTGTGGAAGGGCGCCGGCGATTGTGAAGACTACGCGATCGCCAAGTATTTCAGTCTGCGCCACCTGGGCGTTTCCAGCGACAAACTGCGCATCACTTACGTCAAGGCACTGCGCCAGAACCGCGCGCACATGGTGCTGACTTACTATTCCACGCCCGACGCCATGCCGCTGGTGCTCGACAGTCTGATCGATTCGATCCAGCCTGCGTCCCAACGGACCGATTTGCTGCCGGTCTATTCTTTCAATGCCGAAGGTCTGTATTTGCCGGGGGCCAAGGGCAACAAAAAGGTCGGCGACACCAAACGCCTGTCGCGCTGGCAGGATGTGCTGAAAAAAATGCAGGCCGAAGGTTTCCCGGTCGAAACGATTAACTAGGAGCACGCGCTCAGATGTCTTTGTTCAAACAGCTGTTGATCGCTATCTGTCTGTTCCTGGTGGTCGCCTTCACCGGCAGCTTCATGGTCAGTCTGGAGAGCTCGCGCACCCAGTACGTCAACCAGTTGCGCTCCCACGCTCAGGACGCGGCGACGGCGCTGGCGTTGTCATTGACGCCTAATATCGACGATCCGGCGATGGTCGAGTTGCTGGTCAGTTCGATTTTCGACAGCGGCTATTACGCGAGCATCCGCGTGGTTGATCTGAAGACCGACAAGACCATCGTTGAGCGCAGCGGCATCCCTGCCGTTACCAACGTGCCCGATTGGTTCGTCAAACTGATTGGTCTGGAGCCCGCTGGCGGTGATGCGCTGGTCAGTCGTGGTTGGGAGCAGGCGGCAAGAGTTGAAGTGGTCAGTCACCCGATGTTCGCCCTCGCCAAGCTGTGGCAGAGCGCGCTGGGCAGTCTTGGCTGGTTGCTGATCTGCGGTGCCGTCAGTGCCGTACTCGGCGCGCTGTTGCTGCGCCGGCAATTGAAACCGCTGGATTACATGGTCCAGCAGTCCCATGCGATTGCCCGGCGCGAATTTCTCATCCTGCCGCAGCTACCGCGCACACCCGAGTTGCGGCGCGTGGTGCTGGCCATGAACCAGATGGTCGAGAAGCTCAAGGCGCTGTTTCAGGAACAGGCCGAGCGCAGTGAAAAACTGCGTGCAGAGTCCTATCAGGACAACCTCACGGGGCTGGCCAACCGGCGCTATTTCGAGATGCAGTTGAACAATCGGGTGAGTAACCCGGAGCAGGCCAGCTCCGGTTACTTGCTGTTATTGCGGGTCAAGGACCTGGCCGGGCTGAATCAGCGCCTTGGCGGCCAGCGCACTGATGAGTTGCTGAAAGCGGTTGGCGAGCAACTCTCCCGCGAGTGCGCCAGATACCCGGAAACCCAGAACCTCGTCACCCGCATTCGCGGCGGTGAATTCGCCGTGCTGGCGCCGGGGCTGGTCCGTGAGGAAGCGCTGCAACTGGCGCAAAGCCTTGATGCCGCGCTGGGCAGCTTGCATACCACGGGGGCTACCGATGTCGCGGCGGTGGCGTCGATTGGTCTGGCGCCGTTTGCCCACGGCGATTCGCCGCAAGCCGTGCTCAGCCTTGGCGATCAGGCGCTGGCGCAGGCCGAGGGGCAGGGCGAGCAGAACTGGGCGTGTATCGATCACAGCTTCACGGCTGACGTTGGCGACGATCACCACGCCTGGCACCGTTTGCTCGATCAGGCATTGAATCAGCGGCGTTTCGAGCTGTTCTTCCAACCGGTAGTGGCCGCTGAAGACACGCAGTTTGTGCTGCACTACAAAGTGCTGTCGCGGTTGCTTGATGATCAGGGGCAGACTATTGCGGCCGGGCGTTTCCTGCCGTGGCTGGAGCGTTTTGGCTGGACCGCGCGACTGGATCGCCTGATGCTCGAACGCGTGCTTGAGCAGATGATGGAGCATGAGGATTCGCTGGCGCTGAACCTGTCGTCCGCGACGTTGGCCGATCCGCAGGCGTTGAACAAAGTCTTCGAGATTTTACGGGCTCATTCCAATCTGGGGGAGCGTCTGACCCTGGAAATAGGCGAAGAGCAATTGCCGGAGCAAGCCGTACTGGAACAGTTGACCCGGCGTCTGCGCGAGCTTGGTTTCTCCTTGAGTCTGCAGCGTTTCGGCGGGCGCTTCAGCATGATCGGCAACCTGGCGCGGCTGGGGCTGGCGTACTTGAAGATCGATGGCAGCTACATTCGTGCGATCGATCAGGAGAGTGACAAGCGCTTGTTCATCGAGGCGATCCAGCGTGCGGCGCACAGCATTGATCTGCCGCTGATTGCCGAGCGTGTGGAGACTGAAGGGGAGTTGGCGGTGATTCGCGAGATGGGGCTGTATGGGGTACAGGGGCAGTTTTTGGGTGAGCCCAAGCCTTGGCGGTGATCTTTTAGTTTGGCGGCGTCACGGATGCCGCTTTCGCGAGCAAGCCCGCCCCCACGGGGGATTTGAGTTGTTGACCCGTTCCCCTGTGGGAGCGGGTTTGCTCGCGGATGGGCCTGAAGATTGAGTCTTCAGATCAACCCGCCCTCATCCTCGTCAATCAACTGACTCAACCCGCCCAACGCCTCACGCGCCTGGGTCCGGTCCATCAGTTTGGCCTGGGCCGCCGGGGGCAGGTCGGTGACGCGGATCACGCCTTTCTGGGTCAGCACCTGAATCAGGTCGTCGAGTACCCGAATCATTTCAAAGTCGCTCTGCTTGAGCTGTTTGAGGCTGTTTTCCACGGCTTCGTTGGCGTACCACGCCTGGATTTCGTGGTGGTCGGCGGGCAGCGTTTCCGTGGCCTCGGCGTAGGCCGTGGCTTCCACGCGAATCAACTGGCCTTGCGCATCGCGTTGCACGTAAAACATTGAGCATCCCTCAGAAATGAACCCGCGTCATGCTGTCAGCAGCATAGCCAACCGCACGCGAGTATGCGGTGCGGCGACGCAATCGTCACCGGTCCGGACAGCACAAACGTGACGGCCGCCCCATTGGGGCGGCCGTTTTGTTCACGGATCAGCTGTTGTTGTGGTCGACTTTGATGGTCGGATCGCTACCGGCAATCAGGTTGTGAATGTTGGCGCTGGACCAGTTGTTGCCTTCCAGTTTGATCGTCACGTCCGGCGTTGCGGCGGCTGTATCGCCCGAGTTGAACTTGCCGCCCGAGCTGACTTGCAGCGACGACACGCCATCGACCGTGGTGATCTTCAGGAAGTTGTCGATGGTGCTGCCGGTTTCGCCCTGCAACAGGTCACGCAGGTCGATGCGGTCACCTTCGCTGGCCTTGAAGTCCTTGATCACGTCGTTGCCGGTGTCGCCCGCCTTCCAGACGAAGGTGTCGGCACCGGAACCACCGATCAGGATGTCGTTGCCCTGCCCACCGATCAGCGTGTCGTTGCCGGTGCCACCGAGCAGAATGTCATTGCCTTTACCGCCGTCGAGCAAGTCGTTGCCGCCCGAGCCGAACAGAATGTCATTGCCCGCGCCGCCCAGCAGGGTGTCGTTGCCGTCATGCGCACCGGACACATCGAACGCCTGATAGTGCTCGGTGATGTACTGGTGCACATTGCTGGTGGTGACTTTGCTGACGTCGACGCCGGTTTCCTTGGCCACGAACGCCTGCATCGCCTGATAACCCTCGCCGGCAATGCCGTTGAAACTCACCAGATCGCCGAACAGGATGTCGTTGCCGTTGCCGCCGCTGACAGTGTCGTTGCCCGGCATCGTCGCTTCGGTGTGGCCGATGATCGAGTTGGCCAGGTCCTTCGGATCGATGTTGGTTTGCGGCGTGTGGTCTGAGTCGTACGGCTTCAGATCGTTGAGGCTGACGCCGCTGTTGATACCGATGGCCTCGACGTTCGACAGACCGCTGAGCAGCGTGAAGCTACTGTTGGAGTTGCTGGTGGTCGACGAGTCGGTGCTGTTGCCGGTGCCGGCCAGGCTCGACAGCTCATAGGTACCGTCGCCCTGAGCGTGAATAGTGCCCAGACTGCTCCAGTTCCAACTGCCATTCTTGTACGTCTGCAATACCACGCTGCCGGCGCTGTTGATGCTCAGGTAGTGGGTGTTATCGATGTAAGTGCTGAAGGTGTCGCCCAGCTTGTAGTTGCTGGTCGTCACCACGCTGTCGAGCTTAACGCTGCCATACAGCGTCGGGTTGGTCTGCTCGCCGTTCTGATAGTAGGTCGGCTGGCCATCGGTGATGAAGTACGTGAGGTTTTTCGCCCCGGTGTTGGCCACCGCTTCAGCGCTCTGGAAGAAGTTGGCCGTGGTCTTGAACACGTCCTCGTAGTTGGTGCCGCCGCCGGACGTCATCGAGTCCAGCACGGCCTTGAGCTTGGTCAGGGCGTTCGGGTCATTGAGGTTCACCGACACCGATTTGTTGACCTGGGTATCGAAGTCCACCAGGAAGATGTTCACCGTGCCCGAATTGCTGCCGCCCAGGCTTTGCTTGAGGGTGTTGAACACCGATGTCAGCGAGTCCTTGGCCGCGTTGATGGACGAGGTGCTCATACTGCCGGAGCTGTCGACCATGAATGCGATGTTGTAGTTGGTGCCCGGCACGACGGTCAGACCGCCGATGTCGGCAACGATGATGTCGTTGCCATCGGTACCGGTGACGGTGTCATCGGCCGAAGTGGCGACGATGGCGTTGTAGACCGCCGGCACCACGGTGACCGGAATGGTTGCCGTGCTGCTCGCCGAGCCGCCGACCTGTTCGGTGGACGTCGAGGTCACGGTCAGGTTGAACTGGCCGTTGTAGTACGGCGGTGGCGTGACGGTCAGGCTGCCGAGATTCCAGCCAGTGACGTTGGCATCGCCGCTGGTCGCCGTGACGGTAAAGGTATGGCCCGCGCCATCGCTGAGCACCGAGCCGACCGGTGCGCCGCTGATCTTCACGCTCAGGGTTTCCGAACCATCGGTGTCGGTCAGCGCAGTGGAGACCGCCGACAGTTTGACCGTGGTGCCTTCGGCACCAGTGTTGAGCTTGAAGCCGTCGTAATAGCCTTCGCCGTTGGTACCGTGCAGATCGGAGACGGTCACGCCGGAGTTGATCAAGTCCTGCACGCCGGTGTAGATCGGCACGCCAGCGCTGCTCAGGTCGATCGCCGTGCCGCCGTTGACCGACAGGTTGACGTCGTAGCTGCCTGGACCGTTCTGGTTGTGGTGGTAGATGTCCAGGGTGTAGTAACCGCTGGTGGTCGGGGTGAACGAACCGTTGAGGTTGCCGCCCGCGCCCCACGTCGTGGCTGCCACGTTTTTACCGCCGATGGTCACCAGCAAGCTGTCATCGCCGACACCGCTGAAGGTGTAGGTCTTGCCCGCTTCCAGATAGATCAGGCCGGATGTTTTCGAGGCGGTACCGGCGGCTACACTGCCGTCGGACTGCACATTGGTCACGGTGCCGCTGGAGTTCGGTGTGCCCGCGCCGTCGATCACGTTTTTCAACGTGGTCGAATCGGCGCCGTTGCCATTGGTGCCCAGGCCCGACAGGCCGGTCCAGACTTCCTTGATCAGCCCGGTGGACTTCACGCTGTTGTCGGCCACGCTCACGGTCGGGGCATCGGCCACCGGCGTGATGTCGATTTTTACGGTGCCGGTGTTGCCCAGCAGTTGGCCGTCGGTTGGCTGGAACTTGATCTGTGCGTAGTCCGCCTGGTTATTGCCCACACCGGTGCCGCCGTAACCGTTCACGCCCGACTCGTTGGCATCCGGCATGAAACGCAGTTTGCCAGCGTCGATGTCGGCCTTGCTGAAGGTCTGGTTGGTGGCGACGTCTTTCCAGGTCGAGCCGTCCAGATACTGCAGTTTGCCTTCACCCGGCAACTGAGTGATTTTCACGCCCAGGCTGCTGGCCGGGCTGTCGACGTCGGTGACACCAAAGGTCGACCAGCCGAGGATCAGCGGCGTGTCTTCGGTGCCGGTGACGTTGACCGGTGCCGCTACCGGCGCATCATTGACTGCCACCACGTTAACCGTGGTGGTCGCGGTGTTGGAGTAGTTGCCGCCATCGGTCACCTTCACGGTGATGATCCGCGGCACGGTGCTTGGGTCTTCACTGTTGTTGGTGAAGCTGATGTTCTTGATCGCCTGCATGTAGTCGGCCAGCGTCGCGTTGCCCGACAAGGTCAGGGTAACGGTGCCGTTGGTGCTGTTGGCATTGATGGTGATGCCGTTGACGCTGTTGCCCAGGTTCAGCGCATCGCCGTCCTGACGGTTGGTCAGAGTGACGGTCGCGCCCGTCAGCAGGGTGCTGTCCGGATCGGTGATGCTGATGTCGGTGTCGGCAATCGACACGCCCGCACCCGGAGTGTTTTCGGTGAAGGTCACCTTGTAGTCGGCACCGGTCGCGCCGCTGGAGTTGTTGGCGTCCAGATCGAGAACCGGCGGTGCATCGTTGTCGATGATCGAGGTGCTGACGCTGCCATTGGTGCTACTGACGGCGAGGTTCTCGAAGTTGCCGCCAGTGGCCGAGTCGATCTTGACCACGAAGTTCTCGGTGCCTTCGGTGATCTTGTCATCGATGGTCGCGACGTTGAACTGCGCACTGCTGGCGCCCGCCGGGATCTTCACGGTGTACACACCGGTGAAGTCCGAACCGTCGGCAGCGGTGCCGCTGTAAACGATTTTCAGGGTCACTTCAGTTTGCGCCGGGTGGGTCAGGCTGACGGTGTAGCTGGCGGTCTGGCCTTCGGTTACCGAGGTGCTGCCGGTGATGCTGACAGTGGTCGTGTCGATGGTGTCGGTAACGTTGGTCACGGCTGGTGTGTTGCTGGTCACCAGGTTTTCGAAGCTGCCGCCGCTGGTGCCGGTGATGGTTGCCTGCACGGTGCCAGCGTCTTTGTAGACGTCGTCAGCCGGCGCTGGAACAGTCACGGTGCCCGTGGTTTTGCCGGCTTCGATGGTGATCACCGAGCCGTTGCTCAGGGTCACGGTGACTGGCGAGCCAGCGGCGTTGGTCAAGGTCGCGGTGTAAACGATCGAACCGCCCTCGGCCACTGTGCCGGTCGCAGTCAGCGACAGATTGGTGGTGTCGATGGTGTCAGTCACCGTGGTGCTGACCGGGGTTTTGTCGGCTACGAGGTCTTCGTAGTTGCCGCCGGTTACGTCAGTGATTGCATTGGTCAGTGGCGCATGACCGGTCAGCGCATCGTTTGGCGCAGTCGTGGTGACAGTGCCGGTGGTTTTACCCACTTCGATGGTGATGTTTTGACCGTTGGCCAAGGTCACGACGACTGGCGAGCCGGTCACTGGCGCGCCCACGGTGGCGGTGTAAGTGACGGTGCCGCCTTCTGCTGCGGTGCCGGTGGCGCTCAGTTTCACCGACGTGGTGTCGATGGTGTCAGTGACGCTGGTCACGGCCGGAACAGTGCTCGGTACCAGGTTTTCGAAGTTGCCGCCGGTGGCAGTCGAAATGGTTGCCTCGACCTTGCCGGCATCTTTGTAAACGTCATCAGCCGGCGCTGGAACTGTCACGGTGCCAGTGGTTTTACCGGCCTCGATGGTGATCACCGAGCCGTTGCTCAGGGTCACGGTGACTGGCGAGCCAGCAGCGTTGGTCAGGGTGGCGGTGTAAACGATCGAACCGCCCTCGGCCACAGAATCGGTGGCGCTGAGCGACAGGTTGGTGGTGTCGACGGTGTCAGTCACGGTGGTGCTGACTGGTGTTTTGTCGGCTACGAGGTTTTCGTAGTTGCCGCCGGTTACACCAGTGATCGAGGTGGTCAGCGGTGCCTGACCAACCAATGCGTCGTTAGGCGCGGTGGTGGTCACGGTGC
>NZ_CAXAOQ010000052.1:0-10283 GCF_963970575.1 Pseudomonas sp. EA_65y_Pfl2_P74
AAGCAGCATCTTAAGTAATGCGGCTCTGCGTTCAGGTGAATAGTACGGCACGACCAGTCTCTTTCCGCCCCCGATATGCTTTTTTTGGAAAAACCGGAGAGGCGACAACTATCCTGACACCGGGGGCGCCGCTGCCGGTTTATACCGGCCAGGCGCAGGTGTCTCGGCGTAACTTTTCGGCGATGAATGAGGTTTATCTGGAGTTGGGAGGAAGTAACCGAGGGATGGTCGAGCAGGGGAAGATACTCGCATTTGGAATTTGGCTCGTCGTATTCATAACCTTTATTGCGCCCACCCTTTTCATCATTTATGGAGTGCTCTTCTATCCAGAAAACTTCAAAACCCCATTGCAGGAACTACTCGAGTTCCTAAATTTTATGATTCTGATTTCTTGGGGGGGAATCCTCCCCATCGGCGCCTTCATCTACGGCATGCTCTCCAACGTCCGCACCCTCGCCAAAAGTTACCCCGTGCGCTTCAACCGCCAACGCCAAGAAGTCTGCTACATCGACGACACCACCCATCGCGTACTCATCGTGCCGTGGGAAAGCGTGGTGGCCTGGGTCGCTCGCAGTCAGGGCGTCACCAGTTACGGCGCCATGCGCGATTACACCTTCGGCATGGGGCTGGAAGACGAAGAGCACGACACCGTGCAATTTATCCTGTCGGCCCAACCCAGCGATGTGCATGCACTGGGTATGTGGACGTCCATTCGCAATTACATGGAAGAAGGCGAATTGGTGGATGCCCCCAATCCCATGCTCGTTCTGTTGGGACTGACTCCAACCGAAGACGAACTCAAGCCTTATGAAGGCCTGCACACGTTCGAGATTGAACGTAAAGGTGCGCGCTTCACGGGTTCGCTTGACGATGGCGCCGAGCACCTGACCGCCGAACAACGTCACCGTTACGGTTACGGCAAACGCACCCCATGGCCCCTGCGCTGGTGGTACGTGCGCCGCATCCTGACCTTCTGGAAAATGCCCTACCTGATCGCCGAATGGGCGCACCGCAAGGGCCGCCCGACCCTGCCGGAAAACGTGCAAGCCTGGTCGCAACCCCTGCCCCCCGAGCAATGGGCCAAACCCAGTCCTGCGCTGCAAAAAGCCAATGCACAGGTCAAACACGCCATGGACAAAAAAGGTGTCAACTTCGTCGATGCCTGCAAAGCGGCAGGGTTGCATTGAGCGCGCCCTTTGAAACCTTGCCCAGCGGATTGAGCGGGACGCCGGACTGGTTGTTAGATATCCAGAACCAGTAACTCGGCAACTCCTACACTGGCGGTTGCTGCATCGTTATTTATCCCGCGTGTCGATTCGCGGCGTTCCCGTTCGACTAAGCAGTGAATCCCCCACACTCCACGGAGTCACCACTATGCGATTCATGATCCTCGTAAAAGCCAGCGCCGATTCCGAGGCCGGCATCATGCCCAGCGAAGAACTGCTTAGCGCCATGGGCAATTTCAACGAAGAACTGGCCAAAGCCGGCATCCTGGTAGCGGCCGATGGCCTGCACCCGAGCAGCAAAGGTGTTCGGGTGCAATTCTCGGGTGATAAACGCACGGTCATTGACGGCCCTTTCATCGAAACCAAAGAGCTGGTGGCCGGCTACTGGATCTGGGACGTGAAGTCGAAAGCAGAAGCCATCGAATGGGTCAAGCGTTGCCCCAACCCGATGCCGGGCACCGACTCGGATATCGAGATTCGCCAGATATTCTCCGCCGAGGATTTCGGCGCCGAATTCACCCCGCAACTGCGCGAGCAGGAAGAGCGCATTCGCGAACAGGCGAAGAAGCCCTGACCGCCCCTGCCCACCTCGCGCTCGATTAACTTTAGGAGCTGTCGAGTGAAACGAGGCTGCGATCTTTTGATCTTGCTTCTAAAGACCAAGATCAAAAAATCGCAGCCTGCGGCAGATATCAAGATCGTTGCGGTTCAGATGAGATGTATGTTTTTAGCTTGTTTGCCTGATTTGTCTACCGTTACATCAAACGAAACTCTTTGACCATCTCGAAGCAATTCTATATCTGTACGTTGAAGCTCAGAGAAATGCACAAAAATAGTATTCCTGTCCTCATCCGACGTGATATAGCCAAAACCCTTCGCCTCGTTAAAAAACTTCACCGTTCCCGTAGCCATATTTGCCTTCCTTCTTTCATTTACGCGCAAGCCGATAATTTTGCGGGCGGCACCCAACCATCAAAAACCCATATCTCCATTCCGACAACTGTCAAACCTGACAGGGTGTAAATATCCACAGTCTCACCCGCCTGCCGCTGGCCTGGCCGCGATTACCTGCTAGCTTCAATCGCAGGTGTCCTGAACGCTTGGTAAAGCAGGATTACTCATTAGCGGCACAGGCGTGCCGGCATCGACAATGTTCATCAGAGAGTCGTGAATTCATGGCGAAGAAAATGAGAAGGCATGCATGGCTATTGGCGGCGGCTCTTTTGCCCGCGATTGCGTTTGTCAGCTGTGGCGTCGGTACTTGAGAACTCGGCTCCCAAGCCCTTAGGCATTGCCTCGGATCACGCCTGAGGCAATGCCTGAAAGCGTCGGCTTATTTGGATTTGAGCTTGAGATAAGACTGGTTCAGATCCGACGCCCAGCCATCGATTACGCTTTTCACGTCATCAGCCTTCATGACCTGCGATTCGTTTGCCAGCGGCTTGCCGGTGCCCTTGCGTACCACCTGAGCAACCACTTTGTTGTTAGCGCCATCCAGGAACACCGCTTCGGTGGCCAGGGTGGTTTCCTGATCACGGATACCGCTCGCCGTACTGACAGCCGCAGCTACCAGCGCAATTGGGATCACTTCATAAGGTTTGAGACCTTCGGTCTTGCTGCTGACGGCGGTGATCGCCGCTCGCACCACCATCACGCCCGGGCCTGGACCGGTGGCCAATGGCAAGGACTTGCCGATTTCGCGTTTGAGTGCCTGATCGTAATAGCGGGTGATACCGTTGAGCGTCTGTTGCGGGATCTTGGCGGTTGGCTGGGGTTGGGGATAGAGCTGGGTCGGTTCAATGTAAACGCTGGTGAACTTGTTGATGTCGGCTTTGGGGTCGATCCAACGCATCACTTCGGCACCGGACGGTGACTTGGCCTCTTTGAGCAGGCTGTAGTCCTTGAGAAACCCGGAGTATTCATCGGGAGCAACGGTTTTGCTGGAGCACCCGAGCACTGCGAGGGTGGCAATGCACAAGGTGCCCATCATTACGGCTGGCTTCATGCTGTAACTCCTTTCAACAAGGCCTGAATGTATTGCGTCAGGGGGAGTTACAGGTATAGCTAAAGTCCGGAAAATTGCACTGCCGCCGAATGAGGGGGCTTTTGCCCCCTCGACTCTTCACCAGGACGACGTCTCGCCACTTCTCAACGCCATCTCACGCCGACTGTTGGCGCGCATCGCCTTGATCAGCGACACCGTACCTACCAACAAAATCGCGGCGCCAAACAGGAAGTCGATGTTGTACAGCTGAAAGTCTTGCACCGGTCCGATCAGCAGCACCCGCACCACCGCAATGCCTGCTAGCGTGGCAAGGAAGTCGATCCCCGGCTCATCGCGATAGAACACCAGCATCAACGGCAGGCACAGCACCAGCAGCATCAACAGCACCACGACCTTGAACGAGCCTTTGCGTTCGACGCTGAACGCGCATTCATGCGGGCCGTAGGCCTTGTAGTCTTCGTCGCGGATCATCGAGTTTTTCTCGTTGATGTAATCGACGCGGTTGTACTTCTGGATCGGTGTGAAGGTGTTGGACATCGCCATCAGCGTGGTGATGTTCTTGAAACGCAAGTCAATGCGTTCGCTGCCCTTGAGGTAATAGAGCACCGGTTTATAACCGTAACGGTAGGTATCGAACGGGAACTCGGTGACCTGACCCTGAACGCCGATCGGGCGAGGCTCAAGTTCAGCGTAGGCACTTTTGTTGGAGGACGAGAGATTGCGGCTCAGTGGCTGAACCTTGACCTGCTCCAGGAAGATCGGCGTGACGCCGTAGGACCACTGCAAAGGTTCCAGACGCAGGCGCAGTTCGTTGCGGCCCAGGTCGTAACGGTTGAACGTGCGTTCGGACACCACCACAGAACCGCTGAGCATGAATTCGCCGCGCAGGTTGTTGGTGACGCGCAAGGTCAGTTGGTCCTTGCCCAGCAACGCCGCCTCGTTGGTCGGCGGTGTGCCGCACCACGCGGTACTTTCACCGGCACCGCCGAGTTGGCCGTCGCGGTTTTCCTTGAATACATAAAAGTAACTGGCCCACAGCGTCAGCATCAAAAGCGACGCGGTGAGGCTCAGGATTTTCTTGCCCGGACTCACTGAACAGACTCCCTTCTTCGGTCCCATCGGCCAGCCGAAAACCCGCTGGCGACGGCGACTCTACCAAAAGGCCACCATCGACCCAAGAAAAAAAGCCCGAAACGTCAGCGCTCTAAGGGTTTCCCCTGTACCGGCAAAGGGTTAGCGGCGGCGGAATAACGGCCGCGGCTCAATCACCGAACGGCCATACAACACGCTCATCCCCGCCAGCCCTTTGAGCGCATCTTCAGCCGATTTGTCTTCGCGCACGGCAAAACTGTCGAACCCGCATTGGCGCATATGGCTGAGTTGATCACGCAGCACATCGCCAATTGCGCGCAACTCCCCTGTCCAGCCAAAACGACTGCGCAGCAGATACGCCTGACTGTAGGCGCGGCCGTCGCGAAAGCTTGGGAAGTCCAACGCGATTAGCGGCAGCGACGCCAGCCACGGGACCAGGCTTTCGACGTCATCGTCCGGCCCCAGCCACACCGCGTGGGTGGACGGTGACTCCAGCCAATGGGCCAGCGGCAGAATCAACAACCCTGCGGGCCTTGGTGTCGAAGGCTCGCGCACCAGCCTCCACGGATCATTCAGCTCAATCCGCGCCACTCCCTGCTCAAGTCGCAACAGATTGTTCATGCCGACACCTCCAGCGCCTTCGGATACACACGCTCCTTGAACGGCTCCAGCCCGATACGCGCCAACGTATCGACAAACAGCTCTTCGCTTTCGCGATAGCGCACAAACGTGCCGATGATCCGTTCGATCACTTGTGGCACCTCGGCGGCGCTGAACGACGGGCCGATGACTTTGCCCAATGCGCTGTTCTTGCCCTGGGCGCCACCGAGGGTGATCTGGTACCACTCGCTGCCGTTCTTATCGACGCCGAGGATGCCGATATTGCCGATGTGGTGATGGCCGCAAGCGTTGATGCAGCCGGAGATGTTCAGGCTGATATCGCCCAGATCGTGCAGGTAATCGAGGTTGTCGAAACGCGATTGAATCGCCTGGGCAATCGGGATCGACTTGGCGTTGGCCAGCGCGCAGAAATCACCGCCCGGGCAGGCGATGATGTCGGTCAGCAGGCCCACGTTGGCACTGCCTAGACGTTGCTCACACGCCAGTTGCCACAGGGCGTACAAATCCGCTTTCGGCACATCCGGCAGGACGATGTTCTGCTCATGGGCGATGCGAATCTCGCCAAAACCGAAGCGTTGCGACCAATCGGCCACCGCGAGCATCTGCAATCCGGTCACGTCTCCCGGCGGCGCCGCCAGGCCCGGTTTGGTCGACAGCACGACGCTGGTGTAACCCGCCACTTTGTGCGGCTTCACGTTACGCGCGACCCAGCGGGCGAACGCCGGACTTTCGGCCAGTCGCGTGCCGAAGTCCAGATCGGTGTCGGCCAGCGTGCGATAGGTCGGTGGTACAAAAGCGCTGGCGACCCGTTGATACTCGGCGTCGGTCAACTGCGCCGGGCCGTCCTTGAGGTGTTGCCATTCCTCTTCGACTTCTTTGGCGAACGCCTCGATGCCCAGCGCCTTGACCAGAATCTTGATCCGCGCCTTGTACTTGTTGTCGCGCCGCCCGTGGCGGTTGTAGACGCGCAGCACCGCCTCGACGTAGGACAACAAATGCTGCCACGGCAAACCTTCGCGGATCTGCAAACCAAGGATCGGCGTGCGCCCTAACCCGCCGCCGACGATCACTCGCAACAGCATTTGCCCGTCGCGGCCGGGATAAAGATACAGACCGATGTCGTGCATCATGATCGCCGCGCGATCTTGCTTGGCCGAGCAGATGGCGATTTTGAATTTGCGCGGCAGGAACAGAAATTCCGGGTTGATCGTCGACCATTGGCGCAGGATCTCCGCTAAGGGTCGCGGGTCGATCATCTCGTCCGCTGCGACCCCGGCGAACGCTTCGGTGGTGATGTTGCGCACGCAGTTGCCGGAGGTCTGGATCGCATGCATGTTCACTTGCGCCAAACGTTCAAGGATGTCCGGCACCTGGGCCAGTTCGATCCAGTTGAACTGCATGTTCTGCCGCGTGGTGAAGTGGCCGTAACCTCGGTCGTAATCACTGGCAATGCTCGCCAACGTGCGCATCTGCTCAGCGCTCAGCGTCCCGTAAGGAATCGCCACGCGCAGCATGTACGCGTGCTTTTGCATGTACAGGCCGTTTTGCAGACGCAGCGGCAGGAACTCCTCTTCACTCAATTCTCCTGCCATGAACCGTTCGACCTGATCGCGAAATTGCGCAACGCGCTCGAACACCAGTGCGCGGTCGTAATCGTCGTATTGATACATGCAGCGGCTACCTCATCAGGTTGAACGAATATCAGAACTGTGGGAGATAGCCACTATGCCGTTACAGCGCAGCACGTTACAGATTCACCTGAACGTATAAATACCGTATCAGGGCGCGGCAGATCGCCGCAGGCAGCAGCCTGATCTGATCCGCACAAATGAAAGATTCCTGAGCCTGTTTTGTTTTTGACGGGGTTTCTACAGTGCAGCTCGTGCCAGACCGGGTGGCCTGGCAAGACTTTGCAACCGTGGATGAACTGACCATGAGCACAGCAACAATCGGACAGGCTTACAACTACAAGGTCGTCCGCCAATTCGTTATCGCGACGGTTTTCTGGGGTGTGGTGGGCATGGCGATGGGCGTGTTGATCGCCTCGCAACTGGTATGGCCGGAAATGAATCTGGACCTGCCGTGGACCACCTTCGGCCGCTTGCGACCGCTGCACACCAGCCTGGTGATTTTCGGTTTCGCCGGCAGCGCGCAATTCGCCGCCAGTTACTACGCCGTGCAGCGCACCTGCCAGGTGCGGCTGTATTCGGACACGCTGGCCGCGTTCACTTTCTGGGGTTGGCAATCGGTGATCGTGATCATGCTGATCACCCTGCCGATGGGCTACACCACCACCAAGGAATATGCCGAGATCGAATTCTCGGGCGCCGTGTGGATGGCCGTGGTCTGGGTCGCCTACGCCGTGGTTTTCTTCACCACTGTGGTGCAGCGCAAAACCAAGCACATCTACGTCGGCAACTGGTTTTTTGGTGCGTTCATTCTGGTGATCGCCATGCTGCATGTGGTCAATCACTTGTCGATTCCGGTGGACTGGTTCAAGTCTTATCCGGTGTATTCCGGCGCCACCGACGCGATGGTGCAGTGGTGGTACGGGCACAACGCAGTGGGATTCTTCCTGACCACCGGGTTCCTGGGGATGATGTATTACTTCGTGCCCAAACAGGTCAACCGGCCGGTGTACTCGTACCGATTGTCGATCGTGCACTTCTGGGCGCTGATCACCCTTTACATCTGGGCCGGCCCGCACCATTTGCACTACACCGCACTGCCGGACTGGGCGCAGTCGCTGGGCATGGCGATGTCGCTGATCCTGTTGGCGCCGAGCTGGGGCGGGATGATCAACGGCATGATGACGCTCTCGGGCGCCTGGCATAAGTTGCGCACCGACCCGATTTTGCGCTTCCTGGTGCTGTCGCTGGCGTTCTACGGCATGTCGACGTTCGAAGGGCCAATGATGGCGATCAAAACCGTCAACGCCCTCTCCCACTACACCGACTGGACCATCGGCCACGTCCACGCCGGCGCATTGGGCTGGGTGGCGATGATCACCTTCGGCGCGACGTATCACATGGTGCCCAAGGTGTTTGGCCGCGAGCAGATGTACAGCACGCCGCTGATCAACCTGCACTTCTGGCTGGCGACCATTGGCACGGTGTTGTACATCGCTTCGATGTGGGTCAACGGCATTACTCAAGGCCTGATGTGGCGAGCGATCAACGAGGACGGCACGCTGACGTACTCCTTCGTCGAGGCGCTGCAGGCCAGTCACCCGGGATTCATCGTGCGCTTTGCCGGTGGGGTGTTCTTCCTCAGCGGCATGTTGTTGATGGCCTACAACGTCTGGCGCACGGTGCGAGTAGCGGATGTTGCGCTGGCGCGCAGTGAAGCGCAGATCGCCTGAGGCAGGGAGCCGGTGATGTTCGATATTTTCTTGAATGTGCTGGGGGTGGTGTTTTTGTGGCTGGCGGTGGAGTACTGCTTGCGGCACGAGACCGCGCAAAGTCTGGACGATGCGAGCATGGTGCCTTTTGCTGATGATCCGCAGGTGGCTCGGCGAGTTGAGCTGGCAACAGGTAAAACCGTGAAAGCGGTGGCGCCGGAAGAGGCGAAACCGGGTTGGATCAACCTGGATATGTAGCGTTACCCCTTACTTCCTGTGGGAGCGGGCTGGCCGGCTCCCACAGGGGGAAGGTGTGAGCCCTTGAAACTACGCGCGATCACGCGGGATCAGGCTCTGCAGTTGCAACGCCAGAAAATCCGCATCAAACAAAAACGTATCCGGATCCTTCAAGCCATTGGTCTTGCGCCATTGCCACTCTGCGCCCGGCAATCCCACCAGCGAAATACTGCCGTAACGCGCCGCCGTCAAGCCCATCACCGCCAGTGAAATCTGCCCCGCGCTGCCCATCACATCGGGCACGAACTCCACTGGTTTGCCAGCAATCACGATCGTCAGCTTCTCTGTCTTGAAGGTCGAGGTCTCGACCGGAGTGCTCGGTCCGAAGGCGACATAGGCTTCGCGGTTAACCTCCAGCAGATTCGGTGCCTGCACCGGTTGCAGCCATTGCTGAATATTGCCGAACAATTCGGTGATTCGCGTCGCCCATGCCTCCGACTGCGTTGTGAACAGTTGCTTCTTGTGCGCTTCACTTTCGGCGTAGTGACGAAGCATCTCGCCCAGTTGCTGTACATCGTTCATTTGCTGCGTTCCTCAGGGGAGCCTGCGAACTTCGATAGTGGCAGATCGAAGTCTGCGCGTACGGCAATCGTCAGATTCGTAGTCCTGTACCACGTCTTAATGCGACGGACGGTATGTATCCACCGTATTCACCTGTCAGATCTGACAGTAGGCACCCGTCCCCCATAGGTTTTAAATACGCCTATCCGTTAATGACACAGATTGGGGCATTCGCGATGGCGCAGCAGATCGATGACGAAGGACCGTTGAAAATCGACCGGGTCAATATTCCCGGCTGCGTTTCACCAGTGGAGCACCCGCAGAAACCGCACTGTGGCTTGCCACTTTCTTTGATCTCGGATGGAAACATCCAACTGGTCGTCGACCCCTGGACCAATCAGTCCGCTTTTGACTTCGCCGATGTGTTGCTCAATGAGTCCGATACCTCGGTGGCCCATAAAACAATTCAGCCGGGTGAAGAGAACGAGCAATTCGATATGAATTTGCCGGCGGATCTTTTGAATGACGGTATCAATCAGCTTCGTTTACGGGTAAAGCGGATCAGCGGGAACGAGGATAGCTCTGATCCACTGGTTGTGCTTTACCACACGCCGCGACCGGCCGGCGAGATCACCGGCCCCGGGGACAACCCGAATCTGCTCATGAACCTTCCGGCTGACGTGATTACCCATGGTATCGATGCCGACCGGGCAGCGCGCGGAGTGGAGGTCACCCTGAGTTACGTTTACATGCGAGAACACGACGTCATCACGCTCGATTGTGACGGTCGAAACATATCGCATAAGGTGACCGCGGCCCAAGTGACCGCCCGCCGTGTGATTTTGACGCTCACCACCGCCAACTTCTGGCAAGACAACCCGAAATTCGCCCTGCGTTTCAGGGTGGTCGACCAGCTCGGTAATAGCTCGGGGCCGCGCGCAATCTTGTCAAAAACCACGTTTGTTGACGTACACATCCGCAAAATTGAGCTGGATCTGCTCCAACCCAAAGTCCTGGAAGCCAAGGACGCCAACGGCACTGTATTGAATTTTGTGCGCGATTTTTATTCCGCGCAGCCCCCGGTGTCAGGATAGTTGTCGCCTCTCCGGTTTTTCCAAAAAAAGCATATCGGGGGCGGAAAGAGACTGGTCGTGCCGTACTATTCACCTGAACGCAGAGCCGCATTACTTAAGATGCTGCT
>NZ_CAXAOQ010000053.1:0-9913 GCF_963970575.1 Pseudomonas sp. EA_65y_Pfl2_P74
CGCATACAACCCCAATTCATCAATCGTCGAGCGTCCCAGCGCCTGCTCGAATGCCTGTCGGTTGGAATGTTCGCCATAGTGGGCCTGCGCTGCATCCCCAAGGTTCGATTGAAAGATCCCCGCCGCAATGACTGGCAGGAAATCTTCGTACACCAGCGGTTCAGCTTTCACATAACCATTGCGCAACAAATCCTCTAGCGAGGCGTCACCGAGGCTAGCGGAGCAAGAAATCGTGCCCACTTGGTGGAAACCATTTCGTGGTTTAGTGGTGCTAAAAGTCTGCAATCCTGCGGAATGTCCTTGATTCATAACCAACCTCTTTATGAAGTTTCGTAACTAGGTAAAGGATTCCGATGATCCACGGTTCACCGTCGCTCTGAATTAGTACGGGAAAATTTGGTAGGTATCCCTTTTCGCCCGTTATGAACTCATAATCCGGTAGGCTTTTCGAGGTCCCACGATCGGGCGATTCGAGGAAGCACAATGTTACTGGCCTGAACTCAGAAATGAGGACTCTACGTGCGGTCGAGTCGTAGCGCCCTTGCCCGGTTTTACTTCTGATGTGATTTCTTGCCACGACGAATTATCCGGAAATGTTAGCTGTATGGGTATACAGTTTTGCGCTCGGATTATGCTGTCAATAGGGCTACATTCGGACTATCGTCAAAGATCATCAGGCTCGGCAGGTGCGCCAGTGCACGGGCGATGTTACCCAGACCAGTCTTGAAACCGTCGATTCGCGTCTGTTCCAGGGCATAGCGCTTGTGGCGTTCGGGTGTCAGCGCGGGGGCTGGCGGATTGATCAGCGTCCAGGCTGTCGGCGACTACACCAGCAAGTACATCGCCATGACTTCGGCAAAGGTCACCAGGTGATTGTCAGCGTTGCTGCTGGTGAAAATCGGCTTACGCGCACCGCCGAAAAATCGCTCACGCAACGTCTCGTTGCTTTCCAGTGCCGGTAACAAATCCGCACGGTGGTAATAGCTGGCCGGGTGCTCATAAAGTTTGGCGCTGTCACTGACCACGGCGCCTTCGAGGTGTTCGTCGAACAGACCGAGGCGTTCGATCAGGGCATGAATCGCCCGCAGCGGGCGCCTTGAACCCTTAAACGAGGCTTAAGATTCGCTCTTCTTCAATTTCAGGTCGAGCAGCCGCCACGCGGCTTTGCCTGCATCGTTGCCGTCCACTTGTTGCACTGAACAGTCAAACCGATACCTCACATCGTCTCCCACCATGTTCCGCGCGGTGGCGGTACTTGTAATGGTGTAGGTCTGATCCTTGAACCGTTGACTACTGGCGTCCTTCGCGCTTGCGACCACTGTCGACGCTGAAAAGCGCATCGCACTCTTGATAAAGGGTTCGCACATCATGAAAGCCATCAACGATTTGTCCGCGTTCGGATTACTGCCTGCCACTCTGCGCAAAGCGGCAAAATCGTGGCCCGCAGTGTCCTTGAAGTCCTTCTCCAGCAGCGAAGCAGGTAGCCGTTTGCTGAAGTTCGGCAGGAGAGCGGACTCAGGTGGTGAGGGCTCGTTCTGCGGCTCGCTGGCGACGTAGGCGGGGAGGTTGTCGGAAACAGGAGCAGGCGCAGGCGCAGGCGCAGCAACGGGAGGTTCCTCTGGCGCGGATTCGGCTTCAGGCATGAGGGCCGGTTCAGCGCTCTGCTTCGCGGCGTTCTGTATCTTTGCCTGCTCGATAATACGTGCCGGCGCGAACAGCGACATCGTGACGGAAAACACCACAAACCCGACAATAAACCCCGCCCCTGCACCGAAAACGTTGCCGATAAACAGATTCCAACTGCCACGGTTTTTCACCACCCAGCGCCACATGAAACCCCACGTCGCCAGAAATGCGAGTAGACACAGAAACTCCATTCGATCCTTTCCTTAACCTGCAAAAACCTTGAAACAGCGCGTGTTGATGAGGCGCGCTGGAGATGGACGGCAAGATAACAAAATAGTAGCTTCGCGCCACTTTCTTCAACCGCGTAACGGACTACACATGCCTACCGTTTCTTCTGTCTTGCGCCTGCTCAGCGCTTTGTTCTTCGCCATCGTAATGACCCCGGCACTTGCCTACTGGGATGAAACCCCGGAGGAGGCCTGGAAAGGATACCTCTCCGATTGTCAGAGTTTTCAGGAGGTAGTGAACAGAGTTCAAAACGGGACCATGACGACCAGGCAAGCGATGAACCGCGTCGACAGCTTGAATCACACTCTTTACGTCCATCGCGATCACCTCGCCAAGGCAAGCCTTGGCTCTCCCGAATATGCCCGTTGCGAAAACGTCATTGCCCAAGCGTTCGAGATCAGGAACAAGGAAGAGGAGGTCCTGGTCAGAGAGCTTCAAGAGCAATACTTCAAGGCCCAGGCCGAGCACAAGAAGACCCCGCAATACAAGCGCGCCCGCGCTCTGGGCTTTAGCGACGTCGGCGGAATCGCCAAGCTCAACGAACTCGCCGAGGAATCGGAAACCGATGGCGAAGCGTATCTGAAGACGTTGATGATTACGGTCGACTGGGAATGCGGCCGACATTTGCGCGCCGTGCGATACGTCAAACCCTACGTGATCTACACCGTCCACCCCGATGCGGGCAGTTGCACCGTTTATAAGGAAGTCGCGGTGCTGGGCGCCGCAATGGTAGAGAGGGGCGACCCCATCGACGAGGACTTGATATTTCAGTACGTGGGATGGAAGAAACTGACTGGCGCGGGTGGGTTTGCGATCAACATTCGAGTGGTAAAAGTGCTCAAGTAATCTGCAGGTTTTTTCTTCAACCTGAGCGTGGACAAGTGATCGCGCGTTCGATTACAGAATGTCCTTCAAGTAACCCTTGAGCGCGAGGAGCGGCTGATCGAGCTGCTCCAGCGACTGAGCTTGGCTGAAATCGGCTGACAGCTTGTGCAGTTCACGTCCCAGCGGTTTCTCGACACCGCCCAACGCATCCATCGCCAGCCCCAGGCACTCATTCATCTTGAATTGAATGGTCTCGACATCGCCCCGGCGTACCAACAATTCGAAAATATCCCGCTGGTAGTCACCCATGACCATGTCGTCCCGCAGAATCGGGCTCAGGCCCTCTTCCTCGTAGGCGAGTTTGAGGGAGAAAAGGGCGACTGTTTCCAGTGACGTTTGCATGGTGTGGATCCTTGGGGCTCGGATGGCCAAGAAGCGGAAGATCAAAAGATCGCAGCCCGCGGCAGCTCCACAAGTGAGGGACTTTATTGCAGGCGAAAAAAAAGGCCTTGCTAAGCAAGACCTTTCTTAATTTTGGTGCCCCGAGGGAGACTCGAACTCCCACTCCTTTCGAAAACGGATTTTGAATCCGCCGCGTCTACCAATTCCGCCATCAGGGCTCAATGGCGGCGAAGTATAGAGATGAGATTACCGTTGGTCAATCACGTTTCATGGTCAATTTTCGATATTTCCGCTAGACTTTCGGGCCCTGCTAGACGAACCCCATCATGCGCGTTGCTGACTTTACCTTCGAACTCCCTGATTCGCTGATCGCTCGCCACCCTTTGGCCGAGCGTCGCGGTAGTCGCCTGTTGACCCTGGATGGGGTTAGCGGCGCCCTCGCACACCGTCAATTCACTGATTTGCTTGAGCATTTGCGCCCGGGCGATTTGATGGTGTTCAACAATACGCGGGTGATTCCGGCGCGGCTGTTCGGGCAGAAAGCCTCCGGCGGCAAGCTGGAAATCCTCATCGAGCGGGTGCTTGATGCGCATCGCGTGCTGGCGCATGTACGTTCCAGCAAGTCGCCGAAGCCGGGTTCGAAGATTTTCATCGATGGCGGTGGCGAAGCTGAAATGCTTGCGCGCCATGATGCGTTGTTCGAGTTGGGCTTCGATGAAGATGTGCTGCCGCTGCTCGATCGCGTCGGGCACATGCCGTTGCCTCCTTATATAGACCGCCCGGATGAAGGCTCGGATCGCGAGCGTTATCAGACGGTGTACGCCGAGCGCCTGGGCGCGGTGGCGGCGCCGACGGCGGGGCTGCATTTCGATCAGCCGCTGATGGAAGCGATTGCCGCCAAGGGCGTCGAGACCGCATTCGTCACGTTGCACGTTGGCGCGGGTACGTTCCAGCCGGTGCGCGTGGAGAAGATCGAAGATCACCACATGCACAGCGAGTGGCTGGAAGTCGGCCAGGACGTGGTCGATGCCGTCGCCGCTTGCCGTGCGCGGGGTGGTCGGGTGATCGCGGTCGGCACCACCAGCGTGCGTTCGCTGGAAAGTGCGGCGCGTGATGGCGTGCTCAAGCCGTTCAGTGGCGACACCGACATCTTTATCTTCCCGGGCCGGCCGTTCCATGTGGTCGATGCCCTGGTGACCAATTTCCATTTGCCGGAATCCACGCTGTTGATGCTGGTTTCGGCCTTCGCCGGTTATCCCGAAACCATGGCCGCCTACAAGGCCGCCGTCGACAACGGTTACCGCTTTTTCAGCTACGGTGATGCGATGTTCATCACCCGCAACCCCGCACCTACTGCCCCTAAACAAACAGGCCCAGAGGAAACAGAATGAGTCGCGAATGTCGCATGTCCTTTGAGCTCCTGGCCACCGATGGCAAGGCCCGTCGTGGTCGCCTGACCTTCCCGCGTGGCACCGTCGAGACGCCGGCGTTCATGCCGGTGGGCACTTACGGCACGGTCAAGGGCATGTTGCCGCGTGACATCGTCGCCACCGGCGCCGAGATCATCCTGGGCAACACCTTCCACCTGTGGCTGCGCCCGGGTACTCAGGTGATCAAGGAGCACGGTGACCTGCACGATTTCATGCAGTGGAAAGGCCCGATCCTGACCGACTCCGGCGGTTTCCAGGTGTTCAGCCTTGGCGCGATGCGCAAGATCAAGGAGGAGGGCGTGACCTTCGCCTCTCCCGTGGATGGCGCCAAAGTGTTCATGGGCCCGGAAGAGTCGATGCAGGTTCAGCGTGACCTGGGCTCCGACATCGTGATGATCTTCGACGAATGTACACCGTATCCGGCTGACGAAGACGTCGCGCGCGTGTCGATGGAGCTGTCGCTGCGCTGGGCTCAACGCTCGAAAAACGCTCACGGTGACAACACCGCGGCGCTGTTCGGGATCGTCCAGGGCGGAATGCACCAGGATCTGCGCATGCGTTCGCTGGAAGGTCTCGACAAGATCGGCTTCGATGGCCTCGCCATTGGCGGTCTGTCGGTGGGCGAACCGAAGCACGAGATGATCAAGGTGCTGGATTATCTGCCGGGCATGATGCCGGCTGACAAACCTCGTTACCTTATGGGCGTTGGCAAACCGGAAGATCTGGTTGAGGGTGTGCGCCGCGGTGTGGACATGTTCGATTGCGTGATGCCAACCCGTAATGCCCGCAATGGGCATCTGTTCATTGATACAGGCGTGCTGAAGATCCGTAACGCATTCCATCGCCATGATGAATCGCCGCTGGATCCGACCTGCGATTGCTATACCTGCCAGAACTTCTCCCGCGCTTATCTGCATCACCTGGACAAATGCGGCGAAATGCTCGGCAGCATGCTCAATACCATCCACAACTTGCGCCATTATCAGGTGCTGATGGCTGGTTTGCGCGAGGCTATTCAACAGGGTACATTGGCCGCCTTTGTCGATGCCTTCTACGCCAAACGCGGGCTCCCCGTTCCGCCTTTGGACTAAGTTTTCTGACCCCAAGATTCAACATTTGCAACTGGAGTGCTAAATGAGCTTTTTTATCTCTAATGCCATGGCTGACGCAGCTGCACCGGCTGCTGCCGGCCCAATGGGCGGCGGTTTCGAGTGGATTTTCCTGGTCGGCTTCCTGGTCATCTTCTATCTGATGATCTGGCGTCCACAGGCCAAGCGCGCCAAAGAGCAGAAGAACCTGCTGAGCAGCCTTGCGAAGGGCGACGAAGTGGTGACCACCGGCGGCATCGCCGGCAAGATCACCAAAGTGGCCGATGACTTCGTGGTTCTGGAAGTTTCCGACACCGTGGAAATGAAGTTCCAGAAGGGCGCCATCGCCGCCACGCTGCCAAAAGGCACGCTGAAAGCGATCTAAGCAACAACTTCTACTCAATCGACGGGGCGCGCAAGGCGCCCCGCGTCATAACGGGCGGCGTGATGCTGAACAAATACCCTCTGTGGAAATACATTCTGATCCTGGCGGTGCTGGCGGTCGGTCTGATTTATTCCGCTCCCAATCTTTACCCCGATGACCCGGCTATTCAAATCAGCGGCGCCAGCACGGCTCTGCAGGTCAATCAGGCCGATCTGGACCGCGTAAGCACCGCGCTTCACGAGTCCGGGATCAACGTCAAGGCGGCCACTCTGGCGGCAAACGGCAAGGGCGGCCTGATCCGTCTGAGCAAGGCTGAAGATCAGCTGCCGGCCAAAGACGTTGTGCGCAAGGCATTGGGTGATGACTATGTCGTCGCGCTGAACCTGGCACAAACCACCCCGCAATGGCTGCGCAATCTGGGCGCGCACCCGATGAAGCTCGGTCTGGACTTGTCCGGTGGTGTGCACTTCCTGCTGGAAGTGGACATGGATAAAGCCCTCGATGCACGCCTGAAAGTCTACGAAGGCGACGTCAAGAGCCTGCTGCGCAAAGAGAAGCTGCGCTATCGCAGCCTGCCGCAACTGGGCGGTGCCATCCAGTTGGGCTTCGCTGATGAAGGCAGCCGCGAACAAGCCCGTGCACTGATCCGCAAGAACTTCAACGATTTCGACATTGTTCCGGCCGACCTCAATGGTCAACCGGTGCTGCGTCTGGCGATGACCCCGGCCAAGCTGGCGGAAATCCGCGAATACTCCATCAAGCAGAACTTGACCACGGTACGTAACCGCGTCAATGAGCTGGGTGTTGCCGAACCGATCGTCCAGCGTCAGGGCGCCAACCGTATCGTGGTTGAGCTGCCGGGCGTGCAGGACACTGCCGAAGCCAAGCGTATCCTCGGCAAAACGGCCAACCTTGAGTTCCGTCTGGCGGCAGAGCCGGGCGCTTCGAAAGCCACCTCCGAGACGTTCGAGTTCCGTGAAGGCAATCGTCCTCCGGCGCAGATCGAGCGTGGTCTGATCATCACCGGTGATCAGGTCACTGACGCCAAGGCCGGTTTCGGCGAACACGGTACGCCTGAGGTGAACATCCGTCTGGATGGTCATGGTGGCGAACTGATGAGTCGCGCGACCCGTTCGAACGTCGGTCGCAGCATGGCAGTGATCTTCATCGAGCAGCGTCCGGTCACCACTTACACCAAGCAAGTGGTTGGTGGCGTCGAGAAAGACGTACCGGTGCAGACCTTCAAGGAAGAGAAGAAGATCATCAGCCTGGCGACCATTCAGTCGCCGCTGGGGGCTCAGTTCCGCATCACTGGCCTGAACGGTCAGGGCGAGTCGTCCGAGCTGGCGCTGCTGTTGCGTGCCGGTGGTCTGGCGGCGCCGATGTACTTCGCTGAAGAGCGCACCATCGGTCCGAGCCTGGGTGCTGACAACATCACCAAAGGTATCGATGCATCGCTGTGGGGCATGCTGTTTGTCTCGCTGTTCATCATCGCCATCTATCGCTTCTTCGGCATCATCGCCACTGTCGCTCTGGGCGTGAACATGGTGTTGCTGCTGGCGCTGATGTCGCTGCTGGGGGCAACGCTGACCCTGCCGGGTATCGCCGGTATCGTCTTGACCATGGGTATGGCGGTCGACGCCAACGTGCTGATCTTCTCGCGGATTCGCGAAGAGATTGCCGCCGGGATGACCGTGCAGCGTGCAATCAGCGAAGGCTTCGGCCGGGCATTCACCGCGATTCTCGACGCCAACCTGACAACCTTGTTGGTCGGCGGGATTCTCTTTGCCATGGGCACAGGCCCGGTCAAAGGCTTCGCAGTGACCATGTCCCTCGGGATCTTTACCTCGATGTTCACGGCCATCATGGTGACCCGCGCGATGGTCAACCTGATCTTCGGCGGTCGTGACTTCAAGAAGTTGTGGATTTAAGGGGCTGCCATGTTACGTACAATCAACTTCATGGGCGTTCGCAACGTTGCGTTCGGCGTCACATTGTTCCTTACCGTGCTGGCCTTGTTCAGTGTCGCCACCAAGGGCATGAACTGGGGTCTGGACTTTACCGGCGGTACGCTCATCGAGCTGACCTACGAGCGTCCGGCCGATGTCACCAAGGTGCGCGAGCAACTGGTGGAGTCGGGTTACCACGAAGCCATCGTGCAGAGCTTCGGTGCAACCACTGATCTGCTGGTGCGTATGCCTGGCGAAGACCCGCAACTGGGTCATCAGGTAGCCGATGCTCTGCAGAAGGTCGGCGGCGACAACCCGGCGACGGTCAAGCGTGTCGAGTTCGTCGGCCCGCAGGTCGGTGAAGAGCTGCGCGACCAGGGCGGCCTCGGCATGCTGCTGGCGCTCGGCGGCATTCTGCTTTACCTGGCTTTCCGCTTTCAGTGGAAGTTCGCGGTCGGCGCCATTGTTTCGCTGATCCACGACGTGATCGTGACCATCGGTATTCTGTCGTTCTTCCAGGTCACCTTCGACCTGACGGTGCTGGCGGCGGTACTGGCGATCATTGGTTACTCGCTGAACGACACCATCGTGGTATTCGACCGGGTTCGTGAGAACTTCCGTGTGCTGCGCAAGGCTTCGTTGATCGAGAACATCAACATCTCGACCACTCAGACTTTGCTGCGCACCATGGCGACGTCGATCTCCACGTTGTTGGCGATCTCGGCTCTGCTGTTCTTTGGTGGTGACAACCTGTTCGGCTTCTCCATTGCCCTGTTTATCGGTGTTCTGGCGGGTACTTACTCGTCGATCTACATCGCTAACGTGGTGTTGATCTGGCTGGATCTGACCACTGAAGACCTGATTCCACCCGCTAACACCGACAAGGAAATCGACGACCGTCCATAACGGCCATCGTTTTCCCGGTTGTCAGCCAAAAAAGGCGCGAGTTGAACTCGCGCCTTTTTTTATGCTCCAAGGCTGGGATAAGCGCGGGCCCGACCCGCATGTGATGGTCAGGAGGTTCATGTGAACAAGTCGTTACTGGTTGGTGCGGTATTGGGTGCTGTCGGTGTAACAGCCGGGGGTGCTGTTGCCACCTACAGCCTGGTTAAAAGCGGCCCTGAGTATGCGCAAGTGCTGGCCGTTGAGCCGGTTAAAACACAGATCAAGACGCCACGTGAAGTTTGCAAGGATGTAACCGTGACCCGGCAGGCGCCGGTCAAGGACCAACACCAGATCCTCGGCACCGCTATCGGTGCGGTAGCGGGCGGTTTGCTGGGTAACCAGGTGGGGGGTGGCACCGGCAAGAAGATTGCCACGGTGGCAGGTGCGGTTGGCGGCGGTTATGCCGGCAACAAGGTGCAGGAAGGTATGCAAAACCGTGACACCTACACCACCACGCAAACGCGCTGCAACACAGTGAATGATATCAGTGACAAGGTTGTTGGTTACGACGTGCGTTATTCGCTGGATGGCAAGGAGGGCAAGGTGCGGATGGATCGCGATCCGGGCAACCAGATTCCGGTCGACAAGGAAGGTAAATTGATTCTGTCGCAGAATGGGTCGGGCCAATAATCGTTCGATCGTTTGAGATGAAGCACCCTGCGGGGTGCTTTTTTGTGTTCGTGATTCAAGTCGCGCGGTAAATCCCGTGTGGGGGGAGCTTGCTCGCGAATGCTGCTTAATATTCAAAGTGGATGCTGAATGACTCACCGCTCTCGCGAGCAAGCCTGCTCTCACATTGGGTCTATGGTGTGCCGGAAGGTCTAAATCATGGGCATAAAAAAAGCACCCCGAACAGACTGTGTGAAAACACACTGATGAAGGCCCAACAAAACGCCCCGACTTGTTCGGGGCGTTTGTTTTTGTGCGGGCAACAGACGAAAAAAGGCCTTTCAGCCCATTAGCGCCATCAACTGG
>NZ_CAXAOQ010000054.1:0-9758 GCF_963970575.1 Pseudomonas sp. EA_65y_Pfl2_P74
GTCTGGCCAGACAAGAAACTGGGAGCCGATGGGCACTGTGATGTTGAACCCGGATCGGCAGCAGCAGACCGAGAAAAGAGCGGCATAGTTAGACGGCGACGCGACAACAACCTTGAAAAACGCCGGCCATTGGAACACCGAAAGGTCTGTCCATCCACCCGTCGGACGAGCTGGCCTGGCAGGTCGTGCTGGACGTGCAGGCCTCGCTGGGCGTGCAGGTCGAGCAGATCTTGCAGCACGCGCCGGGCGAGTCGGGCGAGCGGTTCCTACCACGCGTTCATTTGCGTTCCACAGCACTGGTCTACCTGAATGATCCAAACACAGCAAACCATGTACTGCGCCTAACCAATTGCCAGATGTAGCTGACCACGCATGATTGTTCGACAGGTACGCAATCCAGTTCATATCGGTGTCGAAAATATTACGTCCCGGCTCGATCCAGGCAGTCAAATCACAATTCTGATCAAATAGCGGATAAAGCATGTATGAACTCCGTTCTCTGGGTTACTACATGCTAGCAGTCAACCGAGACAAAGCACGTCGGCAGAACGTAGCGATGAGTATTAATGGACCTCATAGGTAAAGAGCAAGCCTTCCCTCGAGCGTATCGCCTCCTATGTGCCAAAAAACTGGCTTTCGAATGCTCGGCTACGTCGAAAACATTGTTTTGCCTAACAACTTGATCTTGAAGCTGTGCTAAAGACGAGCGGAAACCCCAACTGATCTATTGGGGCTTTTTTCCTTTGATCGTCACTCCCTGAATTGGCCGCTAGGGTTAAAACGGTTTGCCGCCCTTCTGGTCGCTATTCTGAGCAAAGACGCTCATTTTCCAGTCGCTTCCGCTGCATTCGCTGCATGGAGGGAGCTTCGGGCACTCACGGTTTATCAAGTCTTCATAACCGCATTTTTGGCACTCGTAAATTCCCGGGTGAGTTGGTGCACTACCAGTTTTTTGAATTTTCTGAAAGTGCTTTTTACTTGCATCGCTGGCCGAAATGACCTTTTTTTGACCGCTATCGCTTATAGCCATAACTAACTCTCTAGATTTGGACTGACTTGGCCCGGCAGCAGACGCTCCCAGGTACCTAGCTAATTGAGGTGATGACTGATGATTTCAAGAGGCTATCATTAAAAAAAGTGTGGGCTTTAGTTACGTACGTAGCTGCGGCGTGCCGCGTTTGGCTTAACAAGAGGGCTTGCGTTGTCTAGTTCAAATCCGCAACTGAGAAAGGACAATTGCCTCTGGTTCATCGGCACAGGATGACTGCTCTTGGCCGTTCTCCGCCGATCGTCACTACGGAGTGTGCTGGGCAAGTCGAATGCAACCTGTTGATCAGCACGAAGGCAATTGACTGGTCAGTGACGATGCAAATGGGTGGTCAAGTCCATGCAATTACGCATCTGAGGAGCCCAGGTCACGTGCGGACGCAAGCAGATGTATGGTCGCAGGACGTTATGTTGCTCGTACGGGTGGAGAAAAATGGGGGCGGTCTGATGAAAGGGCAGGCCGAGCGCTGAGGCAGGTCCTTGAGCCTTTCCTCTGATAAATAGTGGTCGGCAGACAAAGCGGCAAGCCAGGGGCAACGCTTGGGCTCATCCTGACAAACAGCACATTTTCAGCGTTCTCTTAATTTCAAAGTGCTATCATCTCCGGCCGAGCTATGGTAACGGCGAGTGCGAGGGATGGCATGCAAGATCATGAGTATTCGGTGATAGGCCATCGCAGGAGCACCATCGGTCGCTACCTAGGAATGCTGGCCACGATAGTTGTTTCCTTCCTTCCAGCGGTTGGGATCGGGCTGTCCGACCTCATGTCCCAACTCGGAATGCCAGATTGGGGCAAGTACTTCGTTGTAATCCCGCTAACAGCTAGCTTGACATACACAGCCCTTCACTGGTTCTTCAATAAATACGGCTGGCGTCCGTTGAGTATTCTGGCTCAGGTTCCCAATATCTCAGGGGACTGGGAGTGTGTCGGCCAAACACTCGATGATAATGGTGCTGTCGCGCACGATTGGTGTGCGGAACTGACCATCTCTCAAACTTGGGAGAAGATTCGCGTCAGGTTGGAAACTAAGTCGTCCGTATCTCATAGCGTATCTGTGGCATTGATTCCTGAGCCTGATGGCTGCTGGATGTTGATGTACAGCTATATGAATCGACCGAAGACGGGTAATGGCCATCTTAACGCTCACCAAGGCTATAGTGAGATGAGATTCGCCAAAGGTTTGAAATCCGCGCAAGGTGAATACTTCACTGCCAAAGGGCGCGGTACTGCTGGGACCATGACATTTACCAGGAGATAATTGAAATGGGTAAGGATGTTAATCGGAGGCTGACAGACCTTAAATCTCGGCGCCGGGGAAGCAGCAGTACCGTGGTGATGGATAGCATTACTGCAAATACGAGATTAATTTCTGAGAAGTTTGAAACTCGTTCGAGCGGCCAGTGGACAAAATATGCGCTAGGGATCATGCAGGAAGTTGATCCGACCTACACGAAGATTTCCGTGGCGGAAGGTGAAAGGGTGAAGAACCAGATCACAAACCGTATAGCCACAGATGTTCAGTTCGAGTACCAGGGATCTGTTCCACTGAACGTCCATATTCGTGGTGTCAGCGACATTGACATTCTGGTGCTTCTGCGCCGTTACTTGACCATTGATCTCCAAGGGGCTCGGGCGAACACATCGGATTACTCAAGTTGGGTAGGGCCCAGCGGCATTGCTCAACTCGCTTCCCTCCGCAGTGAACTGGAGTCGGCCCTGAAAGCTGCCTATCCAGTTGCTGACGTGGATATTACAAAAGACAAAGCCATTGCGTTGTCTGGTGGGAGTTTGTCGCGAAGCGTAGATGTGGTGCCGTCGCATTGGCATGACTCTTCTGCATATCAAATCAGCAAGAACAAGAAAGATCGTGAGGTAAAAATCTACCAAAAAAACACTGGCGATACATTCTTGAATAGGCCCTTCCTTCATATTGATAAGATTAATCAAAAGGAAGCTCGTACCCGTGGTGGTGTCAAGAAAATTATTCGCATGCTCAAAAATTTGAAGGCGGATAGTGATAGCCCAACGGCGATCTTGGTAAACAGTTACGAGATAGCAGGGCTCGTATATCACTTTGAAGACGCTCCGATATCAGTGCCCGGATACAACGAATTGGCATTGGTTGCTGTGGCAAAGCAACAGCTTACTCGCCTCATTGACAATAAAATCTCGACAATGGAATTGATGACGCCGGATGGAATTAGAAAAATTATTGACTCTGAGGAAAAGTTCAAGTCAATAAGTCTGCTGCGGGATGAGGTGAGTGAGTTGGGCAGGAACTTGGCAACTGAGCTTACATCGCGCTACTGGATCGATGACTTGGAAACGCTTAAGGCTTTGCGTGAATCCTATATCGCAGAGTAGTGATTGAGGCAGGAAGGGTATGCGGTTTTAATGGTTCCTCTTTGCGAGCTAAAATTCGCATAGTTCTTTGAAAAAATTTGAAGAGCCAAGTTCGTTAATGACGCATTGGGTCGTAATAAAATTTTCTGGTCTATCTCCGAGGTAATAAAACGGAGCATAGATGTTATAGGTATTTGGTAAGAAGCGAGCGCTGTAGATGGCAAGGATGATTCCGGAACATGGTCCACACCACACTGAAAGTTATGGTGAGCGTCAGCTTTACTCAGTCCTCAAATCTAACCTGCCTGACGAATACACAGTTATCCATAGCTTACCTTGGCTTTGTTCTGCGGTGAACAAGCTTGATAGATCTGCGAAACCGACAGGAGAGATCGATTTCCTCGTAATTCACCCCGAGAATGGTGTGCTAGCTCTTGAGGTTAAGAGTGGGGTGTATCGGGTCGAGAACTCTGTGTTCATTCATGTCCGGGAAGGCTTTAAGATAAATCCGGTCAGTCAGACGAGGAAGAATGTACACGGATTCTCTGAGTGGCTCGGGGCGAAACCGACGCTTCGTCTGAATATCGGCTACGGATTCATCTTCCCTAACACTGATTTCGGTGAGGGCCCCTGCTCTCCAGGGATGTACGATACTTCCGCCAACCCGCCTCAACCGTTGTATATCGATTTTCAAAGGTATCCCGACGTCGCTGAGAAAATAATAGAGCTAATGAAGTATTGGAAGCAGGCACTATCAAATTCAGATTTAGGGCTCTCTAAAACCCAAGAACTCATTGATTATCTTTCTCCCACGATCGATGGACATCCTCGATGGGCAAGTCGCATTCGTTACGACAATAAGGTGTGGCTTCAGCTAACTCGCGAGCAAAGCGCAGTTGTTCGCTCTGTGCTGAATAGTAAGCATTCTCTTATTAGCGGTTGGCCGGGTACCGGTAAAACGTTGGTCGCAATTGAAGTGGCAAGGAAGTTTGCGGCGGAGGGTAAGAATGTACTTGTGCTCTCCTTCAATTCAAGACTTACTGATTATATTCGTGATCAGCTTGATGATTATAAATCTTGCACAGTAATGACCTGGCATGGACTATGTCGCCAGTCCGCTGATATTGCTAAGCGAGGAGTGGTCGGTGAGGATTGGTACAAGGTTGATTGTGTTGAAGACCTTAAAGCTGCTATCCAACATGAGTTGATGACCGAGTACGACGCTCTCGTGGTTGATGAATCTCAAGCTTTAGCTCATTCGTGGTGTGAGACACTTGTGAGCTGGTTTGATGAAAAGCCTAAGGCGTTTTTCTGTGATGAAACTCAGGTCTTCAAGTTTGAACGAAATGTCGTATCGTTGGAGGGGTTGAAAGAAATTCTTGACGTTGAGGCGTTCCCACTTACGATTATCTTGCGCATGCCTAAGGCGGTTACCGAGATTCTTGCAGAGGTAGTTCCCCCAAAGCTTCAGCACTCATCACCAAGAGTTGTGGAACCAGATACTGCCCTTGAAGTCATTACGCTATCGCCTTGTGAAGAACTGCTTCGTATTAAAAGCATGCTGGTCGAAGAGGGGGTGGATAATGATGATATTGTTGTCTTGACAGGCTCAATCATAGACAAAGTTTACGTCGATTTTTTACGATTTCAGAAGATACCCACTGAAACTATTGCGAAATTCCGTGGCTTGGAGGCTCCAGTAGTTATCGTGGTTGGCGCAGAAGCTCTGGATACCGCTGAGTTGTTTAGTGCGTATTCACGTGCGACCACGAAGTTTATTGCACTATACAATGCTCATAATCGTTTCTGGAAAGGCAACAGAGATTTCCAATCGCGCTTACAGAAAAATCCAAATAGTGCTGAAGTTCTAACACAGCAGCAGGTGCCTTTGCGTATAAGGAATTTAATTGCTGGTAGCACAACTGATAAGTCTCTAGGTTTAAAAAGTCTGGATATTAGATGGGCTGAGGAGTGGAGGGCTTGGCTTGTTGAGATAAAATCTCACGAAACTCAAATTCTACTTTGGCTTGAATATCTCTGTATCAGAGTTGCTCATCCAGTATTCATATGGTATGGCGATACTTTAACTAGGTTTTATCGAATCAAACCTGATTTAAGTGGTGATAATGAATCATCCTTTCGTAGTTTGATGATAATGGAGTTTTGCAAGGTGTGTGATCGACTTACCCCGCACACTGATACTTTCAAGTGTGAGTGCGCTTTGTGTGCCACGGCGGCCACTAGATCAGCACCTATTGATGAAGATGTTATGGAGGAAATTCGTTTGTATGATGCGGCCATAACCTCGCAATTGTCTAAATCGTACACTTTGCAAATGCAGGCTGAATTACCGATTGAAGTGGCCGCAGTTGGAGCAATTTTGCGAGCAAGTAAAAATAAAGTACGCGCAAATGTATTGCTTGCTCCTCTTCCATCAGGGCGACTTTTATATTTAGTCGCTTTTGTATTTGCTCAATCTAGAATCGCGACCTATCCAGCAAAAATGACTATGTCAGTCAATAACTTGGCTGATGAAATTTATAAGCGTTTTAAATCGCTAGAGAAAATTTCTTTGACAGAATGGCGTGCGATTTTTGCAAATGCATTTGGCACGTTCAAACAGAAGGGCTTTGTGGCTAGGCTTGAAAAAGGGTTGTACCTTCCACTGGAAGATAAGGATGCTCCTATACCTCAACGGACAACGTATGTCTGATGAAGTGTAGTAGTCAAAAATTAGATCGACGGGGCTTATACACCTGCTGTCTGTATCCTCAGGATGTTAACCTATAAAGCCTGTCAATCGCTGCTGGAGCTAGTTATGACTCGTAGGGTAATTCTGGAGCTTGATCTGAACGAAAATGATTTTGACGCTCTGACACAACTGATTGCAGATCGACAAGGTGTCGCTCAGTACATTTCTCCAAGCGACCCAAGGGTGCGGAGCCGTGTGGTCGATCTGCTTGTACAAATTGGCGCAGCTGTTGAGAGGATTCCAATGACCGATGGCCAGTGACCATGTTTGGGGAAGCACTCTTTCCAGATGCAAATTTGCATAGTCGCGCCTATGGGCCGGCAGCAATGTGGCGACTAGGAGCAATGAATTTTTATGAAGCGTCAGCGGCGTTTAATAAGCTTTCGATGAGTGCGGAAATCTGAACCTGATGGGGTTCTAGGTGTGGTTGCTGACCAAATCCAGGCGGGTCTCCCATTTTGTAAAGAATTGTGCACTCTTGGATATTCAAGGGGAAAACCAGCGCATCGTCGGTATACATCAGTCCTGACGCGACCTGGAAGATGTACTTAGTTCGAACGCGCCGACCCGGAACTTGGAACTGCCCGTGGGCTATTGCTATCAGAGATTGAGCCACCCACCTGTCTGTAGTATTTAGCCAGGGTGGCAGCGCCAACTGAACATCCACAATGCAAGAGTTCGATTCTTTTCGGTTGCAAATGTCTAAGAACTTCAGCAGTTCGGTACCGCTCTCAAAACCCTTAATCTGGATGTCGGCCTCGCGGTCAATTCCATTCAGCACTCCCACGTACGCACGAGCGGTCTCGGGCGAAGCGCTTTTTGATTTTGCGTGCTTAACCATAAACACCTCTGAATGGAGTCCTATTGATTGTAGTGCTATAGGGCTCAAAAAGGCGCCATCGTTCCTTTTGCAACTTGAAAGTTACGAGGCAGAGAAGGGGCGCTGTGCGATAGGTGCGCAGAATATGCCCAGTACAATGAATATGAGCCGGGTATACGCTGAGGACGGACCAAGGGCTTCAAATTAACACCGTCGCTACCTGCGCCCGCTCTGTCGCTGACGGCAGAGCAGCGTAGGTCCGACCTATGCGCCCATCATGTGAAGCAATTCGGGTCGAGATTTTTTTGAAGTCAGAAACTTCTGAATAACCTCGGAGTTGCTCTTATTCAGACCTCTACCATGCTCAAGGGCGTTTGCTGCTTTGGATACCCTGATCGCACCGGATGATGGAGTCTTCATGAGGTCTAGAATAATTCTGTATATGCGTTTGCTGTTCTTGCCGACTTCGATGCTCACGCCGTCATCTTGATTCTGGATAACTTTGGTCTCACTACCTGACAAGTACTTGAATTCAACCACTAATGTGGTTGAATCTATGTGATATCCCCTCCATGCCGTAGGGAGGTCAGCAGGGGAAAACATAAATTGCAACTTGATGCCTCGTTGCTCCTTGGATTCGATTACGTTCAGCTCATGCTGGGAGACCGAAATCCATTCTTCGCTTGATGTATTCATCAGGCTCTCTCCAAAAGCTGCCCTATCAGGGCCACGGTTAACGTGTAGTGTTCGACTGAGTCAGCTGTCACCCCCAAGGGATCAAGGCTATCCAAGACAATCACTCCCCATAGCTTGCCGTTGCACTCCACCGGCATTGCGGCCATCGCGCGTGAGGGAGTCCTTCCCTCGGCCAGGTAGCGCTCCAAGAAGCGTACCGATGATTTAGTCACCGTAGCATAGTTTTCTCGAGCCTTGGGCCTGGTGTTAGACGTGATCTCCGGTAGGTCGGGTAGGATCACCACGCCGCGTTGTGACCAGGCCAAGCCTGCAACGCCCTGAGATTTGGCACTATTTTCGCTATCAATATAAAAAATAGTTTTCGTATTGAGCGTCAGATGACCGGAGCGCATTTAAGGAACCAGATAGTCACCACAAAATCGACGTGTCTTGAAGGGTAACCATGTGGACACCCCCGACTCAAGCCAGTGCCGACGGAAGAATAGGTTTTTTTTGAACTTGAATAACGTCACTCGATTGTGATCTTTAGGTACGTTTAGGTTCTTAAAAACCCTATCTTGATACTCATTCAGAATAAATTGTAACTTTTCAACAACCCATGGATCCGCCATCCGTTTCATAATCGCCGTTGCAGCGATTACTAAACCTACCGCGAGCAGTAGCCAAATAGCCATTTCTTGAAAACGATCGATGAGCAGCCAAAGTATGGGTTTTTGCTCGATCCATTTATCGTCCTTTTTGACGTCCATCAGCCATACGATTAATGAGGACAACATCCCTCCAATCACGTAGATGTATCCTGATGCCTCGTAGATAAATTTTCGCTTAGGCCCCGTCCGTAGCATTTATTGCTATCACCTTCCGAATGTTTTTCCGCGAGACCCACGGCAGTAGCCCCGCGGCCTATACATTTTCGTGTAGGTCGTAGGTACTTTTTCTCGCGTGACAATGTCGACAGTTAAGCTGTCGAGGCCTGTCTCCGCTCGTTGAGGATAGCCGTTCTTATGCGAAAGGTTGGATTTGGATGGACAGGCACGGATATCGTCTTACGGCCCGATAGCTGCCTTGGTAGCCTTGCCATCATTCCTGAGGGTCAAGATGATCACTTCCCCATGGGGTGAAGTGAAATAGCGAGCTGGCATTCTCTGTCAGTAATGAGATGCTTAATCTGAGGTCGGAATTCAAGCGCATCTAACTGTGTAACCAGCCGCTTGTCGTAGTTGTTTACTGAGTGGTTTCATGCTAGTGCGAAGCTTTGCAGCGTTCGATTGCATTCCTAATGTTAGATGCGGGGCCACCGAGTCATTTCTGCGACATATTGGATGGCGCGTTGGACAGTTCTGAAGTGAAAAAAATGACTGAAGCGGAAAAATGCGGTTCGATTTTCATCTCGTATGCATGGGGTGACGGTTTAGAAAACAAGGAATGGGTGCGCCAGCGCATCGTCGATAGGATCAACTGGAGTAACGACGTTTTTTGGGATCGGGACAGCATTCACTACGGAGAATCTATAGATGGAGTGATAGCCCAAGAGTTGTCGAAACGCCCAATTTTGATCCTGTGCTTGTGCGATCACGATTACGTGAAATCTGCCCAGAAAAAAGGATCAGGAGTTTACCGTGAGCTGGAAATGCTGAAAAAGATCTCCTCCGAGCCAGGCGTTCGCATCGTACCGCTCATCATTAAATCCGGTTGTGTTGATGAGCTGCCCGAGCCTCTCGTTGGGCGCCTTTACCTAAACCTGCAGCCTTTGCAGGAGCTCAATCTCGATATTGGAATGGCGGTGATGGGGGGTGTCGAAGGAGTAAAACCGGCGCAGATACAAAGAGAAATCAACGCTAAGTTGGCAGCACACAAACTGCAGCAGCGCGCACTCAAATACCTTCAAAGCGGTGAAGTGATCGTTTGGGGGAATGGTCGCAATCATGAAGTTACGGTTTATCGCGATCGTTCTAGCCCAGCTCTGCTGCTTCCCCCCGGTGTCAGGATAGTTGTCGCCTCTCCGGTTTTTCCAAAAAAAGCATATCGGGGGCGGAAAGAGACTGGTCGTGCCGTACTATTCACCTGAACGCAGAGCCGCATTACTTAAGATGCTGCTT
>NZ_CAXAOQ010000055.1:0-7932 GCF_963970575.1 Pseudomonas sp. EA_65y_Pfl2_P74
ACTACCCAAGCACTGGTCGCACTAGCCCGCAAGCTTGCCCGGGTGGTATTTGCTCTGTTGAAAAACCAGAGCGAATACTCACCTAAAGCGGTTTAGGGGCTAGGCATGAACCATAGAATCTCCCACATGGATCGTGCCAGCCGGTAAAGTGATGTGCTTTGCAAACGCGGATTCAGGAGCCAGTGATGACGCAGTTCTACGATGCCCGAGGCAACCTCTATGGGGTGATTTCGCCCCAAGCGCTGCGTGAGGCCGGTATTGAGTTACCCGCCAGCGCCGCCGACTGTGCGTCATCACGGCAGGCGTGGAGTCATCTGGCTGTAGCGCTTTGTTGCGACTGGCCCGAGGGGCAGGCACCTGAGGGGAGCAAATCCCACCGCAGCGACGGGTTGCTGGTTGGCCCGTTTCAGGCCGCGCCGCCGTTTGATGTCTTGATCGTCAACACCGACGGCACACTCGCCGAACGCAGCGGCAACGGCCTGACGATTTTCTCCCAAGCGCTGACTGAGCAAGGTGTGCTGCCGGCACATGGGGCGCTGCTGCGCGTCCATCACGACAAGGGCCAACCGGTGGAAACCTCGGTGAAACCGGCCGAAGTCGAAGGCGTAAAAGGCTTTTGGCTTGACCTCGGCCAACCCGGATTCGGCCCATCGGCAGTCGGTGCGCAGAATGTCGAAAGCCGTGAGCTCAATGGGCGGGACGTGAGCCATGTTCCTGCCTTGGCGCAACTCGATCCCGCGTGGCGCCACAGCCAGTTCGTGCGTATCGGCAATCCGCATTGCGTGACGCTGCTCAGCGATGCGGCCGCTTTGCCGAGCAACGATCAGATGCGCGTTTCACCGCTGACCGAAGGCCTGACCCGGATTGCCTACGCAATGCCGACCGGCGTTGGCAATCCTTGTCCGGCGGGTGTGAACCTGCAATGGGCCGCGCGCGGATCAGCGCAGCGGATCATCGCGCGGGTATTCGAACGCGGCGAAGGGCCGACGGCGTCATCGGGCACCAGTGCCAGTGCGGTGGCTTGCGCGGCGTGGCGTGCAGGCTGGGTCACGGCCGCAGAAGTTTACGTGGAGATGCCTGGCGGAACTGCCCCCATTTTGCTGCAAGCACACAAGGGAGAACTGAACCGCGTGCGTTTGTTCGGAACGGCACGGTTAACTGATTAGCCGGTTACCCACATTTGTATGGCGGGTGATGCGGCTATTGCGAACTGATGCTCTGCGTCAGTTTCAGAAACTTCGGGATGACGGCCTCGGGCGCAGGCGTCAGGTCCTTCAAACCGTCAGTGCCTTTTTGAAAGGTGAACATCTGCGCCGCAATCAACGGACTGACCAAACCGCCGACATGGGCTATGGCAAACCAGGCGCGATCCTGCTCGGTGGATTCCGGCCGAGGGTCCAAGCGCCAGCCTTCGAGGGTGGTCATGCGTTTGCCGATGTAGAACTTTTCCATGATCTTCGACTTTTTCCAGTTCTCCGCGTCGTAGCCGGGGCGGTAGTCGGTGTCGTAGGTGCCTCGGGTAGCTTTGGTCGGGTCGCTTTGCGAGGCATTGATCAGGCTCATGATCACGTTGGGCGTGCTGGTGAAACGCAGGCTGTTCTTCACGCTGAAACCGGTGTTGCCGTCGTCGTGAATGAAACCGTATGGCATGCATACGCCCGGGCCGTTGGGTACTTGGTAGAGGTCGCGGGCTTCAAATCGGGCGACGAGATCTTTGATCCTTTGCGCTGCATTCTCGGTCGGTTTGTTCATATGGAAGTAAAACACCCGGTTGTTGCGCCAGAGGAGAAACTCGTAGGGTGTGTCTTCGCTACCCAGAATATGAGCGTCAGGGATGCCCAAGTCGTGTTCATAGCCTTTGGTTCTTTCTATTCGGATTTCCAGAGCCGCAATCTCGGCTTCACGGGCTTTTACGATGTCCGCTGAGTAGCTGCGCTTGATCGTTTCCAGCAGACTCTTTTCTGTTTTTAGCTCTTGCTCGAGGTGTTTTTTGTAGAGTTCGGTATCGTGAAGAATAGCGTTGCGGGCTCTGTCGAATTTTTCGCGTGTCGTAACATCACTCACTCGTATAGTGAGTTGGTCATAGTCGTAACTGACATAGTCACTCACGGCGTGGATTTTTTTTGAAAACGTATGTCCACCACCACTGTCTATTCGACTGTCTTCAATTCTGTAGGTCGCCCATTCAAATGACTCCGGCGCCTGAAACGTTGTGCGGCCGAGACATTCTTGGTAACCGGGGTCTGCCAGTGCTGACTGCGCGCCTAGCAACAAGTAGGCGAGTGTGATGATGACTCGTGTCATGAACTGTGCTCATTTCGAAGCGAGATTTCAGCTATTGCGAGCTGATGCTCTGCGTCAGTTTCAGAAACTTCGGGATGACGGCCTCGGGCGCAGGCGTCAGGTCCTTCAAACCGTCAGTGCCTTTTTGAAAGGTGAACATCTGCGCCGCAATCAACGGACTGACCAGACCGCCGACATGGGCTATGGCAAACCAGGCGCGATCCTGCTCGGCGGATTCCGGCCGAGGGTCCAAGCGCCAGCCTTCGAGGGTGGTCATGTGTTTGCCGATGTAGAACTTTTCCATGATCTTCGACTTTTTCCAGTTCTCCGCGTCGTAGCCGGGGCGGTAGTCGGTGTCGTAGGTGCCGGTAGTGGGTTTTGTAGGGTCGCCTTGCGAGGCGTTGATCAGGCTCAAAATCACATTGGGCGTGCTGGTGAAACGCAGGCTGTTCTTCACGCTGAATCCGGTTTTACCGTCGTCATGGATGAAACCGTAGGGCATGCACACGCCCGGGCCAGTAGGCACTTGGTAGAGGTTGCGAGGTTCGAAACTCGCGATCAGATCCTTGATGGCGTTCTTCCGTTCTTGATCCAGTGTTTTGAAATTGAAGTAATAGATTCGGTTGTTGCGCCAAAGAAGAACCTCGGTTGGCGTTGTCTGACTGCCGAGGACATGCGAGTCGTTAATGCCTAGGTCATGTTCTTCGATGGCAGTTTGGGCAACGGATTTTTCCAGATCAGCGATTATTTTTTTCTGTCGATCTAAGACTTCTTGGCTATATCCCATCGTGCTGATGCTCTGCAGCAGCTTCTTGTTCGTTTCGATTTCCTCCATTACCTCTCTTTTAGCCATCTCACCCTTATGAACAATGGCATTACGTTGTGTCTGGAAATCTTCAATGGTTGTGATGCCACTCACTCTGACCGTAATTTGGTCATTGTTGTAGCTAAGGTACTCATGCTCGGCACTTATGTTGTTGCTGAACGTATGCCCGCCACCCTCGCTGATCAGATGCTTAGCGGTGGGGTAGGTGGCCCACTCCATGCTTTCGAGCGCATTAAATGTAGTCCGCCCGATGCATTCTTTTTTCGGCTCTTCAGCGCTGCTTATTTCACACAAGCCAACCAAACTGACAATCAAGAGACAGGTATACGATTTCATGAGTGTTTGATTTCCTCTTGCGTTGGCGCGTCCACACAGGCCAGTGCGCGATCATCATTTTTGTCCGGGACGTTGGCTAGGATGGTGATGTTCAAGTCTGAGTTGTTATTTTCATGGAGTGTCCATTTTATCGGTAGCTCGGTGATGAAGCCCTTGATGCCCACAGGCGCGATATAGGCGGGTTCTTTGGTCAGTGTTTTACTTTCCCAAAAGCCGTTTTCATACGGCATAGGTGCTACTAACTGGCCACCGAGCCTTGCGTTGTCCGGATCTCTGTAGCTCCAGGTAGGCCAGATGGAAGCCGCTTGCTTTCCTGACTTGTTTCGAGGAATGAACCCAAAGGAGCTTTCATAGGCGGCCGTATTCAGCTTGGCCTGCGACTGTATTTCTCTCCAGGTTTTCTCGGCAGCGGGTTGGTCAAGGTACTTACCCAAATCGCTTGCCGGTTTGACAGAGCCTGTCGTGAGGCCTATGCCGAAGTGCTTCTTCCACAAGTCTCTGCGTAATTTATTGATGCTTTTACCCACCTGATGCGTAGCTTTGCCGTCGAGCATGATCGGTGTCGGCTCGCTGTCACGCACGATCACCGCCAGTTCCGAGTCGCGCATGCCGTAAAGACTACGATCGTTGATATTGGCGCTGCCTAGAATCGCTACGCGATCGTCTGCAATCAACAGTTTGCTGTGAACATAAATCTGCTCGGTTACCACTCTGCCGCTCTTGAAATTGTGCCAAGTGCGGAGGTTTAGGAGGGTCAGGTGCTTTGTCCAGTCTTGCTGGGCATATACGGGCTGTCCGAAGCTGTCCTTGCGCTCAATGATTTTGGCTGCTTCTTCCCGGCTAGCGCCGCGATCCATCATCGACTTCAGCGCCATATGTCGCTGAATGAGCTTAACCAGACTCTGTTCGCCGAACACTAGGCTTTGCATAGTCAAATGAATCTGATGCATCAAGTTGAGCACGTTGAGCGCGCCTTCGGGGTGTACCGGCAGGATCATGTAAACATGGAACTGGCGGTTTTCCCTGATTGCTCGTCCAATTCGGTCAGCAAGTGCCTTACCAATGCTATTGGTTAGTTTCTGTTCTTTGCCGAGTTTTCGGGTTAGCCAGCCTTGAGCGTTGGTTTGCCAGATTTTTAGGAAGCTGTCGATAAACTTACGCGCTTCGGCACCGGGTTGCTGACTTATGGCGTCGACTTCTTTCCAGTCGATCAAGGTAAAGTCCTGATCAGTCAATGCTTCATTTAGTTTGATGCGGGCCACGAAGTCATGATTCAAGGTGGATGGGTCCCGCAGACTGGCCATCGGACCAGACATTGCTTTACTGGCCGGTAGTTCGCCTTCATCACCGAAATCGGTCTGGAAAAACTGGTTTTCGATGTAGATGAAATGCTGCGCACTGGAAATCGTCTGCAGCATTGCGCTGTGGCAGTTGGCTTGCACACCACCGGCATTGATGCCTGGGGGTAATGGTAAATTCACCTTGGCTCGGCTACGGCCTTTGGCTTCCTGTGCAGTCATCGTTGCAGAAGCACTGCGCAAAACCTGCACACTGACCTTACCTGTCACTGCTTGTGGCGTCGTCGGCAGGGAAGCCGGCTGATTGATCCACACTGGTTTGGGCATCGGCAGGTTCAGTTGCAGACGATTGTTGCTATCGAGGTGATGGGGCAAGCCTGCCTGCTTGGTCAAAGTGTTCAACCATTCCATTAGCGCCGCGACGACATCCGTTTTTTCCAGGTTTTTGATGTCGGCTATGTAGGCTTGCTGGCCGTTCCAGCGATCAATGAAGTTGCGTGACAAATCGTAGACCGAAGGCCCTTCGATGCGACTGTGGACATCCTGCCACGGCATGCGGGGCTGGTCGTCACCTAGACGACTGTAATCACCAGAAGCGAGCGGCTGTGGTGTGTGTTTTAGGTAATGATAGGGTTCGACATGACTCTCTAATCGGTTTTGAAACAGAGCATATAGGTGGCCCATAAGCGAGCTTGCGACCTGGTTGATATTGTTTAGCCAAGCCATTTTGTCAGTCGGTATGGCGTCGTAGCCCTTGTCGCAGAACATGCCGACCATACGCCCAAGATCGGTTGAGCTCATCCAATTGTTAATTAGTTCATAGCTCTTCATACGCAAGGCCATTTTCAGGCTGCCTTTGGTGTTTTCGACTTGTTCGATCCAAACTTTCATCTGGCTTTGCAGAGGCTCTGCGATTGGCAGTCTTTTCCAGTTGTGTTGGACCAGTGCGCTGATTTGTCGAATGAGCGTATCGGTCAGGTATTTTCTTGCGCCGGCCAAGGGGTCAAAGTTACCCGCGACAGCTTTGGCGCTATTGAAGACCTTTGCTCCTTGCTCGACTATCGGCAATGCGGGACTAGAGAAGAAGTTTTGCAGACGAACCGCACCATTAATCACCTCTGCGCGGTTAGGCGCAGGAACTTTGACGGGGCCGACAGAAAGGTCGACAGAAGGTTTGGATAGGTCGAACAGCGTTCCCATCAGTAGGCCGGTACGACTGACATGCGTATGTTTATCCATCCAGCCCAGATGCGGAATTCCCGGGTTGTACGCGTCGTTGCCCTTGCGATCGCGGGCATCAAGGCTGAAGTTGTTGTCATCACGACGCCCGTAAGCCAGATCGATGCCGCCGACGTAGCCGATCTTGTTGTCGATCACCACGCATTTCTGGTGGTGAGAAAACGTTGAACCCAGGCCTTTCATGTCGCTTTGCTGGATGGCCGGTGTACAAAATGCGCGTGCGCCGCCGAGCCCTGCGTTGAGCTGGAATACCGCGAGCATGGTTTCGAAGTCGTGGGTGCCGACGCTAGCTGCGGGACTCAGCCACGGCATGACGAAGACTTTGAGGGTCGGCGTTTTCACCAGTGCGGCGTGCAGGCATTCCCAAAGGCTTTGTTTGCCGTCCAGCGTGACGTCGTAGTTGATTTGCCAGCCCGTGATGAAAATCGAGGTTTGGGCATTGCCGATTTCAGTGGCCAGATCCTTGTAGTAGTCCTCGCCGGTGGTGAAGAAACGCACGTCATTGCCGCTGCGCTTGGGTGCGAAGGCCGACTCGTCCTGGATGAAGAAGTCCGGCGCGTTCACCGCTGGCAGGGCCTTGCCCTGAGCTGTATTGATCTGGCTGATTTCTTTGTGGCGAATGCCGTTGTAAGGCGTTGCTGAGTCCGTCATGGTCATTCGTCCCTGGTTTGCAACTGGTTGTACGGATTGCCGTCGGCGAGCAGATCCTGTTTGCTGCGTTCACTGTTCGCCGTACTGATCCGGCCATGTTTGGCGCTGTCGTGAAAGTCGAGGGCGGCGAGGGCGAAGCGCTCCTTGTCGGCTTCCGAGGGTTCGTCATGCAGCGCCACTGGCACGCGTTGCCCCGGATAGCAGAGCCACAGAGGGCCCTTGGTCGCATAGGCTTGGGACAACTTCAAACGCTGGGTTTCATCGATGTTGACCCGTCCGTCGTCGTCGGTTTGACCTTCTAGCAAGGGGGCCTGCTCGCCGTCCTGAACAATCGACCAAGCGGTGTGTGCCAACGGGAAACCTTCGTCCCCCGGGACGTCAGTCAACTTGATATCGAAGAAATACTCCCTTGGCTTGGCCGGTGGTGCGATGACGCCGGGTTGGGCGGTGTCGAGCAAATTACCGGGTTTGGCTGACGGCGGTGGTATCGGCAGTTTCGGCAGCAAAATCGCAATCCCTGACCCGGTTCCCGCAGCCCCCCCGGCATTGATTTTCACCACCGGCCCAACCACCGTCACGCCGCCAGCATCAAGCTTGATAAAGCTACCGCCACCCAACACGGTCAATTCCGTTCCCGCCTCGATCACCATTTTGTCGCCAGACTTCAGGTGGATTTCTTTCCCGGCATGGGTCAATTGAGCGGTTCCGAGTTTGATGTGCTGGTTTTGGGTCACGGACAGGTGATCGTCGGCCTTCACTTCAATTTTTCGGTCGGCAATCGTGGTGCGGTGCTCTTCGGCCTTGAGTTCGGTGTAACTGTTCTTTTCGACCGTATCGTGACGTTCATTCCCGACCCGAATCTTCTGGTCATGCTCTACGTTTTCATCCCAATCCCGCTGCGCATGAATGTAGATCTGCTCCGCACCTTTTTTGTCTTCAATACGCAGTTCGTTGTACCCACCACCACCCGGTGAGCTAAGCGTTTTGAACACGCTGCGAGTCTTGTTCGCCGGCAGTGCATACGGCACCGGGTTTTCCTTGTGGTACAGGCAGCCAGTCACCAGCGGTTGGTCGGGGTCGCCTTCGAGGAAGGTGACCAGCACTTCCATGCCGATGCGCGGGATGGAGATGGCGCCGTAGCGGTCGCCGGCCCAAGAGCTGGAAACGCGCAACCAGCAGCTGGTTTTGTCGTCGGCCTGGCCTTCGCGGTCCCAGTGGAATTGCACTTTGATGCGGCCGTATTGGTCGCAGTGGATTTCTTCGCCTTTGGGGCCGGTGACGTGGGCGGTCTGGCTGCCG
>NZ_CAXAOQ010000056.1:0-7791 GCF_963970575.1 Pseudomonas sp. EA_65y_Pfl2_P74
TGATCACGGTGCGAGTGCGATCAACCTCGGCTACCTGACGCATCCACGCCCGAGCGGTGGGCAACCGCGCGGCGAAGGTTTCGAATTGCGCACCGACCGCCATGGCGCGGTGCGTGCCGGTGCCGGTTTGCTGATCACCACCGAGCCGCGCCCGAACGAGTCGAAACATCACAAGGATCTGCCGGAAACTGCCGAACGCCTCGCCACCGCGAGCGATCAGCAGGACGGTTTTGCCGTGCAAGCCAAAGAGTTGCAAGCGCAGGAAGCCGGCGATCAGGACGACGTGGCCAAGGCCTTGCACGCCCAGCATCAAGGCGTGCTCGGCAGTGGCCCGGCGAACATGACGGCCAACGAATTCCCGGAATTCACCGAGCCGCATCTGGTGCTCGCCAGTCCGGCGGGCATCGCCCTGACCACCCCGCGTTCCAGCCACATCGCCACCGGCGAACACCTGGCGCTGAGCAGCACCGGGCACACTAGCCTCTCCATCGGTAAACGCCTGCTGGCCAGCGCCAGTCGCGGCATGCGCCTGTTCGTGCAAAGCATGGGATGGCGCCTGGTAGCCGCGTCCGGTGACATCGACGTGCGGGCGCTCAAGGACAGCATCAATCTGCTGGCCAAACTCAACATCACCGCCAATGCCGACCGCATCACCATTACCGCCAAGACTGAATTGGTGATCCAGGGTGGTGGCAGTGCCACGACTTACAACGCTGGTGGCATTACTCACGCTACCAGCGGCCCGTACACGGCACATGCGGCGAACTTTGCCTACACCGGCGCCAAGAGCTTGGCCGGCGTGTTCCCGGAACCGCCGAAACCTGGCAAGGGCAACCTCGAACTGTTCAACCAGTACACCGGGCGCCAAGGCATCAAGGAAGGCGATTACGAAGTCATCGACGCCTTGGGCAAAAGCATCAAGGGCAAGCTCGACGCTAAGGGTTTCGCCAGCGTCTCTGGCGCCGCACCGGGGCCAGCGCGTGTGTTGTTCGGCAAGGATCCGGCAGACACCTGGAGCGATGGCAGCTACATCGGCAAGCCGGAATGGCCGTTGAATCCGCCGGGCGCGGAAGACGTGCCGAGTCAGGTGCAAGCAATGGTCGCTCAAGTGTTGCCGAGCAAGAACTGGGACATGCTGGAGAAGGGTAAGGACATGGCACAAACAGGGATGAGTGCGATGCAGACCGCGCAGGGCGCAATGCAAACGGCGCAGCAGGTGAAAGGCGCTGTGCAGGGCGGAGTGGCTGGATTGCCGAAACTGGCGAGTGCCGCCATGCCGAGTGCGTCGAGCATCCTCGGCGCAGCAAGCAAGGGCGGACAGCTACCGACGCTTCCCGCGCCAACGCTTCCAAAACCTTCCTTGAAAACCCCAGGCCTGTTGGCGGGTGAGATGCTGTCATGACCACTGAAATCGTAAAACGTGAACCTCAGGTTGCCATCGTTCCACTGAACGCCATCGACATCCAGGACGTTGCCAGCAGCGCAGCGACCTTCGATGCCTGGTTGCAATCAGCCACGGATGGCGTGGTCACCCTTGATCGGATCAAGAACGTCGCCGGCGCCTTACCCGTGGTGGGCAACATCATGGCGTTGGTCGATGCGCTGGGTGACATCGTCACCCTGTCGAATGCCCAGAAGCGCGACCTGCTGGCGTGGGCCAGTCTGGGCATCAACCTGATAGGTGTATTGCCATTACCGCCGGCCATGGCGGCGGCGCGCATGACCCTGCGCCCGACTTTGTTTCTGGTACGCCAAGAGATGAAGGCCACCAGCAAAATGCTGCTCAGTGCATCCGTGATCGAGGTGCTGGTCGGGCACCTGAACGCCTCTATCATGGGCACCCTCGACGACTTCGTTGAACAGGCCAAGGGCAAGTTGCCCGGGATTCTTGCGGACGCTGGCAAGCTCGGCGAAGAGGTCATCAATGAGATTGCCACGGGCATCGAGGCGGTCGCTTTCGGCAATCTGGATGCCAAAGGTGATCTGAATGCGGCCAGCGCCCAAGCGAGCGCAGCAGTCGATCAATTCAAGAATGATCCGCTGGCCTCATTCAGCAATGTTTTCGGGGCTGCCGCGAGTGCTTATAAAGCGGTTGGCAAGGGCCTTGCCAATAGCGTGGCGCAAAATCTGGTGCCCGATGACTTCAAAAAAACCGTTTCCGACGAAACCGAAAAACTGCGGACGATGGGTCCGGAACTGCGCACGCAGTTGAGCAAACTCGACGATGAATCGGTGCAGAATTCGATCGGCTGGTTGCTGCTGATCCTCTCCAGTGCCGTCGCTTTGTGGCGTAAGCGCAATGCCCACGGCCAGAGTGCCGGGGTCCACCCGGACAAGACCGGACAGGCAAAGCACACGGCGTCCGAGGGGCAGTTGGCCGCCAACGGCCAACAGGCGCCGGCGAAAGGCGCGCCCGAGCCGAAGAAAAACGGCACCTGCACGGGTACATGCAACAGCATCAATTTTGCTTTGGGATCGGAAAGCCTCAGCCATACCGATTTCAGCTTGCCTGGCCCCTTTCCGATCGAATGGACGCGCACGTACAACTCCTGCCTCGATGCCTACGATCAGAGCGAAGTCGGCGCTCGCTGGATCAACGAATTCACCACGCGTTTTGACTGCGTGGACGATGGGCTGACGTTCTACGGCGCTGACGGCCGCGACCACAGCTACCCACTGCCAAAGGTCGGCTTGTTCCACTACGACGCGATCGAAAACATCACCCTGGTCCGCAACAGCGAAGATCAACTTCTGCTGTGCCGTGGTTTCGAGCGCAAGGAAACCTACGTCCGCCATGGCCAGCGCTTTGTGCTGACCAATATTTCTCTGCGCAACGGCGCCGGGATCATGCTGCATTACGAGCATCGCCATGGCGAACAATCGGTGCTCTCCGACCTGATCACCTATCAGGAAAACGACATCAACAAGGTGCACCTGCACCTCGGCACGATGATCGACGATCACGGCCGACTGATAGGCCTTTGGCAAATCGTTGACGGTGCCCCACTGCGACAACTCTGTGCTTACCAGTACGACGCCTATGGCGACCTGATTCGGGCGCAGGATGAGAACGGCGCAGTCTGGTTGTATCAATACCAGTATCACCTGATCACCCGCTACACCGACCGCACCGGGCGCGGCATGAATCTGGAATGGAACGGCCAAGGCGCCAAGGCCAAAGCCGTGCGCGAATGGGCCGACGATGGCAGTTTCGACACGCGTCTGGAGTGGGACGAAAACATCCGTCTGACCTACGTCACCGATGCGCTCGGCAACGAGACCTGGCACTACTACGACATCCTTGGCTACACCTACCGCATCCGTTACGCGGATGAGCGTTCGGAATGGTTCTTCCGCGACGAGGCCAAGAACATCGTGCGCCGCGTGAATGCCGATGGCAGCACGGATCGCTACAGCTACGATGAACGCAGCAACCTGCTCGAACACATCCGAGCCGATCACACGGTGATGCATTACGCCTACGACGACCAAGACATGCTGATCAAAATCAGTGATGCCGAGGGTGGTCAGTGGCAACGCGCCTATGACGACCAAGGCAACCTGGTCGAAGCGCTCGATCCGCTGGGCAACAAAACCGAATACGCCTACAACAAATCCGGTCAGCCCACCGCGATCAAGGACGCCAACGGCAACGAAAAGACTTTGGATTACAACGACGCCGGGCAACTGGTCGAGTACGTCGATTGCTCAGGCAAAACCAGTGCTTGGGAATACAACGAACTGGGGCAGATGATCTGCTTCACCGACGCCGCCGGTAACACCACCGAATACGAATACAAGGCTGGCCAACTGGTGCTGATCAAGCACCCGGATAAAACCGAAGAGCGCTTTGAACGCGACGCCGAAGGTCGGCTGTTGATGCATGTCGACGGTCTCGATCGCTGCACCACCTGGAGCTACAGCGCGGCCGGTTTGATCGCCGAACGTGTTGATGCCGCCGAGCAAACCCTGCGCTATCGCTGGGACCGTCTCGGACGGCTAACCGCCCTGGAAAACGAAAACGAACAACGCGCGCACTTCCACTATGACCCGGTCGGACGCCTGCTGGAAGAGAGCGGATTTGACGGGCGCAGCACTCGCTATCAGTACGACCCGATAACTGGTCGCCTCGCCCAATTGATCAATGGCAAACGCATCATCTCGGCGAGCTTTGACCCGATGGGCCGCCTGATCGAGCGTCGCGCTACCCTGGGCGAGCAGTCGCAAAGCGAGACTTTTGCCTACGACGGCAACGGCAATATGGTGCTGGCTGACAACGCTGACAGCCGTCTGCAATGGTTCCACGACCCGGCCGGCAATCTGCTGCGCGAATACCAGCATTACCTCGGGCTGGAAAAGCCCACCGTCGCGATCTGGCAGCACGAGTACGACGTGCTTAACCAACGAGTTGCTACCGTTCGCCCCGACGGCCACCGCGTCAGTTGGCTCACTTACGGCAGCGGCCACCTGCTGGGCATGCGTCTGGATGAGCATGAACTGATCGGCTACGAGCGCGACGACCTGCACCGCGAAATCGCCCGCCACCAAGGCAATCACCTGCTGCAAACTCAAAGCTGGGACCCGGCCGGACGCTTGCAGGAGCAACTGCTGGGACGCAGCGATGACAAAAGCACTCTGCTCAAGCGCGAATACAAATATGACGCTGCCGGCCAACTGACCGACATCAACGACAGTCGTCGCGGCCCGCTCGCCTATCGTTACGATCCCGTCGGCCGACTGCTCAGCGCCGTGACGCGTCAAGGCGTTGAAACGTTCGCCTTCGACCCGGCCGGTAACCTGCTGGATGACAAGACTGCCGAAATCCGTCGTCCACTGGATATGACGCCACCGCGCAGCAAACTGGTCGACAACCTGCTGCGCGAATACGCCGGCACTCACTACGACTACGACGAACGCGGTAATCAGATCCAGCGCTGGCACAACGGCCAACGCAGTGATCTGCGTTGGGATTTGTTTGATCGACTGGTGCATTTCGAAGATCCGCGTCTGAGCGTGGATTTCGCTTACGACGCGTTGGGACGACGTCTGCACAAGAACTCCCGCGCCCACTACAAACAGCGGCCTGAAGCAGGTTCCCTCTGGAACAGAAACGAACACGCCCGCAAGCAGCGTGAACTGGGCTGCGGTTTTACGCTTTACGGATGGGATGGCGACAACCTCGCGTGGGAAAGTAGCCTGGCGCAGGGCGATGGCGAGCCGGGTCGCACAGTGCATTACGTCTTTGAACCGGGCACTTTCATACCCGTCGCTCAAGCTGTGCGCCACGCGCCGATCAAGCTCATGGGGCAGCCTGATTACAGCGGTGAGTACAGCCTTGATGAGGATCCACTGTGGAATCACAAAGCTACGGCATTACCGTTTGATGCGTTGGCCTGGTATCAGTGTGATCACTTGGGGACGCCGCAGGAGCTGACGGATTCACAAGGCAACATGGCCTGGACCGCGCAGTACAAGGCTTGGGGGCAGGTGACGGAGCAGCGTTCAGAATGGGCGCGGCAGCATGGTGTGACGAATCCGATACGGTTCCAGGGGCAGTATCACGATCATGAGACTGGGCTGCACTACAATCGATACAGGTACTATGATCCGAGGGTTGGGCGGTTTATTTCGCAGGATCCTATTGGCTTCGCGGGCGGCATTAACATCTACCAGTATGCGCCAAACGCCAATGGTTGGATTGATCCGCTTGGATTGGTTAAAGGTACAAATGAAAAAGGTCAGGTCACGAGTCGTGGAGGATGGAGAAAGGCATCTGTAAGGGACGCATGGAATAGTGCTCTTCCCGGACCGAACGGAGGCAAAATCTGTCCTGTGTGCGAAACAGAAGTAGAAGTTGCCCCAGGAACAGGTCCGCGAGATTGGGATATGGATCACCATCCCGATCCGTGGAGCAAAAGAGATTTCCCAGACGGCGTAAGTCGAAAAGAGGTTCTCGACAATTACCAGACGGGCGTTATTCTAAAATGCCCATCCTGCAACCGTAGAGAAGGAAATCGAAAATGAGCATTATTGAACATATAGAGAAGCACTTTGGGAAAATTTACCAAGGGTGGGACTTTTCTGAAGGTGCACATTCTTATCAAGTAGTTGAGTGTCGGGATGGTAGTGTGGAAGGTGTTGTCACATTTTGTACGCTAGGCCTTTCACATGTAGGACTTAAGTCTTCGGTGCCTGCACAAGTAATACACCACGAATTGTTATTGTCTATTGATCAGAATGAGATTCCCAAGAATGCAGTCGCAATCGTAAAGCAACTTGCAGATGATGCTATTGGATCCAGTTGCGCCTTGTTGAATAATCAGTTAATACAGAGGGAGGGAGTTGTTTTTGATGATTGCTCGCTCTCTGCTGTATGGATCAAGCCTCCGGTTTTTTTTGGAGATGAATCATTTTCTTATACTGGGCCTGATACGCATGGCCTTACATTCGTTTTTGCGTGGATTGTTCCAGTGTTTGACTCGGAGCTTAAATATATTGAACAAAAAGGTGCGGATGCTTTTGAAGTATTGCTTGAAGAAACATCGATTGATTTGTTTTCCCTAAGTAGGGATAGCTTGGTCGCTTGAATTTATAGTGCAAGCTTTCTTTGCTCCGTTTTCTGCAACGAGCTTAATTGAGTTTAGTGGGGCGTTGTGGAAAACGGATATCTGAAGGCGGGGTGATGATATGACAGATGCTATTCGCCTAGGCGATTCCACTTCACATGGTGGTAAGGTTCTAGAAGCTTTCTCCCAAACTAATCTGAATGGAAAGCCAATTTCTGGGCTCGGTCATAAGGTCAGCTGTCCATTGTGCAAGGGCGTTTTTCCGATTGCTGAGGGCAGCAGGACCTATACTGTCGATGGCACGCCTATCGCGCTGGACGGGATGAAGACCGCCTGTGGCGCAGCCCTTATCGCTAGTGGCCCGAAAGGTGCTGTAATCAGCTAATTTTCTGAATTTCGTCTACTTTATAACTCCCGTGTTCGGCTTATCCGTTGTTCTGCTGGATAATAAATTGGACCATTAGAACTTTGGATATCCGCTTCTGTCCGTTAGCAAACTTTTGCATAGTGCAGCGTAATCTTGGCCGACCGGATACGCGCAGTGACAGACAGAGCCGCGCCTTCCTACGGCGGCGTATGAATTTAAAGTTCGGAGTGCAGGGTGTTTCAAAGTCTCGGAGGCATATGTGCTTTATCAAGGCGTCGATGAATCAGAGAGACGATTGTAAGCAAATACTCCGCATCTTCTTTGGTCATAGTCCAGTGTATTCGAGCCTCATAGGCCGCAGGGTTTCGAAACATCCCAAATGTGCCCCGAACGAAGTTCGCAAGTAACCGCTCCATGAACTACACATTCAAAGCACTCCCCTGACGCCGGATGCTGTGCTCCCGTTTTTCTCCGGAGCCAGCCCCGCCATGATGCGACCCGACGCCAAAGTCGAAAAAATGTACCTCTACCCCAAACCCGTGGACTTGCGAAAATCCATCGATGGCCTCGCCGCTCTGGTCGAACTGGACCTCAAGGTCGCGGTGTTTGACCCGGTGCTTTTTGTCTTCCTCAACAAATCCCTCAACCGGGTGAAGATTTTGTATTGGGAGCGCAACGGCTTTTGCCTTTGGCTCAAGCGCCTCGTATCCGAGCGCTTTAAAACATCGCCCGATGTAACCGACGAGGCCATTGTGTTGAGCGTCCAGGAACTGAACTGGCTGCTCGACGGTTTCGACCTCTGGCGCAACCGCCCTCATCAGGTTTTGACGCCGCGCTACGTGGCGTGACCCGGTATAA
>NZ_CAXAOQ010000057.1:0-6770 GCF_963970575.1 Pseudomonas sp. EA_65y_Pfl2_P74
CGACTTGGTCGACAACCGACAATTTAAAAGTCAGCGTGTAATCGCGTTGACTACGTTTTGCGCCCGTATCCATTGCCCCCTCCTGATAAGAAGCCAGAAGGTGTAAACCTTATTCAGGACGAGACACCCGGCAACAAAAAGCCCGCCAAGGTTTACGCCTTGGCGGGCTTTTCATTTCTCTTATGGGAGCGGTTATGCGGTGCGTTGGGCTCTCTCTTCTTCGCCCAAGCAGGCCGCTGCGGTAAACAGCACATCGGTGGAGGAGTTCAGCGCGGTCTCGGCCGAATCCTGCAACACACCAATGATGAAACCGACCGCAACCACTTGCATGGCGATCTCGCTCGGGATGCCGAACAGGCTGCACGCCAGCGGAATCAGCAGCAGCGAGCCACCGGCAACGCCCGACGCGCCGCACGCGCAGACCGCCGCGACCAAACTGAGCAGGATGGCGGTTGGAATGTCCACCGCGATACCCAGCGTGTGCACGGCAGCAAGCGCCAGCACGGTAATAGTGGTCGCCGCCCCCGCCATGTTGATGGTGGCCCCCAGCGGGATCGACACCGAGTAAGTGTCTTCATGCAGACCCAGACGCTTGCTCAATTCCAGGTTGACCGGAATGTTCGCCGCCGAGCTGCGGGTGAAGAACGCCGTGATACCGCTTTCGCGCAGGCACTTGAGGGTCAACGGATAAGGGTTGCGGCGCAACTTCCAGAACACGATCAGCGGGTTCATCACCAGCGCCACGAACAGCATGCAGCCGAGCAATACCGCCAGCAGGTGCGCATAACCGACCAGTGCATCAAAACCCGACGTGGCGAGTGTCGACGCGACCAGGCCAAAAATGCCCAGCGGGGCGAAGCGAATCACCACGCGCACGATCACGGTCACACCGTTGGACAGATCGCCCAGCACTTGGCGGGTGGTCTCGCCGGCATGGCGAATGGCAACGCCCATACCGATGGCCCAGGCCAGAATGCCGATGAAGTTAGCGTTCATCAGTGCATGAATCGGGTTGTCGACCGCGCTCAGCAACAGACTTTGCAACACTTCGGTGATGCCGCCCGGTGCGGTCACTGCGACGTTGTCCGTGGACAGCACCAGGTTCGATGGGAACATCATGCTGGCAACCACGGCGACCGCTGCCGCACTGAACGTACCCAGCAGATACATGAACAGAATTGGACGGATGTGGGTTTCCTGACCGTGCTTGTGGTTGGCAATCGAGGCCATTACCAGCACGAACACCAGAATCGGTGCCACGGCCTTCAGCGCCGAAACAAAGACCTTGCCGATGAAGGCCGTAGATTTCGCGGCTTCGGGCGCGACGAGCGCCAAGGCGATACCCGCGATCAGGCCGATGACAATTTGTGTGACCAGGCTCAGTTTGCTTAAGCGTTGCAAGAAAGAAGGGGATGAAGCATTCATAGCGGCATCTCTGATTTTTTATAGGGTGCAGGGTTGCGTGAATGCGCTGGCGAAACAGGGCAGGCCAGCGTCACGAACCGAAAGTGTTGACGCGATTTCAACGCCATTAAACTGTTCGCTGAACAGGGTGTACGTTTTGCAGGGCGCGGACTTTACCACAGCGTAGGCCTTATCCTTCAGGCATGTGACGATCTGCCACCCGATTCGCCGGCAAGATCGACAGGTTTGTGCAAGTCAGTCTGGAAACACTCTGTTAAGATTCTCCTTCCTCTTTTTCAAGTTCTGCCAGCGGGCCTTTTGGTCATCGCTGGTGTCGTCGTTTCGTTGGAGTTTCCCATGCTGTTGCCCATCCTTCTGTTGTCCGCCGCTGGCTTCACGGTGCTGACCACAGAGTTCGTCATCGTTGGCCTGTTGCCGGCGATTGCCCGAGACCTTGCGGTCACCATCCCGCAGGCCGGTCTGCTGGTGACGCTATTCGCTTTTACCGTGGCAATGTTCGGCCCATTCTTGACCGCGTATTTCGCCCGCTTCGAGCGACGCAAGCTGTTCATCACCATCCTGATCATGTTTGGCCTGGCCAATACCGTTGCTGCATTGGCGCCGAATATCTGGGTGATGGCGGTTGCGCGGCTGATCCCGGCGCTGGGTTTGCCAGTGTTCTGGGCGTTGGCCAGTGAAACCGCAGTGGACATCGTCGGTCCGGACTACGCCGGCCGCGCCATCGCCAAGATCGGCTTCGGCATCGTCTGCGCCACGGTGTTTGGCATTCCTGTCGGCACATTGATTTCCGATGCTTTCGGCTGGCGCAGTGCCTTCGGTATTCTCGCGGTGATCGCGTTTGCCAAGGCGTTGCTGCTGTTTGTATATCTGCCGAAAACCAGTCTGCACCAGCATCAGGTCAGCTTCCGCTCGCAGTTCAAAATCCTGCGCAGCCCTTTGATGATCGGCCACATTGTGCTGTCGATTCTGGTGTTTAGCGGCATGTTTACCGCTTACACCTATCTGGCAGACATCCTTGAGCGCCTGGCCGGTTTCAACGGCACGGTGGTCGGCTGGTGCCTGATGGGCTTCGGCGCGGTCGGTCTGATCGGCAACTCGCTGGGCGGACGTGCGGTGGATCGGCATCCGCTGGGGGCGTCGGTGTTGTTCTGTGCGTTCATGATTGCCGGCATGGTGTCGCTGGTGCCAAACATTCATTCGCCGCTGGGGTTGGCAGTGGCGATGGGGATTTGGGGCGTGACCCAAGCGGCGTTGTTTCTGGTCAGCCATGTGCGCCTGATGAAAGCCGCACCACAAGCACCGGCCTTTGCCGCTTCGCTGAATATTGCCGGGGCTAACCTTGGCATCGGCCTTGGCGCCATGATCGGTGGGCGGGTGATCGACAGCGCGGGGCTGGGCTTCCTTGGCTTCGCCGCTGCCGGGTTCATTCTGCTGTCGGTATTGCTCGCCATGGTATTGATGACGCTCAAGCCGCGCGAAGTCTGCGCTGAACTCTCATAACGCGGTAAACAACTCGCGTCGGGCACCTTCGGCAATCGCAACGATGCCGGGGTGCTTGACCTTGCGCTCCACTGATATGGCATAGAACGACTCGGTCACCGCGTCGGTTTGGCCGATCAACTCAACGCCATACTGGCGCTTCACTTCTTCGGCAATCACGCTCGGGCCGATAAAAATCCCGCTGCCGGATTGGCCGAATGCCTGCATCAAGGCACTGTCATCGAACTCGCCGACGATTTTCGGCTGGATCTGCTGCTCGGCAAACCAGCGCTGCAAACGGCTGCGCACCACGGTTTCTGCGCCGGGAATCAGCAGCGGTGCGCCATGCAGGCTGCGTGGGAAATCCTGCCCATAGCGTGCCACCAGTTCGGCGGTGGCGAAGAAACTGATCCCGCATTCGCCGAGTTTCTGGCTGTAGCCCTTGATATCGAGGTGTGGTGGCATCGGGCTGTCGGAGATCACCAGATCCAGACGCTGGATGGCCAGATCTGCCAGCAGGCGTTCGAGTTTGTCCTCGCGACAGGTGATGCGTAGCGGCTCGCTCAACTCCATGGTTGGCGCGATCAGACGATAGACGATGGATTTGGGCACCACGTCGGCCACGCCGACGCGGAACAGAATCTGCTGCTCGTTGGGTTGCGCGCGCAGCATCAGCTCCAGTTCCCCGCCGAGCTGAAACATCTGCTCGGCGTAGGGCAGGGCTTGGCGCCCGGCTTCGGTGAGTTCAAGTTGCCGCCCCACGCGCTTGAACAAATCGACGCCGTAGGTGTGTTCGAGCAGGGAAATCTGCCCACTGATGGTCTGTGGGGTCAGGTTCAGTTGCTCGCAGGCACGCACAATGCTGCCGGTCTTGGCCACGACCCAGAAGTAATGCAGTTGTCGATAGTTGAGCATGAGGGTCTACAGTTCGTGAAAATCGAAGTATAGCCGCTAAAAATACGAATTTTCCTGAAGTGTCTCCCTCCCTAGAATGCCCAGCCATTGAGGGCCGGTGTGTGGCCCTGTCTGTTGATTGGGAGGAAACCTCATGAAATACGCATTTCCTGTGCTGATGTTTACGTCTTTACTGGTGCTGGCTGGTTGCGATCAGGCCGAGAAAAGCGCCCAACAGTTAATGGGTAAAGCCGCCGAAAGCGCCAAGCAGGCGATCGACGATACCCACAAAGCCGCCGAACAAGCGCTCAGCGAAGCCACGGGCGGGTTGATCGAGAAAAAAGAAGCACCGGAAAAAGATACGCAAACATCTGAATCTTCCTCAAAGACTATCTAAACCGTCTTACAACGAGTCAGGACTGACCCATGGAATATCTGTTGGAACTCGCCGCCAGCCCCGCTGCCTGGGTTGCTTTGGCCACACTGGTGGTCATGGAGATCGTGCTCGGCATCGATAACCTGATCTTTATCTCGATTCTGACCAACAAGTTGCCCGAGCAGCACCGCCAGAAGGCGCGCCGCATCGGCATCGGCATGGCGTTGATTCTGCGCCTGGCGCTGTTGAGCACCATCGCCTTCATCGTGCAGTTGACCGAACCTGTGATCGAAATCCTCGGCCAGGCGTTCTCCTGGAAGGACATGATCCTGATCACCGGCGGTCTGTTCCTGGTCTGGAAGGCTACGACCGAGATTCACCACAGCATGGATCCGGCGCCGGAAGACCCGAAATCGGCCTCCTCGACGGTGACCCTGGGCTTTGCAGCGGCAATCGGGCAGATCCTGATGCTCGACATGGTGTTCTCGATCGACAGCATCATTACGGCGGTCGGCATGACCGAACACTTGCCAATCATGATCATCGCGGTCGTGGTCTCGGTGCTGGTGATGCTGTTTGCGGCTGAGCCGCTGGCCAGGTTCATCAACGACAACCCAACGGTGGTGATGCTGGCCCTGGGCTTCCTGATCATGATCGGCATGACGCTGATCGCCGAAGGCTTCGGCGCCCACGTACCGAAAGGCTATGTGTATGCGGCCATGGCGTTCTCGGCGGCGATTGAGGTGCTGAACATGATGTCCCGTCGAGCACGGCAGAAGAAGTTGGCTGAGCAGGTGTAATCGTCAAGTTGTAAAAAAGCCGCCTGAACTCCCAGAGTCCAGGCGGCTTTTTTTGTTCGCAGTTCTACCGACAGTCAGTGTGCAGTCGCAGGTTGCGCGCGGTGCTTGCCCGGTTTCTCGATCGGTGCGGGTTGGGTGGGGTGATGATGGTGGCGTCGGGAAACACGCAACACGCCCCACAGCATGGCGGTAGCAACGGCCAGCCAGCCGGCAATCAACATTACGATAGTCATGGTCAGGCTCATGAGTGCCTCCTCTTTGCCCTGGCTCGGGCACACGCTTCTCTCAAATCGCTCTATGTCAGTGACAGTCTAGTCAATGGGGTGTTTCAAGCTATTGACCAAAGGTCGGTGGCGACCAATCAGTTTGCTCTATGCAATCGTTGAGTCTGCGGTTTAAGGCTATACCGCAGCTTTGTGCCGCCCTATGATCGCAGGCACTGCCGGAACACGATGACCGGCGTCTTGAACAGAGAGTGATGATGGTGCAGGTATTTTCTCGAATTCGCGCGGCGCTGCTGGTGGCTGGTTGCGCAGCCGTACTGGCCGGGTGCGCAGGTAGTGTGGCACCCGAGGTGAAGCGTCTGCCCGAACGGGTTGAGCTCAGTGGTACGTTCTATCGCGGCGACGCCAATCAGTCCGGGCCGCAAGTGTTGGCCAGCCTGTTGTCACAGCAAGGCATCGTGATCACCCCGGGTCTGTTGGCAAAACCGCTGCACCTGCCGGGCGGCGAAGATAAATTGCAGCAGAACATGCAGAAGCTTGCACGGGAATATGGCTTGGTCGTCTATCCGCTGGACCGCAATCTGCCAGCACTGCTGACGCAGGTTGCTGCGGGCTATCCGGTGATGGTGCGCTTCAGCGAAGGTTCAGCGTTTTGGGCGCAACCGCGCTATGCCATTCTTTCCGGCTACGACCGCAATAAACAGAAAGTGCTGCTGCGCGCGGGCATGAACCGTCGCGAAATCATGAGCTTCAGCGCTTTTGAATCGGCATTCGAAAAGTCCGGTGGCTGGGCCATCTTGATTCAAAAGCCTTCGCAGATTCCGGTGGCGGTGGATCGTCAGCGCTGGCTCAAGGCCGCCGATGAGTTGTCACAGGCCGGTCAGGAGCCGGAAGCCGCGCAGGCGCGCAAGGCATTGGCGGCGCACTGAGTTCCGTTCGTCATCTGCCGGGCACGACTGCGCCCGGCCAGCCTCTTACGGTTATAGCCCGGTTTTACGGGTGAATCAGGAGGCAACATGACAGATTCCCCATCCCCGAAAGGCCCGCATTCTTCTGAGCATTCTTCAGGTAACGATCTGGGGTTCGATCCGGACTCGCCGGATCTCGAAGATCCGCAAGTCGACCCCATTGGCCCTGCAAAGGCGCCCAAAGATGTGAAGCCTGGCGAAGACGACACCAAACCGGCCAAGCCCTACGATCCGTTAGCCGATCTCAAACCTTGATGCGAGGTGCGTATGAGTACCGATTCAAGCTTCGATGACCAAAAGCCCGACAGTGTGCCGACCACGCCTGAGCAGGAAGTGGACCCGGTGCTGGATTCTGAGAGCCCGCTGCGTGACCCGTTGGCGCGACCCAATGTACTTACGCCGCAGCCTGCGCGGGATCCGAGTGCCGGTGACGGGATTCCTGATGACGACGAGATGCCGCTGCCTAACGACTGATGTGCTGTCTAGTCCTGAAATAGGTTTACACCTATCTCACCCTAACGCCCGATGCACTGCATCGGGCGTTTTGTATTTTAAGGACAGGTGCGGGCGCTCTTGGTTGTAGATCAAGACCGCTTCCCGCACC
>NZ_CAXAOQ010000058.1:0-6119 GCF_963970575.1 Pseudomonas sp. EA_65y_Pfl2_P74
CAACATTTCCATGCTGATCACCCTGTGTTCTCCTGCTCAAAAAGTGAGCAGAAGCAGTTGAACACCTGGGTCAGTTTTCAGTCGGCAGAACAGCCTCTACTGGGTCAGTTTTCGGTCAGCGGCAACACCTACTGACGCAACGACACTTACTCCGACTAGCGAGGGCGAGGAGCTGCCCCATCATGCTTTGCTCGACGCCAGGATTATCGCTGGCATGTTTGCTCAGTGATGCCAGGGTACTGTTGCGGGTCGCTAACCTTTACGACGGTGAAGTGACGTCTAAACCTCTAGTTCAGTGCAGGAATTCGTTGAGGTTACGCTTCATGGGCTGGCCATGATGGTGAATCAGCGTGGGGGCAGCTCAGTGAAGCGAAGTCTGGGATAGATCCTCTGTTCAACCGCGCACTCGGAAATTTGCCAGAATGCCGAAAGGAGTGCCTGCTCTGACGGGCAGTGCCGCGTCATAACCTCGAACTCGTTGTAATCAAATGCCACTACACGAACACGTACATCATCCATGAAATCCAAGATCATGGCCCCGTACTCTTCATAGGTATCGCTAAACAGCTCTTTTACCACCACGACTCCTACAAGGGGACGTGCTGCAAGATCGATTTTGAGGGGCGTACCATCAACAAGCCGCAGCGCGGGATTCCCCTCACGCTCGATAGTTGAAACTGCGCCACGTAGCTGCGATAGGCCTCCTTTCAACTGACTCAGGGCCTTCTTACGCTTTCGTTCAAGCTTTGTCCCCATCATCTCAGCTGTGTTTGGGCTGTCCTTAGCCTGTAGTAAAAGCGTGACCTCCGTCCCCAAAACAACAGCATCGGTCAGCTCTTCCCCATCGGAGACTTTCACTGGCCCATGGATGATTTGCTCCGCCGAGTAAGCACGCTGGAGCAGATAGATGATATCCAGCTCCTGTAGGTGTCCTGGCTCCGGTCGCTCAAGGTGAGTATTTGAGAAACCTCTGGAGCCCTGGAAGCCTTGGCGAGTGAGGTCGGTGATCAGGAAGTCGCTTGGAAATAGATCCTCCAAGAGCGTCAACGTTACTGCTCGGCTGTCGTCTTCCCTAGTCGTAAAGCTGAACCAGTCATCTGCCTGCTCCATCATGAGATGCCAGTGCTCCTTCCCCAAGGGATTGACACCCTTTGCATGCTTTCGGAGCTCTTCAAGGCTAGCGTGCGCTGTACTACTAAGAAGCTCGCGATTGTGTTCATCAAAAAAACAGACGCTAAAATGGTCAGGAAGGCTTTTCAGCCCCTCTGTAAAAGGATCGCTACCCATCAGGGGTGTTTTAATAGTCAGCGGACTAATCGGGTCATCAAAGCAGGCCGTCAACAGCGTCAGGCCTTGCGCCTCATCAGACTCGTATGGCGCGAGATAGAACTTCAGCTCGCGCTTCTCACGTGCGGCGAGGATAAATTCTTTGCCCGCTTTGACCACGAGCACTGGGCCGTCAGGGCCATCTACAATCCAAAGACCACGACCGAGCGATGCAACGTCCTGAAGCACTTCGGGCTTCATGATGGTTAGGTACATTGGAGCCCCTGATGAAATTTCCCATAGCTTTGCCGCATGGGCTTAGAACAATTGATCCAAAGGTACGAATACTGAACCTGTCTCAGCAGCCGCCCGCACTTTGCGGTCGATTACATCTGCGAATGGTATGTGCTTCTCTAAAGCATCGTTGATATCTTTTCCCGAAATGCATATCAGGCTCTTGCCGCGTCCAAATGCCTCCAGCCCAACGTCAGTGAATCCGTAGTAACTGATAAAAACACCTCGTGTCCAAGCTGCCTTTTCGCTGATCTTGCCTTGAAGGATGTGCAGCTCCCCTGCACCAACAGGGTTCATTACCCATTTCGCCTCAACAAGGTAGATATCCCCTCGACACTGGAAGCTTCCATCTATCTGTTCCCCCGTATTCCGAAATGGTGCGCGAGGTTGGAGGCTGGATGCCTCAAACAGCTGCTGGAGGAAAGTCTCGAATGCGTAGCCACGTGCTTGAGGAGCGAGCTTATGAATGTCCAATAGGGCCCTCTTCAACTGAGCCGCCTGATCAACATTTACCTGACGCACAGCTGCGAACGGATCGGCCTTGATGACGTCGGCAGATGAGCCGGATTCCAAGCCTTGAATCAAAGTCAGGAAGCGCCCCTCGGCGTTAACCACAGGTTCACCTTTGTGTTGGTTGGCCAGCGCAGCCTGACGATATTGCCAGAGTGATTTGAGCGCTCGCACGCAAGTCGGTGTATCGGCAAGCGTGAGGAAGCTCCGCAGGCGCCTAGCTTTGGATGTGCCATCCGCAGTGAACAGCGGATCATCAATATCGATCTCCAGCTCTCCGAGGAAGAACTGGGACATGGTGCGGTCTGAGAAGTCCAACACGTAGCCCCCTTCCATCTCGAAAAGAAGGTCGATTAGCTTCATATCCAGTGGTTTGATCTTCGGCATGCCACACGTCCTTGGCTAAGCATAGGGAACCGAGCATACGATATCGCTGAAAGTGTCCAATAACTATCTGCTCCCGAGGAAGCGGTCAAAACCTCGGAGACCGGATTCAATGGCCAACGGTTAGGGAATCGAACAGGCACCATTGTGCTGGCGTCCGAAATGGCAAGCGGAGCGCACAGGCCCAAGTAGGGCCGGAGACTTGAGGATGGAAACTCGAAGGGGCCAAGTCCCGCAACAGCGGGATTGGTTCACGACAGCCGTCCCCGAGGCGGGGCAAGCCCAAAACAACGACCTCGGTGCTACTGGAGGCGATCAGGCGTTGGCAGATACCTGTCTCCCGCTATGCGCATGAACTCACGCAGACTATGCCGTCCGACATCACGCCTAAACGTCGCAATGACGTACTTGGAGTTGACCGTGTTGATAACCCAAAATTTACCTTCCTTCGTAACGGACTGAATGTCCGATGTCCGAATCAGCCTACCATCTGCAAACCGTTGGTACGGCCCAGGGCAAATGTGACTGAACACCACGCCAACGGCACTGCACGCATGAATGTGGACATTTACTAGGTAGGCCGTCACCAGCCCGTCGTAGTCTTGACTCACTGCTTTGGCGATGCGAAGGAGGTCGAAGTCCGAGTAGCGCTTTTCGTGTAAATCGACTGCGACTGTATTGATGTCGTCCATGGCTACACAGCCTCCGAAGCTGAGGCTACGCCGGTGGTCGCAGCACTGCGCCGATATAGCTCCCTGACGCCAACTAAGGCATCAACATCGAGGTCGCGCTGATGGGTATTGACGTACACATCACCACTCTCGACCTGCAGAACACAGATCGGCACTTCAGCCTGGTTGAACCCCATGGAAAGCGATTTCAGCTTTTCCATCTTCCAGCCTGACCCTTTGTTCATCCATGCCGGGGTAACGACCTGGACATCTTGAATGACAATGCTCTCGTCTTGGGAGACCAGCAGCTCCACCAAGCGAGGCTCATCGTTCAGCATCTCTTCATAAGCTACGAACCGTCCCTCATGCCGGCGCTTGAGACTGACGTGATACCAATGAGTAACCAAGGATCGCGACAAGGCGTGAAAGTGAGCGAGACCGTCCCCAAACATACCCACCGGGCCGGCCTGGTCTTGCATGCTAATCCTGAACATCGTGCATCTCGTGTGGAGCAGGCCTGCTTAGCGCCTGCGATTAACATAAGCCGAATATTGTCTTGAGCGATGCGGTCATCTCGCGCCCTGTGCCTACCAAGGCATACACCGTATTCCGGGTCTCGAACAGGCAAACGCCGTCGAACGACTTGCACAGGGTCGAGCGTACCCAGCCCCCTGGAGGGAACCGGCCCTGGCTGTCGTAGGTGACGCAATGGGAATAAAGGAACATTGTCTGCAGGCCTATGGCGCGAACCCTGGCGAGCGATTCAGGAGGCTCGTCCACGTGAAAGATGAGCCAGTCTTCGACCAAACAGTACGGTTTCCGACCGAAGCGATCCGCCACCAATGCCTCTATTTCGGCTTGAGGTAGCTCTGTTCCGAAGGACGATATCTCACCCTCCCGGAGCAACTCGTGCTCCGAAGAATTACCCATAAATTGATGATCCTCATGACGACAGCAAAATTCAGCGTGCGGAGCACGTGTTGATTGGCGCAGGCAGGCTGCAAATCCCATCGCTATGACTATATACATTTGAATGGGATCAATCAAACGCGGCATACCGTCTCCTTTTGGGGGAGAACAGCCTGGATGTCTTTGCGCAAGGCGTACGCAGCAACATTACAGTGGCTAAGGATGCGGCGGGGCTTATCGCAGACAGAGCTCCAAGCCCAGACCGATCAAGGGCACATCAGCCGATTGGAGGCATCGACTAGATCAGCCAGTGTCGACCTAACTGCTGATATCGCTCAGGCATTGGGGGTAACACCACTTACATTTCTCACACTGGTAGCTGCCTCCCATGAGGGTAAGACGGCACGCTCAGCTTTGAATGAGACGCTCGCTGAATTGCTCGTCTTGGGTGTTCTCGACGAGGTGCTCCCTAGTGAGCCAAACAAACTTGTAGCCCCCCAATCAGCCGCTGCTGCAGAAAAACTGAAGGCGGTACGGGAACTGAAGAATACTGGGCTTTCCCAGTTGGAAGTCAGTCGGCAGTTGGGACTGCCACGCAGCACCGTTGGTCGGCTTTGGCACATAGAGTGAGTGCCGGGTGTCCAGCCTCATGCTCCTGTCGAAGTTTCTGGTAGGCAAACATCGCTACATGGGCTAAATACGGAAGTTTACATGGTTAACATCACAAAAAATCAGCATTATGTTCCTCGACTATTAATTAGAAACTTTGCTATCAAAGGCAAAGTTTGGACATACGATAGCTCTCGCGATATTCTTCGCGCCACCAAGCCTGAAGGTGTTTTGTCAGAAAACTTCTTTTACGACAAAGATAACCAAGTTGAAAATTTTCTTTGTACCGTTGAGGCGCTGGCAGCCCCTAAGATTGCTCAGATAATAGCTAACCCAATTGAGAGAATTCCGCGTCAGGACGTCGATCTTCTTCGTTTTGTCTTGGTTCAGTTAGGAAGAACACCCGGCGCTTACGGGACGGCAAGAGGTAATTTGAAAAGCTACACAGACTCATATGTGGCCCAGCAGCTTAAAATCCTTGGTCATGATCCCAAGGAATTTGAAGGGGTATCGATAGTGCTTGAGGATGAGAAGGATCTGTTAAGGATCTCAGCAGTCGGAAGCGCTTTGAATTGGCCACTCATTCGAGATCTGGAGCCCCACGTATTTATTAACTCAACACCCTTGGATTTTGTACTTTCAGACAATCCATCCTGCTTTTATAATTGGTATTTAAAAGACGAAACTGGTATGTGTGCCACCAGCCTGACGAAGCAGGGGGTACATATTTTTCTACCCATATCAAATCGCTTAATGCTTACCTTTTATGATAGTCGTACCTATAAGGTGGGCAATGGGCGGGATGGCTTTACCAAGTTAAACTCCACAGAAGACGTCAGGCTATTGAACTCTCTGCAGTTCCGAAGTCGGACGTCGTCAGTGATTTTTAGTTCGAGCTCTCAAGCTCAGTATGTCAAAGACAGTTGCCAAAGGCTTGAGCCAGACTCACTCTTTCAAAGCAATTGGGATACCACAGAGCCCGTACCCATCGGCGGAGATAAGCTCTCAGCCCAACATTTTGTGTGGCGCTCTCAGCTCAGGCTCAGTCGATGGCTGTCAGTGGTCAAGATTAAGAGAAAGGCAAACCGGTTCGGAGATCGCGGGCAGGATCGTGACCCGGAATTCGTAGCGGATTTTAAACTTATGATGGAGAACTTAGAGACAGTACGAGCACATCATAATGGTGGCTCCCTGATGACTTAAAGCTACCTCAAATGAGCGGCCCTGCCTTGGCGGTTTTTAGGTCTGAAACAAAGTCATGAGATTTTGGTGGATGTGGTGTGCTACACCAACCTGGGCGCCATCAGTAGGATTTACTATCAAAAAATTTTAGACGACCGATGGCAGACTTTCGGCGTTTTTCAAGGTTGTTGTCGCGTCGCCGTCTAACTATGCCGCTCTTTTCTCGGTCTGCTGCTGCCGATCCGGGTTCAACATCACAGTGCCCATCGGCTCCCAGTTTCTTGTCTGGCCAGA
>NZ_CAXAOQ010000059.1:0-5477 GCF_963970575.1 Pseudomonas sp. EA_65y_Pfl2_P74
CTTAATCATCTTTACAACTTCCAGCTTGAAGCTGTCGTCGAATACTTTGCGTTTGTCGGTCATGGAGAGCTCCTCAATAGGTGTATTTTCCACCTATCGGGGTGTCCGGGGAAATTAGACCACTGCATAGGGGTTTCCAACTGAGACGCCATTTGCGAAAGGCTTAGGCTTGCCGCCGACAGGCTCGCCTGTGCGTCACCCGACTCTGCTGCACACACGAAATTTTCCAAGGACGCTTCAATCAACTCCACGGTCAGCGGGTATTGCTCAAGAAACCCCAGCCCACCCAACGCTTCGGCACGCTGATAACAAAAGTTCTCGGCGCGGCTCATTCCCGGGTTCTCTGTTGCGACAAGATCCTTCTCACTGATCGACCAATCCTCAATCCCCTCAAGCACCCAGCACGCCTGACGAGAGAAGTTGAAGATTTTCACATTGCTGTTGCCTGCCCTTTTATCCACAACGTTGACGTGACTGTCGTCGACCTCTTCGATCTCGACTCCAGGTGTCTTGCCGGGCGTGATTGCAGCCATCAGCGGATAGGCGAAAGTAGCTCCGCTGACACCCGAGGTTGAAGGCTCAAAGGTACTTCGATCCTTTCCCGCCACCGGTTTCAACACCAGCGACTTGACCGTCATCGCCGTGAGACGGCTCTGTGATTCGCTGTTGGCAGAAAACGCTGTGAGGAAAGCAGGGAACTCCTCCGCTGGACAAGCGCCGCTGGCAGGCGCCGTCGAAGCGTTCTTGTCGGATGCAAGAGCAGGGACAATCTTGTCCAGATACGCCGAGCGCTCACGACTCATTCTCGCGATGCACGAGTTAACGGCGAACACATGCGCCGGCATCCCCGTCTCGATTTCGAATGCCTCCAAAGGGCAGTTCGCATCGCGCAACTTCAACCACGCACGTTGCGACTCTTTGACCTTCGCGGCGTACTCCGCGCCCAATGCCGGATCTGCTCGATAGTCAGACTCAAGTCGCGTCATCAGCTGCTTGTAGCTGACATTCAACTGCGCATCGGCAGCCTTCTTCGCCGCCTCCGAGCAGGGCACCATTTCCAGACTTGAGGTGACATTGCTGCAGTCGTCCTGCGCATAGGCAGCTGAAGCCGGCAGCAATACGGCCAGCAGGGTTAAAACAAAACGGTTCACTGTGTTCATCCTTGAGTCATTCAGGTTTTGCGTTTGGTGAATCGGGTGATGCATTGCTTGGGGATGTTCATTTCCCAGTAAGTGCTGAGCAACGCTTTACGTTTTTTATCGACGCGCAGGTTAACGAAGCCATCGCCGCAGTCCGGCTGCAACTCTTCGAACGTGCCGGTTTTCGCTTGATAAACGAACACTCGGTAGTAATCGTAAGTACCCATACCGTCATCAAGCTGCCAGACCGCGAAATCCCGGGCGCCGTCGAAATTGAAATCGTCGAACTGCATGTGGAGTTCGTTTTCGGCTTCAGAATCGATTGTTCGCGACTCGCTGTGCGTTTCGCTTTTAACGGCGATGTTCAGCTTGGAGCCTTCGAGAACCAGCGTCGCGTCGACGCCTTTGGTTGGGCTGAATGTAGTGGTTTCGGCTAACGCCGGGATCGTCCACATCAGGCCGAGCATTGATAACGCCAAAGTTTTGAGTTGCATGTACTCGCCCTACTCCCATTTGCATCCGGACTCCAGGGAGGAGTCGATGCTGGTATTGAATCCGAAGCTGTACACCTTGCCGTTGGACTGCTTTGTGTAAGACATCGAGACGATCTGTGAGCCTTGAGTTATCAACTCATAAGTGCCCGTGACCTTCGAACGCTTTATTTCACTGCTTGGTCTTTTCCGGAGCCATAGCCAATTGACGCGCTCGCTCTATCGTCGCGCGGATCAAGCAGGAGTTCGACCATTCCCCAAACACCGATTTATACGATTTCGCCTCAGGCAGACACTCCGCATCTCGAAACTTCATCCAGGCTCTTTGGGTTTCTCTCAGCCCTTTCTGTGCATTTTCGTCCAACCGCTCCATGCGCTCCCGGTAAACGAGGTTAAGCAGTGCATCAGCATCAGTTACGACCAGATCAAGCGTCCCACTCGGCAAAGTTGGCCACACAACGTCCGCCAATGCCTGCTTGGTTTCGTTGTTCCAATTGTAGAAACCGTTCTCTTCAATTTTCAGCCGGGCAGACCGCCCATAGTGATTGGTCGGATCGCTCTCGCTGACTTCCGATTGGTAAACAATTTCCAGATAGATCGGGTCACTTGAGCGCTGAGGATCATTCAGCAGCGTTTGCCGAACAATGGCGCGTTGCTTTTTGCTCTCAGTTATTTCAATCGAAAAGCAAGGATCCGGGCCGGGACGGTCAGACGATTTCACCCTCGCCAGACAATCTTTAAGAAGGGCCATGGACGGAGCATCCGGCCCCCATCCTACGTCTACAACCCTCACGAGCAGTCGTATTTCCGGATCTTTGGAAAAATCCGCCTGAAGCACCGTTGCGATCATCGTGCCTTCCGCATGGGCGAGGGACGATAGCAAGGACAGTAAATAAACGACGCCGAATCTGAAAATCTTCATTCCCTGGTTTCCTTGAAAAACTATAAAAGTCTGCACTTCATCCGATCTGAATTTGACCCACTCAACCTCAGAATCAGATACAGGTGTCCTGCTGTAAGACCTTTCTACTTTCTGACGCAAACACTTAAACAGAACTTACAACCTTTCGATCTTCTGCTAAACGGATGTCATGTTCGTCGGACATTTCCCGCAAGACGCCGAGCCATCCATGAACTATCCGACCTCTCCGTTCGCCGCTAACCTTGATTTGTCACCGCAAAAAACGGTGACACGGACGTGCAAGTCCGGGTAAAAGACGACGCGCAACGTCATTGGTCGCTGATCAGGCATATCCCTGCTCGCGGTACCGACTGTATGGCGGCTGTGCGTGGGAGATCCTTCTTTCGAGAGCGATCTGCCGGGTCCGTCTGCCCGGTCTTGCACACCTGCGCACAGCTGCCACCTTAATTTGCGTGCAAGCGAACGGTGGTGGCTCCTCCTAAACAGACGGAGATACATCCATGTTCAAAGTGACGCCCAACCCGCCAGACAACACTGGTGCCCCCGCCGAAGAATCCCTCGACACTGCGACGCTCGACAAAGAAGCCGCCGACCGCGCCTTCGCCCACTACTTCCCGCCTACCAACGACAAACAGTCCAAACGCCGCAAAGGCAGACTCTTCACCGTCGCCAATGACATCGACTTGGAAGCCCTCCTGGCCAACGCCTCCGAAGACATGCTGTCCATCAGCGCCATCGCTGCCAAATTAGCCGACGATGTCGAAGGCTCAAACCGCTCGGTGGCATTGGCACTGAGTCGAATTGCCGATGGTGCGCAGCTCATTGTGGAACGTGCGTTGGATCATCTGGAAGAGTTGATAGCGGCGAGGCAGGAAGCGAAAACGTAAACGGAACGAGGGGGACGGATTAAGTTGACAGCCCGTCCCCCTACCCCCCCCTGTATCTACTAATTTTTGCTCGGTGTCATAGCCTCAAATGAAGATCTAATATCAGATAACTTAGGATCACTTTTCAGGTTCGACCTAGGCGCACATGCAGAAAACTTTACAGTTGCATCTTTCACGCCTTTTAACCCATAGAAACAGTCGAACCACAGCCCCTTTTTTCTCACCGAGTACTTACTCTCAGCTGCAGCTATGTCTTTTTCAGAGTCCCAAAGCATAAAAGGGGACATTAATACTCTGACTGCGGCGGAGCCCGACGCTGACGAATGAGCAAGATCCACCTCTCCCGTTTCTGACCCTTGTTGCAAAACTTCATCAGCAGCGTAGCTGTATTTATATTTACCATTGCTATCAAAGCGGCCAGATGCAGCTAAGCTTTTTTCGAACTCAACAGGCTCAATTAAAAAATATTCTCTTCTGTCAAAATATCTGGCCTTGAACTTACGTTCGAGACCAGTTCTCCGTAGCAAATACCATCTTCAAGTTTTACGTTCAATTTAAAACCTGGGATATCTGGGATTGAAACTCCACATATATTTGAAGGCTGTGACTGAGCCACCGAAAAAACCGACATTAAAAATAATCCAAAAACAAAAATAGGGATAGACAACGATGCACTTTCCAACACTAAAACGTAGTCTGCCCCTGTGTCACTCATTACCTATCCACCTTCATATTCAACATGATAAGTTTTTGAGCCTTTAAGTAACGACAGCATACGCTTTCTGGTAGTTTTAACATCTTCTTCGTCGCCACAGGCCTCTATCATAAAAACATGATCAGTGCCAGCCTCCAATACGGCAGTAAAGCAGTATGAGTTAGAATAATATATTCCTTCCCAGCCGGACCAATTAACCCCAGAAACAGGACTAGCCTTTGACAGCGGCTGCATTCCCGTACCAATCTTCAATCCGTCGGCCTCCTGCACAAAGCCGCTAGCTACCGCGTCTGGAAAACTCATCGCTACGCAGTTCATCTGTACATTTTCTGTTCTACCATCTTTATATTTGTACTTAACAAATGAAATATCATCATCAGTCTTGAAAAACAAAACACCAGGAGATTCATTTACCTCCATGACACAACCTTTACTTTGCACAACTACTCTATCACTAGCATGCACAAACAAAAACGAACTTAACAGATACAAAAAAATAAATTTATTCATTTTTTCTGCCTTTTTACAAATGATGGCATTGGCAACAACTCTTCTCCAGCATCAGCGTTTTCATATAATAGATTCATAACTACAGCTTGAACATTAGTAAAAACGTCTCTGCGCGCGGGAAGTCCGTTCATTTTTTTTGTCGATGTAGGACTTCCAGCATTGATATGTAGCCCAACTCGGTCTAGTGTCGGATTGCTAAACCGCGTTTCAGTACTTAGTGCGCTATTACATTTTTTTGCTTTCCAATCATAATCGCTGCACACATCAAGCTGCAATTTCTTATTATCGGCAACTGGGTCACTTGTTCTATTAGCACCGTTATCCGCCCACCAAAATCCCGCACTTTCGGCTCTATCATACGACTCCACTCCAACTTTATCTCTCCAAACTACATTCTGAGCTTCATTATTAGTCTGCCGCCCTCTATGCTTGAAGTACTTTATATAAGCATCCTTATGAGTTATCTGAATAATACCCCGCCCATACCAATCACCAGAGAAAATGGGACAGACCCTGAGGGATCCCCGATTTTTCTTACAGAAAATCAAGAAGTTGGAATATTGAAGAGGCCTGCATGAGTCGGCAACTTAGTTTGCACCACACAAATACAAGAAACCGAACCCATGCAAGCCATCCGATTTTTGCACAGAGCGCTCGCTCAAGCACTGCCCTCTATCCATTCTCGACGCCTGACATCACTGATGAGTTGTGTCAGTTCGTTACTGCAAGGACGTCGACTGACACTGACCGCTCTTGGTCGCTTCATGACGGGGCGTGCTTATCCCAAGCATTCGATCAAGCGTGTGGATCGGT
>NZ_CAXAOQ010000060.1:0-5462 GCF_963970575.1 Pseudomonas sp. EA_65y_Pfl2_P74
GGAACCCGAAGTACCGGATACTTCGTGGGTCCAGGTGATTTTGCGGTAGGTGAACTGCACTTCTTCCAGGTGGGTGAAGTGCGAGTTGCCTGGATCCTGGCAGTTGTGCATTTTGTTGTTGATGGCGGCATAGGTAATCATGAACGATGAATATTATCGAAGTCATCGGCTTTCGGAGTTGCATGTATCCCTTTTGCTTCTTGAACGCGGTAATACGCCTCAATCGTCAACGATGGATCGATACGCGCTTTCACGATGCAGGGTTCTTTTTGCCATGGATATTCCTGCAACTGTTTGGCCAGAGCCTTCTGGCCGCCTGTGATCCATCCTTTCTCCGACTGATCTCTCCATCGTCGTGGGTTGCGGCTAGTTTTTGCGTCGTGGGCCACTGTCACGGGATCAAGATGGCGACTTTGCTCAAGCACAGGCAGGTCAGGCAGCGGCTGCGTGATATCCATGTAACGCTGTAGACAATCCCAAAAAGCGAGTGTGTTGGCCTGATCCAATCCCAGCGAGTGAACCTTGGTCGCCAAGCAAATTTTGGTGTCGGTATAGCGATGATGCAGCCACAACGCGTAGTCGTGGGAGCCATAACCGCTTGGAAGCAGTTGCAGCACCGGATCGAACTCTTCAAATGGGGCAACGAAGAGACGACGGAAGCGACGCTTGAAACGAAGCATACCGTCAAGGCGGTTGAACTCGCTTCCGTCGTGGGTGCTTATTTTACTGTGGAGCCAAATCAGCGAGTCTGAACCCAAAGTGGCCATGAAATATAAGAAAGCACCGGCCCATAGAGCGATCTGCATACCATCGTCGCCAAGGATCGAGTCTTTTAGCCAATATACAATGCTGCTGTTTACTATAAGGCCGAAGATTTGCAGGAGGTGGACCGTTCTCTTTCCTGTCATATATAAAGTTAAAGATGTGAGCATTAGAGTTACGGCCGAAAGTGCGATTAGCAGGCCAAGTCCAACTTCGGGAGGGCCATAGCCGAGCTCCGGTTTGATTGAACCGAATATCCATATAGTCCACGGTGTCCATATGAATGTGAAACACAGAATTTTAAGTACAAATAGTAAGTGCGGGATTTTGCTAGAGTTTTGAAAGCGCCATCGAATGGCTCCACAATATAATTCTTCTTTGGTCTTGTCTTGCAGTCTCTGGTTTGTTATCTGCTTTTTACTTTCCAGTTGAGCCGTGATCTCCATCTCAGGGTCTAAATTAGCGTAATGACCGAAGGCAAGATGAGTATCAAAGCTCCCTGACCGATTGGCATCTTTTGCCCATTTCGGCGGTGGCAGAGGGTCAGTGTTATCGCTGCGATAAGCACCAATATCGTATGGTTTTTCCATTCTTATGGTCATGCTAAAGTCTCAGTAGTTTCAATCTGCCAATACGGTGGCGCGGCGTCCGGTTTTAAATCGTCCGGTGGCAAACGACGATTGGCAGCGGTGAAGGCCGACCAGGATTTTGGGCTAGGTTGAGGTAATACTAAACTCTCGTCTGCTTGATCGGAACTAAGTTCAAATTGAGCACTTACTTTTAGACCCTGAGTGATACGTATACTGTGGCGATCCAAAGGACTTAGTTGTACAACTGGAAAATTGGCAGGAAGTACATAGAGAACACTGGTGGTGTCGATTGAGAGTGCAGCGAACTTAGGGGGCGCAGCAGGTACACGTTGATAACGTTTGATGTCGAAAACACCGTTGACACGCATACTGCTCTGGAATTCCTGCGCGATTAATTGAAACTGCTTGTTGTTTTCGAACATAGACAGTAGCGGAGAGCTGAGGACGATGACCCAGTCTTGGTCTACCAATGTCTGTTTTCCAGGAGCGACGCATTGTAATTCCGTGCTTGGAAGTGGTGCACGATCAGAATCTGCCTGTTGTAGTATTTTGAGGTGTGATGCTGGAGCTCTTTTCCGCCACTCGCTCAATCGATGCACGAAAATTTGTGGTTTTCCGATAATTCCGAGCAATTGCTGAAAGGCAACCTGTTGGTCTTTCAAGTGAGAGAAGCGTTGAGCATTGCCTAAGGCTTTGTCTAGTATTCCTGCTTCGGCAAACTGATTGCCGAAAGGACCTTTTTTTACAACGATTTCGATATCGCTATCCGTTAACAAGTTGGCCGCAATAGTGCCACCGATGGATAGAACCATACCGATCACAAGAGCGTAAGGATTAAGGACTAGCCCGAAACCGTAGGCTGCCCATAGACCACCTCCTGCTGCGGCTACACCATAAGCTGCGGCTGCATTCGTATCTCCCTGATCCAGCGCGCGGTAGCTATCCCACCCGCTCAATAATGCACCACCAACCGTAGCCGATCCTCCTACCGCTCTGAGGATCGGTAACTTTGGACTACCTGTTTGCAGTTTTAAATTTTCTGCCCAACGAGTGGAAATTTTTTCTACATTAAATCGAGGTTTGGTCAGTTGTTGCTCAAAGGCAGGGCCGATCAATAGTTTGCTATGACTTCCGAGGGCCGCAATTAAGTCCATCGAAGCACTTGCAAGCCCGGCGATCCCTCGTCCCCATTCACCGCTTGCATTAAGGTCATCATATGCTTTTATTTGGACCCAAAGATTATAAGCAGCGAACGCCACCATCAACGTAGGCACGGCTTTGTTCTTTTCCATCGTCTGGGTCAAAGCGCCAAAACGAACTCGGAATGCACTGTAGTTGGCCAGGTCTGCATTCCCTTTTGGGACCGCAATGACCGTGACATTGCGCAATGCAGGCTGACCTGCTGTTGAGCCGCGTGGACTGGTACTTCCCACACTTGTGCCGGACTGATCGTGAAGCGTCGCGTAACGGTAACTTTTGCGAGTGAGTGCCTGGCGTTCGACGTCAGTAAGTCCGCCACGCAGTCCTGCACCTTGCACACCGATGACAACATACTCTTGAGCCAGTGCCTGACCGTAAGGCATCAACTTGATCTCTGTCATTTTTGGCGAAAGTGCAGCCAAGGTTACAAATGTAGGGGAAAACAAGCGATCAAGCTGGATCTTAGACGCATTCTGAGACAAACGACCGATTTGGGCCACGACGCTGGCACCGAAGTTATCGAGTAAGTCTGCGAGGAAATATGCAAAACCTTTTCCGGCGCTGGGTTGGTCAACTTCGCCAGTTAACGATGCCGTCAGCATCAATGTACTCAACCCCATGGCTTCCGGTACTGGCGCTTGCCCACTGTTGCGCATGGATTTTAGACGTTTTACAAGTTCTGGAAGTTGCTCAGCGGTTTTTGCTAGCAGCAGGCTACCCAGTGGGTGCTGTCCTTGCAGCAGGTTTTGTACGAGTCGATTAATGGAACCGGTCAGTTCCGTATAACCTTTGCCGGTATACATGACATCGCTACGCTCGGGTACCTGATTTAGAGCGTCAAGGGCCAGGGTCAGTAGGCTATAGGGCTCGACTAAGCCTTCATCATTCCGATAGCACCAGTCGAGGAGTGTTGGTTGGAGTTGTTTGTCCAACACATCGACAAGTATCGACAGTCTTTTTGCCAGCTTCTCACGGGACTTTTCACGTTCTTCTTCGAATACCACCGTTTGCAATTTGGGTAGGTCGACTTTGTCTTTTAGATCTGCAAGAGGGCCCGCCAGTGTGCTGTATAAAACTTGTGCATATCGCCCGTGGGATTGGTGAGGGACCAAGGCATTAAGGGTTTGCAGATAATCGACGCATTCCTTTACCTGTGAAGTCGCATGACGAAGGGCGAACAACGGGTCATCGAGAATCATGCCAATCAGATGCGGGTAATCACGCAGCCCCTTTTGAGCCAACAAATCCTCTCCCGCCTCCAACGCTGGCAGGGCTGGTGGTGGCGTATGTTTGATTTTTTGAGCCAGTTCTTCTTTGCGCTTTTGCAGCTTCAGGATTAACGCATCGGGTTTGAAGGCTGCGAAGTCCGGAGTGAACTCCGCAGGGTCTTCCATCGCAGCTTCAATGCTGAAATCCCGAGAGCGCAGCCCCTTGGTCAGTTTTTTGATTGGCGTCGCGGGATGAATTGAGGTGGCCTTCCAGATCGTGGTTTCACCCGCTGTTGCTGCCCAGGCGGAGGCCATATTTTGGCTGCGTGCCTTGATGCGGCTTGGGTCTTCTTCCAGCCAAGTGATGTATTCCCATGTCCAGGAAACTTCGCTGAAGGCCATGCTGAATTGTCGACCCACAAATCGGCCCTGAAGAAACATCGGCACTAGAATCAGTTGCTGTTTAACGCCCACCGGCTCGCGTTTATCGGCGTTGCCTTTTTTATCCGCGAGTTTCCGCCAGTGAACCAGGTCAACTTCGGACAGTTGTCCTTTGCCGTCGGTAGCGAGTTCACGCCAAACCTTGTTGTTTTGGAATACATAAACGCGGCCCACACGCGGTACGCCGCCTTGCAGGGTTTCATTGAGCTTGTCGTGGCCCGGCAGGCGGGCCAAAGGGGTAATCGCGAGCAAAGTATTTTGCTGGTACTTGTCCAGCTCTTCGGTGGTTTTCGCATCCACCATGATAGGGATTTGCAGCTTGCCGCCATCGATTCGATCAACACTTAGTGCTAATCGTGATTTCTGATCATTATCGTAGTCAGTCTTCTTGCGCGTCCCTTCGGTAATGGACTTGTCCTTGAACTCACTCATGCCTTGTCCTCTGGCCCCAACAATTGCAATTGACTGCCCAAATCCGGGTCTCCCCACACGTCTACGATGAGCGCCTCTTTGCCTTTCTCGCTGGTTTTTCTTGGTGCGGCCGTGTTGACCGGTGCGTTGCCCAGCGTTTGCCCGACCGGTGCGGTATCGGCCGGCTTGGGCGGTACAGGAAGTACCGCAGCAGCGCCAGTACCGCTTCCGGGGCTGCCGCCGGAGTTGATGTTGATCACCGGGCCGCTCATGGTAACGCCAGCGGCGTCGATCTTGATAAAGCTGCCCCCTCCGATCAGCGTCAGCTCAGCTCCCGCTTCCAGCACGACCTTGATGCCGCTATCAAGATGGATTTCCTGCCCCGCATCAATGAACTGCCCAGTCCCAATCTTGATGTGCTGGTTCACGCCCACGGTCAGGTGATCGTTGGCCCGAGCTTCAACTTTTCGGTCTTCGTAAACGATGTGATGTTCTTCGGCCTTGAATTCCGTGTAGCTGTTCTTCTCGACCGTGTCGTGGCGCTCGTTGCCGACGCGGATCTTCTGGTCGTGCTCAACGTTCTCGTCCCAGTCGCGCTGGGCGTGCAGGTAGATCTGCTCCTGACCTTTTTTGTCTTCGATGCGCAGTTCGTTGTAGCCACCGCCGCCCATCGAGCTCAGGGTTTTGAAGGTGCTGCGGGTCTTGTTCGCGGGCAGGGCGTACGGGACGGTGTTTTCCTTGTGGTACAGGCAGCCGCTGATCAGCGGTTGATCGGGGTCGCCTTCGAGGAAGGTGACGAGCACTTCCATGCCGATGCGCGGGATGGCGATGCCGCCGTACTGGGCGCCGG
>NZ_CAXAOQ010000061.1:0-5101 GCF_963970575.1 Pseudomonas sp. EA_65y_Pfl2_P74
GCACCGTGACCACCACCGCGCCTAACGACGCATTGGTTGGTCAGGCACCGCTGACCACCTCGATCACTGGTGTAACCGGCGGCAACTACGAAAACCTCGTAGCCGACAAAACACCAGTCAGCACCACGGTGACTGACACCGTCGACACCACCAACCTGTCGCTCAGCGCCACCGACTCGGTCGCCGAGGGCGGTTCGATTGTCTACACCGCGACCCTGACCAACGCCGCGGGTTCGCCAGTGACTGTGACCCTGTCGAACGGCGCAGTGATCACCATCGAAGCCGGCAAAACCACAGGCACTGTGACTGTTCCAGCGCCGGCCGATGACGTTTACAAAGATGCCGGCAAAGTCGAAGCAACCATTTCGACTGCCACAGGCGGCAACTTCGAGAACCTGGTGCCGAGCACTGTTCCGGCCGTGACCAGCGTCACTGACACCATCGACACCACCACCGTCAAACTCACCGCCTCCGAGTCGGCGGCTGAAGGTGGCACCGTCACCTACACCGCGACCGTGGGCGCCCCGGTCACGGGTTCGCCAGTCGTCGTGACCCTGGCCAACGGTCAAAACATCACCATCGAAGTCGGCAAAACCACCGGCAACGTGACCACCATTGCGCCAAACGATGCGCTGACCGGTCATGCGCCACTGACCAATGCAATCACTGACGTAACCGGCGGCAACTACGAAAATCTCGTGGCCGACAAAACCCCGGTCAGCACCACGGTGACTGACACCATCGACACCACCAATCTGTCGCTGACTGCGACCGGCACGGTGGCCGAGGGCGGCTCAATCGTCTACACCGCCACCCTGACCAACGCCGCTGGCTCGCCAGTGACTGTGACCCTGTCGAACGGCGCAGTGATCACCATCGAAGCCGGCAAAACCACGGGCACCGTCACCGTTCCGGCTCCAGCCGATGACGTTTACAAAGATGCCGGCAAAGTCGAAGCAACCATTTCGACTGCCACAGGCGGCAACTTCGAAAACCTGGTGCCGAGCACTGTTCCAGCGGTTACCGAAGTCACTGACACCGTCGACACCACCAACCTGTCGCTCAGCGCCACCGACTCGGTCGCCGAGGGCGGTTCGATCGTTTACACCGCCACCCTGACCAACGCCGCGGGCTCGCCAGTGACTGTGACTCTGTCGAACGGCGCAGTGATCACCATCGACGCTGGCAAAACCACCGGTACAGTCACCGTTCCAGCGCCGGCCGATGACGTCTACAAAGATGCCGGTACCATCCAGGCAACGATCAGCACAGCCACCGGTGGCAACTTCGAGAACCTGGTGCCGAGCACTGTTCCGGCCGTGACTGAAGTGACCGACACCATCGACACTTCGACCGTCAAACTGACGGCTGATACTTCCGTGGCTGAGGGGGGCACCGTTACTTACACCGCCACTGTTGGTGCGCCGGTGACTGGTTCGCCAGTCGTCGTGACCCTGGCCAACGGCCAAAACATCACCATCGAAGTCGGCAAAACCACCGGCACCGTGACCACCACCGCGCCTAACGACGCATTGGTTGGTCAGGCTCCGCTGACCACCTCGATCACTGGTGTAACCGGCGGCAACTACGAAAACCTCGTAGCCGACAAAACACCAGTCAGCACCACCGTGACTGACACCGTCGACACCACCAACCTGTCGCTGTCAGCGACCGGTACCGTGGCCGAGGGCGGCTCAATCGTCTACACCGCCACCCTGACCAACGCTGCTGGCTCGCCAGTCACTGTGACCCTGAGCAACGGCTCGGTGATCACCATCGAGGCCGGTAAAACCATCGGCACTGTGACTGTTCCTGCGCCGGCTGATGACGTTTACAAAGATGCCGGCAAGGTCGAGGCAACCATTTCGACTGCCACCGGCGGCAACTTCGAGAACCTGGTGCCGAGCACCGTTCCGGCCGTTACCAACGTCACCGATACAATCGACACCTCGACCGTCAAACTGACGGCCGATACTTCCGTGGCTGAAGGCGGCACCGTCACTTACACCGCCACGGTGGGTGCTCCGGTTACCGGTTCGCCAGTCGTGGTAACTCTGGCCAACGGCCAGAACATCACCATCGAAGTCGGCAAAACCACCGGCACCGTGACCACCATTGCGCCAAACGATGCGCTGACCGGTCATGCGCCACTGACCAATGCAATCACTGACGTAACCGGCGGCAACTACGAAAATCTCGTGGCCGACAAAACGCCAGTCAGCACCACCGTGACTGACACCGTCGACACCACCAACCTGTCGCTCAGCGCCACCGATTCTGTGGCCGAGGGCGGCTCAATCGTCTACACCGCGACCCTGACCAACGCCGCGGGTTCGCCAGTGACTGTGACCCTGTCGAACGGCTCGGTGATCACCATCGAAGCCGGCAAAACCACGGGCACCGTCACTGTTCCGGCTCCAGCCGATGACGTTTACAAAGATGCCGGCAAAGTCGAAGCAACCATTTCGACTGCCACGGGTGGCAACTTCGAGAACCTGGTGCCGAGCACCGTTCCGGCGGTTACCAACGTCACCGATACCATCGACACCACCACCGTCAAACTCACCGCCACCGAGTCGGCTGCTGAAGGTGGCACCGTCACTTACACCGCAACCGTCGGTGCACCCGTCACTGGCTCGCCGGTCACCGTGACCCTGGCCAACGGTCAAAACATCACCATCGAAGTCGGCAAAACCACCGGCACCGTGACCACCACTGCGCCAAACGATGCGCTGGCCGGTAACGCCCCGCTGACCAACTCGATCACTGACGTGAGCGGCGGCAACTACGAAAACCTCGTGGCCGACAAGACCCCGGTTTCGACCACGATCACCGACGTCGTAGACACCACCAACCTGACGCTGAGCGCCACCGACTCTGTGGCCGAGGGTGGTTCGATTGTCTACACCGCGACCCTGACCAACGCCGCGGGTTCGCCAGTGACTGTGACTCTGTCGAACGGCGCCGTCATCACTATCGAGGCCGGTAAAACCACCGGCACCGTGACTGTTCCAGCACCGGCTGATGACGTTTACAAAGACGCTGGCAAAGTTGAAGCAATCATTTCGACTGCCACCGGTGGCAACTTCGAAAACCTTGTGCCGAGCACTGTTCCAGCGGTTACCGAAGTCACTGACACCATCGACACCACCACCGTCAAACTGACCGCGACCGAGTCGGCTGCTGAGGGTGGCACCGTTACTTACACCGCCACTGTGGGTGCGCCGGTGACTGGCTCGCCTGTCGTCGTGACCCTGGCTAACGGCCAGAACATCACCATTGAGGTGGGTAAAACCACCGGCACTGTCACCGCGACTGCGCCAAACGATGCGCTGACCGGTCATACGCCACTGACCAATGCGATCACCGGCGTAACCGGCGGCAACTACGAAAACCTCGTGGCCGACAAAACCCCGGTCAGCACCACGGTGACTGACACCATCGACACCACCAATCTGTCGCTGACTGCGACCGGCACAGTGGCCGAGGGCGGCTCAATCGTCTACACCGCGACCCTGACCAACGCTGCTGGCTCGCCAGTGACTGTGACTCTGTCGAACGGCGCAGTCATTACCATCGATGCCGGTAAAACCACGGGCACTGTGACTGTTCCAGCACCGGCTGATGACGTTTACAAAGATGCCGGCAAGGTCGAGGCAACCATTTCGACTGCCACCGGTGGCAACTTCGAGAACCTGGTGCCAAGCACTGATCCGGCCGTGACTGAAGTGACCGATACCATCGACACGTCGACCGTCAAACTGACGGCCGATGCTTCAGTGGCTGAAGGCGGTACCGTCACTTACACCGCGACCGTGGGCGCTCCAGTCACCGGTTCGCCAGTCGTCGTGACCCTGGCCAACGGTCAAAACATCACCATCGAAGTCGGCAAAACCACCGGCACCGTGACCACCACCGCGCCTAACGACGCATTGGTTGGCCAGGCTCCGCTGACCAACTCGATCACTGACGTGAGCGGTGGCAACTACGAAAATCTCGTGGCCGACAAAACACCAGTCAGCACCACCGTGACTGACACCGTCGACACCACCAACCTGTCGCTCAGCGCCACTGGCTCGGTGGCCGAGGGTGGTTCGATCGTTTACACCGCGACCCTGACCAACGCTGCTGGCTCGCCAGTGACTGTGACCTTGTCGAACGGCGCAGTGATCACCATCGAGGCGGGCAAGACCACTGGCACCGTGACCGTTCCGGCGCCAGCCGATGACGTCTATAAAGACGCCGGCAAAGTTGAAGCAACCATTTCGACTGCTACTGGTGGCAACTTCGAGAACCTGGTGCCGAGCACTGTCCCGGCCGTGACTGAAGTGACCGATACCATCGACACTTCGACCGTCAAACTGACGGCTGATACTTCCGTGGCTGAAGGCGGCACCGTCACTTACACCGCCACTGTTGGTGCTCCGGTTACTGGTTCGCCTGTCGTGGTGACTCTGGCCAACGGTCAAAACATCACCATCGAGGTGGGTAAAACCACCGGCACCGTGACCACCACTGCGCCTAACGATGCATTGGTTGGCCAGGCTCCGCTGACCAACTCGATCACTGACGTGAGCGGTGGCAACTACGAAAATCTCGTGGCCGACAAAACACCTGTTTCGACCACCATCACCGACGTCGTCGACACCACCAACCTGTCGCTCAGCGCCACCGACTCTGTGGCCGAGGGCGGTTCGATTGTTTACACCGCCACCCTGACCAACGCCGCTGGCTCGCCAGTGACTGTGACCTTGTCGAACGGCGCAGTGATCACCATCGAGGCGGGCAAGACCACGGGCACCGTCACTGTTCCGGCTCCAGCCGATGACGTCTATAAAGATGCCGGCAAAGTCGAAGCAACCATTTCGACTGCCACAGGCGGCAACTTCGAGAACCTGGTGCCAAGCACTGTTCCGGCCGTGACTGAAGTGACCGACACCATCGACACTTCGACCGTCAAACTGACGGCTGATACTTCCGTGGCCGAGGGTGGCACCGTTACTTACACCGCAACCGTGGGCGCCCCGGTCACGGGTTCGCCAGTCGTGGTAACTCTGGCCAACGGTCAAAACATCACCATCGAAGTGGGTAAAACCACTGG
>NZ_CAXAOQ010000062.1:0-4830 GCF_963970575.1 Pseudomonas sp. EA_65y_Pfl2_P74
CGGCGGATGGAACGCTGGTGATTCAGGCCGGGCCGCATGCGCGGGTTACCGCGAGCCAAGTGGTGATTGATGCCGGGACAAGCCTGACGCTGAGTGCTGGCGGTCATCACATCGTCATCAATTCGGGTGGGATCTTCAGCAGCGTCGCTATCGTCGAGGGCGGCGCGCCAGTGGTTGGAGTGACGGCGTTATCTGCTATCCCATCAGCCGAGATCGCCCTTCAAGCCCCCGTATTAATTCAAACGCAGCGTCTGACCCTGATGGCCAAGAGGCCGATCTGCGCTGTTTGCGAAGCCGCCAAACAGCAGCGTGGAGAAGCCGATGCTTGAATTACCGTCCTTACCCGATGACTTGCCATGGTCCGTGCAGGCCTATTTGCTGCTGGATGGTGTAAGTGTCCCCAACCTGCCGCAATGCCTGCGCCGCTGGGACAATCCGGCTTACTGCCTCTACCAAGGCACACGCTGGCAGGAGCTGGCGGATATTTCGCCGTACCTGATCACTCTCAAAGGCGCAGACGATCCGCTGCTCACGTGCTTTCAGGAAAACGCCACGCAGGAATGGGGCTTCTTGCTGTTCAGCAAGGCCGATGCGCCAACGCTCTGCAAACACTGGCGTCGCCTGCTCACCGTCAAGCACCCGAGTTCGATTGAGGTCATGCTGCGCATCGCCGATCCAGCCGTCATGCATCCATTGCTGAACCTTGCGCAGCAAGCCAATAGCGCGCGCTGGTTCGGCCCGGTTCAGCACCTGTGCCTGCCCGATGGGCTACACGCCGTCTGGCAACAACATCAACGTGCGGACGCTGCTGCGCCCGACACCACCGATATCTATCAGTTGACCGAACAGGAACTCACCGCTCTGGGAGAGCCGCAGTTTCATCAGTCGGTGCTCAGCCTCAACAATCACTTGCAGCGATATTTCCCCGGATTCATGGCGGCCTGTTCAGCCTGGGAACGCCTTCGATTTGCCGAGAAAACAGCACAGCAGGCCTATCAACAAGGCTTCACCTCGGAACAGGAAATCACCCTCTACGCCAACGTTTTCGGCTATCTGGGCGAACAACCACTGAGCGCCCACCCGGACATTGCACAACTGCTGACAGCGTCCTCCCAACAATCTCCCTTGAGCCGCGTGCGACGCGCCGCCCAATTGGCGCATGAGCGCACCACCCATTCACCGAGCGACTTGCCATGACAGCCGACGCCAATATTGCCGCCATGGCCAAGAGCGCCCAGGACACCCGTTCCCCTCTGGGAATGTGTCACTTGATGAGCGAAAAAGTGCAACTGTTACCGCTGCGCTATGGCCTGGTCGAACAGCTTGATCCTTCTTCTGAACTGAGCATGCCGCTGAGCCTGAGCAGCCAACCGCTGGGCATTCGGCTGTTGCGTGACGGCTACCTGTACATCATCGATAACGGCACCGGTTACTTGCACGAATACCGCATTGAGCAAGGCCAGATCAGCAAACTGGTCTGGAAAGGCCAGGAAGTGGCCAGCGACACGCGCACAGCATCGGTCGGTGAGCCGCAACTGATCTTCACCCGGCAGCACACGCTGTTCGCTGGCTATTCGGAAATCCAGTGGACGGCCTACAAATGTTCGCAAGTACTCAAGGACGCCACAGAGCGTGAACGTCTGATGCAACGCATCGAACCGGCGAGTGCTTGTCCGGACAAGGGCGGTGCGCACTTGTTGAGCCAACGGCAGGCGAATACCTGGCTGGCCGAGGTCGCCGAAAAATCCGCGCCAGTCGATCTGCCCGAAGGCGCCAACCCGCAAGAGCGCCAGTCTTACGCCTGGGAAGACACGTCACTGTTCAAGAACACGTCGATTGAAACCCTCACCAGCCAAGTGCTGGGGGCCTATCAGAACGATTACCTGTTTCTGGTCTTGCGCGACGACTTCGGCGTGATGCGCGATCTGGCCAGCGCCCAACTGAATGTCGCGCACTGGCTCGATCAATGGAGCCGCGATGATGCCGCCCAGCGCCAGTACCTGACCGGCGCCTACATTCAGTCGTTGTACGAAGTGACCCCGGCACGCCTTGATGCACTGGCCAACACCGAACCCGCCGTCAAAGCCCTGAAGGACGAGACCAGCGCCGAGCAACAAGCGGCCGTTGACGACTACTTGCGGGCGAAACGTGACAACGCCGGGTCGCCAATCTTTGGTGACGAGGCTCATTGGCGAAGAGCGGCGATCAGCGACCCTTACGCCCGCGCCGCCGTCAATGTGCAGGACGCACTGGGCGAGGTGCTCTGGCAAAAACACCAAGGCACTGTCACGGCACTTCACTTGCAAACCTGGGAGGCGCTGCACGGAAAGGAGATCGGCCAACGCGGCATCGATCACCTGATCAACCGCAGCGACATGCAGGCGTTCGTCAGCCGGCAGCAGACGCTGCTGAGCCATTGGCACAAGCGCTTGCAGGCCATTCGTGAAGATCGCTTGAACATGATCGTTTCACCGGGCGGCCTGGTATTACGACTTGCGCAACGATGAGCAGATCCGCCATCGGCTGGAAACCGAATTCCTCTGCGTGGCCGCCCTGTGCTGGAACCGCGAGGCCACGGAAAAACTGGCCACCTACCTGGAAAGCAACCTGCTCACCGTCGTACCGGGGCTCGAGACCCTGACCCTGGCCGATCAGATGGACATGAGCAAAAAACTCATGGACCTGAGCAGCTTCTCGATCAAGGTCGCGGCGGCGCAGGAAAGCCTTGATGCGGTGGACGTGCTGACCAATCAGTTCAGAAGCTTGATGAATGAGCGGTTGCCGAACTTTGCGGATTTGAATACGCGGTTTAGTGGGCTGCAGAGTTTGTTGGATGGGGCGTACATGCCAGCGCATCAGTTGATCGCAGCGGATCAGTTGGATCGAGCGCATACAGAATTCAAACGCCAACAACCAATCGATCCCAACAGCTTCATCCGTGGCCTCGGCGTCTCAACTCGCCTGCAACTGCTGCGCGAGTTTTCCCGAAGTGGCCTGACCCTGCGGGCCGCGTCGGCGTCCGAATTCCAGGCCTTCAACAAAGCCCGCGATACCGCGCTCGACCTGCGCCGCCAACTCAAGGACAGCTACAAATTGCGCCACCGCGAGTTGTCGCGGCAGATCCACGGCCTGGCCCCATCCGGTAGCGAGCAGGTGCATAACCAGCGCATCAATCAGCTCAGGGCTGCGTTGCTACCGCTGGAGGATAATCTGAGCCGCGCCCTGACCGTCGGCTCAAGCGGGCCGGGGCAAATCGGCACGGTGATCGATGGCATGGCCCCGGCGTTGCGAGAGGAGATGCATAGAACCGTGCGTGATTTCCGCGCGACGGGGACGTTTGGCAAACCTATTGTCAGTGCGCTGAAATCCAAGGGTGATGGGATTGCGTTGTTGCTGTTTGTTTATCAGGGGCAGAAGTTTTTGGAAGCGTTGAGCTCGATTCTGAAAAAGGATGATCGTTCGTTGGCTGATAAGGCGGCTTTCGCTGAGTCCTTGATTGGAATGGCGGCGGCAGGTTTTGCTGCGGTACAAGGGCTGTCGGTGACAATCCTTCAGGCGCATATCGAGCAAATGGACAGTGCCGCCGGCAAACTGAACACCATGAGCCGGTTAGGGCGTTGGAGCGGCATTACAGGTTTCGGCGCGTTTACATCTGGGGCTTTTGCTGCCGCAATCGATTTAGGTAAGCACTCTCAGCAATGGGGTAAAGCGCTGTCCGAAGGCAACCACCAAATCCTGGCCGCCACGACCATACAAATCGCCGGCGACGCTACTCTCGTAGGCACCAACACCTGGGGCGCCAAACACACGACGTCGATCATCAGTCAGGTTCTGAAAAAACCCGCCGAATTGCGAGCTATTGCCTGGGCCGAAGCCAGTCCCCGGCTGCTGGGCATCGCTGCGCAAGCCAATCTCATAGGCTTGATCGGCACAGCCCTGCAACTGCTGGGCGAAGGCTTCTACAACTACTTCAATCTGGACGCCTTGCAAAAGTGGCTGCAGGCCAGCGCTTGGGGCACCGCCAACCAGCAGCGCAGCCTGTCAGAGGACTGGAGTGCATTGGCTACCGTGGTGCAAAAACCGACCTGCGAGCTGATCCGCGAGAGTAAGCGCACCTATTTGCAACTCAGATTACCCGGCGTCCGCACACGGGAAATGGACAGCCGCCGACTGCAACTGCTGGCCTATCAGCAAACTCGCGCGGTACCGTTCCCCGGCCCCTACAACAGCCAGTTGCCACCCCGGCGCTGGCAGGAGTGCAGCGCCGCATGGGCCGCGGTGGCCGTAGTCGTCAGCCAGGAAGACGAGGCTCTGACCTTGCACCTGCCGATCCCCGATGTCCTGCAAACATCCGATTTCGCCCTGGCCCTGAACATTGGTTACCAATTGGAAGCCGAGCGCGATTTGATCCATCGCACCTGTTTTGTCCTGCGCGATCTGCGCATTTCCACGGAACGTGGTGTACGGTTGCCGGTCCAAGGCCGATTTACACTCGACCCTGTGGAAGCTTTGCCCACTGGATTGAGCAAGGCCCCGTACTGGTTGTTCACCCGCGACGAAATGGCGACTGTCGATGTTTAGCAAACTGTTCAAGCGCAAAAAAAAGCCTGAAGCCAAAGACTCGGCACCGGACATTCGAAGCCAGCGGCCTAGTGCCGGTGAACTGCGGGTCAGGGGCTTGAACGAAACGCTGTTTCTGGCGCCCGGCGTTTTTCAAGGTTGTTGTCGCGTCGCCGTCTAACTATGCCGCTCTTTTCTCGGTCTGCTGCTGCCGATCCGGGTTCAACATCACAGTGCCCATCGGCTCCCAGTTTCTTGTCTGGCCAGACC
>NZ_CAXAOQ010000063.1:0-4353 GCF_963970575.1 Pseudomonas sp. EA_65y_Pfl2_P74
CGGCAGCCAGACCGCCCACGTCACCGGCCCCAAAGGCGAAGAAATCCACTGCGACCAATACGGCCGCATCAAAGTGCAATTCCACTGGGACCGCGAAGGCCAGGCCGACGACAAAACCAGCTGCTGGCTGCGCGTCTCCAGCTCCTGGGCGGGCGACCGCTACGGCGCCATCAGCATCCCGCGCATCGGCATGGAAGTCCTCGTCACCTTCCTCGAAGGCGACCCCGACCAACCCCTCGTCACCGGTTGCCTGTACCACAAGGAAAACCCGGTGCCGTACGCACTGCCGGCAAACAAGACTCGCAGCGTCTTCAAAACGCTTAGCTCACCGGGCGGTGGTGGGTACAACGAACTGCGCATTGAAGACAAAAAAGGTGCGGAGCAGATCTACATTCATGCGCAGCGGGATTGGGATGAAAACGTAGAGCATGACCAGAAGATTCGGGTCGGGAATGAACGCCACGACACCGTCGAGAAGAACAGCTACACCGAGCTGAAGGCCGAGGAACACCGCACCACGATTTCCGACCGCAAGATTGAAGCGAAGCTGGATGATCACCTGACGGTTGGGCAGAACCAGCATGTGAAGCTGGGCACTGCGCAACTGACCAGCGTGGGGAAAGAGATTCACCTCAAGGCTGGGGACAAGATCGTTATTGAGGCGGGGACGGAGCTGACCATCTTGGGTGGCGGGAGCTTTATCAAGCTGGATGGCGGTGGGGTGACGGTGGTTGGGCCGGTGATCAAGATCAATGCCGGTGGCTCGGCTGGCTCCGGCACCGGGATTGGGATTAAACCGCCGGTGCTGCCGGGGGCGGCGGATAAGGATAAGGCGGGGAGTTTGATGGATCAGGCGTTGGCGAATTCGCCGCCTGAGAAGGTTAAGCCGACAGTTGATTACCCTTTCTCGCTTTGAGCGGACGGACAAGCGTCAATATGAACAAGGAATTTTTTGAATGATCATTAGCCCTCCTTTTATTCCTGCTCCAGTGGCGGGTGAAACCGACGATGCTTATCTGGCACGTGCCATGGTGGGTGGCATTCCTGGTGATGGTGGTTATCCGCTGAGCTTTGACCTTAATTGGCATGGAGGCAGCCACTTAACAGCTCCCCAAGAAGGGGGGCGTGCGTTGCCAGTAAGAGCAATCTGCGATGGGACATTGGTTTACTTTCGTGATTCCGCTCCAGAAAACGACGATCTAACTAATCCGCTAAATTTTCGGGGCGGATGGACTGATAATGGTTGCGTAGTATTGCGTCATGAGACGGAAATTGGTGAAGAGGCAGAGTCGAAAGTTATTTTCTATTCGATCTACATGCATTTATCGAAAATTAATCTGACCAGTCCTCAGATAGGGAAAGTAGTCAGTAGAAAAGAGTCTCTTGGCGAGGCTGGCAGTATCTATGGGGCTAAAGGCAGAATTCATTTCGAGATCATTGCTGATCAAAGTCAGATAACGAACATAACAGGTAGAAATACAAGAGAGCTAAGTTATCAGGCGCAGAGTGGGCGGAAAAATAGTTGCTGGGGTGATATGTATTTTTTCGTGCCTCCAGAAGTTTTAATTTATGGCGCGCCACCAAACGATCGCCGCGAATCGTTAAACAACGCATCGGTCGTTTATCGTCCTCCTGCCATGCCACCAACCGTGCCAGTCCAAGAAGGCGGCAGCACCACGTCATCCGTAGGCAATCCCGCTACGGTTGGGGGATATGAACCGGCGGTAGCGTCGTTATTGCAGAACGGAATTTTTGTGCGCATGCGTTACGAAAAAGGCGAGTGCCAGTTAACTTCTTTTTATCTGACTGGCCAACAAATCGGAACTCAGGTGGAGGAGTCCGGATATGCATACAAACTTTATGATAAAGCTAAGCAATATTACCCACAATCGCCTAGTGCGGGATATGAAATCCTAAGATTCGGACGTGTACTAGGGCCGGATAATCTCCAGCCCACCAACGCCGCGCATTGGCGCCAAATTAAGTTCCCTGGTAAGTCCGGAGAAGAGAGCAAATCTGGTTGGGTGAACCTTAACGCTGATAGTGTTACAAGATTCAGCGATGCAGATTTTCCTCAATGGCAGGGGTGGCACTTGGTCGATGATGATGCGGACACGGATAGTCATTGTCAGTCAGACTTTGTAAAAGGCATTTTGGGGTTGGGAACGGGTACGGTTGAACACGAAAATGGTGATGCTGTGAGTGTTGCCAACTCCGTTGGATATTCAACCCTTTCAGATGAACAGAAGAAAAACTTATCAGAGCGTTATACAAATGAACGTGAGCTAAGTATGTCTCGGCTTCGTTCTGATGATACCCAGCAATCGCTAAAGCGGCTTATATGTAAATTTCCGACGGAATGGACGGCAGACGATTTTGATACTCGCTATGGTTGGTTGTTGAAAGTTGCAGATGGCGGTCCGATGCCTCAAGAGCAATACGAAAAAATAAAAAATCATCAAAAAGTTCTTGCTTTCTGGGAGCAAGCCAATCTAGTTGGTGTCGAAAAAAAACATTGGCATTTCCCCCCCGTAGAGTTTATTCGTTTATTCAGGAAGTGCGGTTGGCTTAGTGGTGACGAACTAAGGAAGGTTCTTTGGCCGGCGCCCGCTGCAGGAAAGGAACGTGCAAGCAGTTTACGAGTGCAGACTAATAAAATGTTGTCTAAATATCAGATTTCTAATTCAAAACTTCGGATTGCCCATTTTTTTGCACAAGTTGGTATTGAAACCGGCTGGTGGCGAACTCGAGAAGAAGACGGGAATGAAGCCTATTTCCGAAAAAATTATGAAATTATGACAACGGCTGAAGCAGGTGCTGAATATGATAGGTGTGTAACTCTAAATCGAAATCTACCCTCAGGTCGTCGCCCGGTTGAGCTACCTAATCCAGGACCACATCCTAAGCCCACCATCAATCGACCCGATTACGTAGCAACACGGCCTGGACAAATAGCAACAAAAGCTGCAGGGATGGATAATGGTGCCGCTAACTCGTCACATGGTGGGATGTTGGGAGACGGTAATAGATTTCATGGTCGAGGATTTCTGCAAATAACGGGTCGAAGAAACTATAAAAGTTACGAGGGATACCGAGGAAAAAATTTCACTACGGACCCCAATCCACCACTTTTGGCTTCAGATGATTACAATGCGTGTGATGCATCTGGTTTCTTTTGGTCGAGAGAGAAAATCAATGCACGTGCTGATAAAGATGCTACACCAGAGACTTGTAGAATAGTGGGCTCAATAATAAATAGAGGAAGCCCAAATAAAATACCTTTGCATGATGTAGAAAGGAAGGACGCACTAAAATCTATATGGGGTGTGCTTAATGATGAAGTCTAAATTTTATTCCCTGCTGAGTGTCATTGGCTCTATATTGTTCGTTGGTGCTGTTTTCGCGGGTGAGTCAGAATGTTCGTTTGATTTTAAGGGGGCGAATTTTGTAGTTTCAAGCTGTGCTAAATATGACAAGGAGTTAGTTGTGAGTTTAAGTCCTACTAATTTATCTGCTAACGCTAATTCCTTCGACAAGATTCCTACTGTTTTAGTGATTGGAGTGAACCCTGAAGCGGCGCTAAAAAAAAATGATCTGCAATCTGCTGGTTCTTACAACGGTCTGATTGAACTTCCTGATCCGGAAGGGATAGAGCACATTTCAGACGCTCCGGAATCAGCGAAAATTAAGCTTGCAGGGAGTGGTTGGAAAGTCCTGGATATGAAAGTAGTTGAGTATGAAGGAGTTCAGGGTGGTGAAGGTTTTGTATTTGTGTGTAGTACGCTTAAAAGAATAAACAAAAAAGATGCAGCAGTTGTCGCTCAGTGTAATAGTTTTTATGATGAGGACATAATAGAGTTGAATGCGCTATTGAAGTCATTAGATGGATGACTCTCATAACACAGTAGGGAGATGGTGAGAGTGCGGCGGTCTGCATTTAGGTGAAAATGTGGACAGACTACGTTTTAGTAATGATCAGAATGTGGACTGTCCCATTTGTTATCAGTAGTTATACCAAGCCGAAGCACGTCACTTTGCACTTAAGGGAACTTAGGATGAGGGTGGTGGCTTTTTTTGTGTTCGCGGTTATGGCGTCAGTGGTCAATGCGAACTGTAGTTACGGGGTTGATTTAAACGGGGATGGAGTCTGCGATCCATATAGTGTTAGCCCATTCGAGGATGACGGCACAGTTTCGCGAATCACTATCGATATAGGCGGGAGCGACGTAAGCGTCTGCCCAACTCACGTTGCGTAAGTCAGACAGATACCCACTGATGCGGCAGCAGTTGGTCGATCTCACTCGCCCGTTGCGTCGGCAACCGCGTCAGCACATCTTTGAGATAGGCATACGG
>NZ_CAXAOQ010000064.1:0-4230 GCF_963970575.1 Pseudomonas sp. EA_65y_Pfl2_P74
AAAAATGGTTGGGCGAAAACAATCTGCGCCTGAGCATCGGCGGCTTTGTGCGCAGCTTGATCAGCGAGGATGGCGCCGAACTGGCCGGTAATCTCAGTTATCGCTACAAGGATCGCGACATCAGCCTCACGCCCGAGCAGGGCCAGATCATGCTCGACACCCAGGATCGCCTGCATGAAGAACTCAGGGTTGAAACCCGGAATCGTCAATACGGCGGTCGGCCGACCCAGGCCGAAGCGGCCGCCCGTGATGCGCGTATCGCAGCCATCGTCGGCCCGGTGCGGGCGTTTATTCCGGCCGACCTGTACTACGAAGCGGAGGAAGTGGTCCGGCAATACCGCGCGGAAAAACACGCCAACCTCAACAATCACGCATTCAGCGCCAAGGTCGGCAAGTACATCGACCTCGATGCCATGGACACATGGTTCACCGACACCGCCGCCGGCCACTTCCAACAACTCGAACAACACCACACTGCGTTGTTCGCCGACCGTGGCGTGTACCTGAAACGCTCGGCCAGCGGCACCTGGTTTGTCGATTACGACGATCTGCCGACGCGCCAATGGCTGACTGAACTCGCCAGCGGTTGCCTGACCGCGCAATGCCTCCGCGCCCAAGGCGCCGAGCAATACGCCGACTACGTGCGCGCCGCCGACGGTGGCGCACTTCGGCAACTGTTCAACGCCTGGACACCGTCGCTTGAGGCGGCAGTCAACAACGCCTCGCGCCTTGGCGAGTTGATGGCCGCCCTGTCCGCCGACAACATCAGCGCCACCCATCAGGCCCTGGCGCCGTTGAGTGTGGTGGTGCTGGATGACATCGCGACCATGGCCCGCGAGGCCGACAGTCAATGGAATGTGCTGGTCAATCGGCTGGGTGCAGCGTTGTTGTTGCTCAAGGGTGACAAGGGTTTCAGCGCGTCGTGGATGAGCATTTTTCTTGCCGCGAGGTTGGGCGGGGAAAGCCGTTTGCAGTTCGTGACCGAGGGCGCGCGGCAAGTGTGGAAGTTGTTCGGGCAACGGGCCGAGGCGTTGGGTGAATGGGTGAACAAGACGGGGAAAGCCATTGGGGTTGGGCGGGTGGAGCGGATTGTGAATTCGCCCGTGGTGGTCAACAGCGGGGGAGTGGTGCCGTTGGCGGCGTTGTTGGTGAACGTGGTGAATGTGCAGAATTATTTGAGCGAGGCAGGGGTGCTGGAGGGGATGGATGCTCGGCGAGTGAATGACACGGTGTCGGCGAGTTTGTATGGGGCGGCGGCGTTGGTGGCGGTGGTGGATAGTCAGGTGCGGATGGGGTTGGGGGTTAAGGAAATGTCCGTCAAGCTTCCGGGCGGCAGGATGGGAAGCGCACCAATGCTGACGTTGTTTGGTGGGGTGATTGGTGCGCTTTCTACTGGTGCTGCAATAAACGAATTCCAATCCCTGCAATCACGATTGGAAAGCGCCCAAAACCAAGTCGATCCATGGCTGCAGATGCGTCAGATCGCGGTCGGAGGGCAGGTAGCAGCCTTCGGCGCCCAAGCGATATTGGGGCTTGGCTATACCGCCCGCGCCTTGGCCGGTTCAGTAACAGCGGAAGTCGCCATCTTGCGCTACACGCTCTACATGGGACCGTTGAACTGGATCATTCTAGGCCTTGGCGTACTGTATCTGACTGCCTGGATTTTTGAGAAAACACCGCTGCAAAACTTCCTGAACAATTGCTGTTGGTCTAAAGCGCGTGCTATCGATCTGGACCCCATCGCGCCTAAAGCCCAACACGACGAACTCGACCGTTTGTACCTCATCCTCTATACGCCTCGGGTCACCATGCAAAGCAGTTCTAATCAGGCGACTGATAACGGTCGTTCCGGTCTGGCGTTCGTCAGCGCCATTGATTCTCTGACCATCGATTTGCCAGGCGCCGAGCCAAACAGTGTCTACCTGGAGCTGAGCATGGTCGGTGACCCGGTGGATACCCTCGCAAACCGCTACCTGATCAAAAATAGTCCGAGCGACTATTTCAGGCCACCCCGTCCGTGGCGCGATATGACGCCCTTCTGGTTGTCCGACAGCAGTTGCCAGTGGATACCGTTCGAGGAGGGTCAGGGCCTGCGTATAAGCGGTCCTTTCAAAGAGGTGAAAGACTTGCTGAACACACCACCCAGCACGTTGTCGCTAAGGTTGCGTTATCGCACCCCACTGATCGCGATACTCGGCGCTCGAAGTTTTATCGGCGGGGAGCGAGGTTTGGCTTTTACCTTGAACAACTCCACGGGTGTCGTAGCGCTGCGAGCCGACCCAACGCCTGAACTTGATCGTGTACCGAATTATCCGCTCGGTGAGGATCATCCCGGCGCCATTTACCTGCAACCCAAGGACAAACGATGAGTACGCCACCGGCGGGCACAACGGGAAAAAGGATTTTTTCGCGTAATGACTATCTGGCTCCATTGCCCATTCCCACGGGTGAAAAGCCTTGTGATGTGCTCAACACCATCTGGCGCAAGAACGAGGTGTTTCTCGATATCGGTAACTACAGCATCGGTTCGACGGTCATGGTGATGTGGCCGTCGCTGATGGTATTTGTATTTATGGGCTTCATCACTCCAGACCCCGGGCTGATCTGGATTGCGGCGTTATTGATCATAGGCATCCCTTCAATATTTGTGATTCAAGGCCTCTTCCGCGAAGTCCCCTTACCTATACGCTTCAACCGCCAACGCCGCGAAGTCTGCGTCCCCCGCAACGATGGCGAATTCTGGATCGTCCCTTGGGAAACCGTGACAGCCGCCGCCACCCAGCATTCATCAGTCAGTCAGGCCGGCAAAGCCACGATGGGTCTACTGGTCATCGGTTTCGAAAACCCCGACCCGCACGCTACGGAAGACAACAAGCATTTTTCGCTGGGCTTCAACTGCGGTGGCGGCACCACGGCAATGGCGTTGTGGGAATGCATGCGCAGTTATATGGAAATTGGCCCGCAAGTTTTGCCACAGACAAATGACTTCGAGGGCGGACGAGAAAAGCTGCGGGGCAGAGGCGTCTTTTGGGGCATTTGTTGTGAATATGTGGATGGCATCAGACATCATTTGGTCGCGCAAGAGGTTGGCAAGGCAGCGTGGCTGATCATTGCTGCAGTGCTCTTGGGGGCACCACTGGCGATGATGTTGCAAGAGTGGAAGTTATCGCCACCGCCCGAGCTTTCTAATCCCGACATCATCGAATGGTCAAAACCACTCCTCCCGGAGCAATGGACCAAACGCTCCCCGGAGTTGGAAGAAGCCATCGTCAAGCGCGAAGCCGAGTTGGCCGGGCGAGTGGAGGCGCAGTCATGAGTACGCCACCGGCAGGAACGACGAAAAAACGGATGTTTTCGCGCAATGATTACTTGGCGCCATTGCCGATTCCAACCGGTAGAAAATCCTCTGATGTGTTGAATATCATCTGGCGCAAGAACGAGGTGTTTCTCGATATTGGTAATTACAGCATCGGATCTGCGGTGATGGTGCTTTGGCCTGGAGTGATGTTGTTTTTAGCTATGGCTTATGGGTTTAGGAACATTGCGCCAGACCTAAGTGCTTTTGCACTCATCGGTGGAGGAATAATCACGGGTGTTCCAGCACTGTTTCTGATCCAAGGCCTCTTCCGAAAAGTCCCCTTACCCGTACGCTTCAACCGCCAACGCCGCGAAGTCTGCGTCCCCCGCGAAAACGGCGAGTATTGGATCGTCCCTTGGGAAACCGTGACAGCCGCCGCCACCCAGCATTCATCAGTCAGTCAGGCCGGCAAAGCCACAATGGGTCTACTGGTCATCGCTTTCGAAAACACCGACTCGCAAGCCACGGAAGACAACAAGCACTTTTCGCTGGGCTTCAACTGTGGCGGCGGCACTACGGCAATGGCGTTGTGGGAATGCATGCGCAGTTATATGGAGATCGGGCCAGAGGCGGCACCGGATGCCGCAGCGCTTAATTCAGGGGCAAACCTGCGTTACTACATCGATTACATGAAGGATATAGCCAAAGAACGTGGCTGGTTTTTGACCCTGTTGTGGGAAGGTGTCTTTGGCGTATTCATCTTCAATGCTCCTCTCGCCACCTACCTGCAAAGGAAGAAGCTGTACCGGCGTTTTTCAAGGTTGTTGTCGCGTCGCCGTCTAACTATGCCGCTCTTTTCTCGGTCTGCTGCTGCCGATCCGGGTTCAACATCACAGTGCCCATCGGCTCCCAGTTTCTTGTCTGGCCAGACC
>NZ_CAXAOQ010000065.1:0-3784 GCF_963970575.1 Pseudomonas sp. EA_65y_Pfl2_P74
GCAGCATCTTAAGTAATGCGGCTCTGCGTTCAGGTGAATAGTACGGCACGACCAGTCTCTTTCCGCCCCCGATATGCTTTTTTTGGAAAAACCGGAGAGGCGACAACTATCCTGACACCGGGGGGTACCCGCCACCCGATCTGCTATCCGCTCATTCTTGAATGTCAGAGTGCAGCCGTTTGTGGTTGTGCGCGTGGACGTACAACCCAATCAGCAATGGATTCCGGCACTTCCGGGGGTTCAGGGGATTCACCAATCAAAGCAAATATTCGGGCAGGCTCTACGACTTTGCGTGAACGGTCTACCAAGAGTGCCTTGACGTTGGCCACTGCCGACACTTTCGACCCAACCATGAAAACATGCTGGAAGTAAAACCACTTTTCATCCCAGTAAAGCAGTTCGGTTTTAATTTCAAACCGCTGAAACAGCTTTATGGACTTTTTGTATTCAATGTCAACATTGCCTACCAGAGGCATCCAGCCGTTTTTCAGAATCCCTCCAAGCGTGCCGACAGACCACAGGAAATGCAGCCTGCCCAAATCAGCGAGCGATAGAAAACGACCGTTATTGATGTGCATGTTCAAATCGATATCAAGCGGTGTGGCGGTGAATCCAATCGTCGTCGCGCTCCTGAAGTGGCCAGGCTTGCGCCATCTCTTGATAAAACCTACCAACGACATGACAAATAATCTGAAAAACAGGTTCATTGGCTAACGGCCTCGGCGGATCGTGAGAGGTTGTTGTAAAGAGATCTGATTTTGGCTCGGTCGATTTTCCCACTGGTCGTCTTGGACAGCTGACTCGCCGCAATGATGTCGATAGTGGTTATCTGGATTCCCAGTTCGTCACTGATCTTTCTGCGCACGATTTGGGTCAGGCTTGATGTGTCATGGCCTTTGGCTGGGACGATCAGTAACGCGCATTCTTCAGTGTCCGACTCAGTCAGTGGAACTGCTGCAACACCCCGGACACCTTCGACTTCAGCGGCGTAACTTTCAATGTCATTGGCGAAGTAATTGGCGCCATTGATAATGATGACTTCCTTGCTTCGACCGACGACATACAGGTTCCCCTCAAACAGGAAGCCTATATCACCGGTCAAGAACCAGCCGTTTTCAAGCATTGCAGCGGTATTTTTCTGGTCATTGTCATAGGCGCAGCACACCGAATTCCCTTTCAGCGCAATCTCACCCAACAGCAGTGAGGTATCCACGAAATCCAGGTTGTCGACATGAATACTGACGTCTACATGACGAATGGGTTTTCCGCACGAAACGATCTCTTTGTTCCCCGGTGCATCGCGGTCCGCGAGCACGACCCTGCCGTTGTTCAATGCCTCACGATCGACAAATACACTTTGCATGCCCTCACCCACCGTGGTGAACGTTGCACCCAGCGTCGCTTCGGCCATTCCATAAAGGGGCATGATCGAGCGTGCGGAGAATCCGTAAGGCGCAAAAGTCTGGGTAAAAGCGCGCATGACTTTAGGGTTGATGGGTTCCGCCCCACTCGTGGCAGAGCGCCAGGAGGTTAAATTCAGATCCGACAAGGCATCAACGTTGAAGCGTTCAAGACAATACTTGTAGGCAAAATTGGGTGCTGGTGAAATCTCCAGAGAAAAGTCGGAGATGGCCTTTAACCAGCTTAACGGTGCTTTTACAAAATCTGCGGTTCGCATTATGTAAGAGTCCGAGCCAGCAAACACAGGCAGTAGCAACCCACCGATCAAGCCCATGTCATGAAAGAACGGCAACCAGGTAACACCGGCAGACTCTGCGTTCATTTCAAATGATTCGCACATTGCGGCAACATTCAAAATCAGATTTTCTTGAGAAACCACGACCCCTTTTGGGTCCGAAGTACTGCCCGAGGTGTACTGGATCAGCGCGGTGTCACTGACTGCATTTGGGCGCTGACGGGGTGCCACTGGATCGCTTTCACCCAGAGCGCTGAACTCATCAAGCGTCTGTACGATCGAGGCGGTTTGAGCACCTAGAGATTCTTTGACCTCTTCACTGAGCGATTCAGAAACCAGAAACCTGTGGATCGTTGACTGCCTGGCAATAAGACCCACGCGCCTATAGAAGCTCTGCAACGGCGAAAAAGGTTGCGGTGGTGCGATGGGGACCGGCACACCGCCGGCAAACAAGACTGCAAAGAAGCTTTCGATAAAGCTGAGTTCGTTGAAAAATATCAATCCCACTCGTTCGTTGAACGTCACGCATTCCTGCATTGCACTGGCGCGGGCCTGTGCGCGCCCATGAAGGCTGGCATAACTCAAAAACGACGAAACCTTGCCATTCTTGATGACGTGAAATCCACGCTCTGGTGACAGTTCGGCTGTACGTGTAAGTGCAGTCAGTATTGTATTCACATCATTCCCTGATTTTACAAACCACCAAAAAGCGCCTTGCCGTCTATTGACTGACTGCAAAGCGCCACATCAGTCGCCGGTCAATTAATAGCGAGAGACTCTTCCTGATTAGCTTTAATCAGCCGCTGAACAGCGGCAATCAGCTGCTCCGCGGTTTCGATCGTGTAAGTTGCATCATCGGGCATTTCCACATCGTATTTTTTCTCAATCATCAAAATCATTTCAACGATCTTCATCGACGTTACACCAAGGTCTCTGATACTGGTGCTTTTGGTCACAGTGCCGGCTTCCAGCCCAACAACCGTAGTAAGAATGTCCAGTATGTCGAATTCAATTTCGTTCACAAATCGCTCCCTCGCGGCTAACTTCATGGTTTATATACAACAACGTTCTATGCGGGACTTTAGTCTGCCCACTAAAAACATCTTCGGGCTCAATCACAATCCACGACGCCTCCCCCAAGGCAACCAGATCGCCGGTTTGTGTCAGGAGCCGTGCCTCAGCTTTGATCATACTGCCGGTAATCGAGACGATTTTTCCTTCCACCCGGTACTCTGCAAATGACTCGCAGATACTGATGAAGCGCACTCGGAGTCCCATCGTGACTGCCATTTTTCCGGTGAAGACCATAATGGCTCTTCCCATGGCTTCATCCAGAACGGTCGAAACAATTCCACCGTGGACGATGCCTGGATAAGATTCATACTGACGATCCAGTGATACTCGCGCAGAGACCTCATCCACACCGTCGTCAAACACTAACTTCAAGCCGATATCATTTTGTTCGCTGCAACCAAAACAATTCGAGGTGACACCTGATTCTTCTACAAGCGTGTCGTTCATGATGTATCACCTACATTCTGGCGCGGATCTCGGCTTTCAGTGAGCGTGTATCGACGATTGCTTTATTGCCGGTGAGATTGCGCAAGGCGCGGTAGACATTGGCATCACCACGTTCATTGTCATCGTCGCCCACCACATCCTGTTCAATTGTCTTGACCGAGTCGGGTGAGTCCGCATTCGGGAAGAACAAACCTGCAGGGTGTTTGACGCCATAGGAGGCATCAATCAGCCAGACGTAAGCCATTTTCAGTGCTTCCAACATATTCACGTCGCTTTCGTCGCACAACTCTTTGCAAAAGACATAGAACGCCTTGGCATGGCGAGACTCGTCCTTGCTGAGCAAACGCCAGATTTTCTTCAGGGTGGGCTCATTCGTTCGGTGGGCGCGTAGGTTGTAGTAGTTGGCCGCACGGTATTCAGAAATCACGTTCATCATCAGCGCGGCGTTTTTCAAGGTTGTTGTCGCGTCGCCGTCTAACTATGCCGCTCTTTTCTCGGTCTGCTGCTGCCGATCCGGGTTCAACATCACAGTGCCCATCGGCTCCCAGTTTCTTGTCTGGCCAGACC
>NZ_CAXAOQ010000066.1:0-2972 GCF_963970575.1 Pseudomonas sp. EA_65y_Pfl2_P74
AGACGATTAAGCGAGATTACGTGGCGCACATGCCCAAGCCGGATCGAGAAACGGCGTTGCGTAACTTGGCAATTGCCTTCGAGCACTACAACGAGCAGCATCCACACAGCGCCTTGAACTATCGCTCACCGAGGGAGTTCAGGCGCTTAGCGGCAGCATCAATTTAACGGGGAGTTGGTGTCCGGTTTGGTAGGGGCAAGTCCACATGCACATCCGGGACTTCAATCGCCAGTTAGCAAGCAGCGAGAAGCACAGTTTCAATCCGCATTGCGCAAGAGATTTTCAGTAGGAATGGAGTAAGCGGCAGGATCAGAGACTCGCAAAAGCAATTCCTCGCACCAGTTCCTCGATGACACTCAAAATTTTCTCAATGGGAGATGTCAGTGTGGTTAGGCCGCTGTGACCTTTCGCAGTGGGTTAGCGGCACCATCAGCTAGGATCGATCAAAGAGACATGGCGCGGGTAGCAAAGCCTTAAAGTGAAGCAAATGATGTAATGACGCGTCATTGAGGCCAATTTACGATTTACATTGAAGGAATCGGGAGATAAAGGATCAAAGCGTAGATATCGCGCAGTTACTTCCAAATCTATACTCAGACTTCCTTCAGCGTACTCCTGGCTCGAAATCTGACCAGCAGAGCCCCCCAAGCCCGCATAGGAAGGTACGCATAATGTATATTATGTTAAATCAGGTGCTATGTCAGATATGTTCATTTCCACTTATCCTCACTGTTCATTAAAAATGAGAGCGATTTCATCTGAATTGAGAACAACGAATATCACGCGGTTGGAAATTGAATCCCTTGTGTCAGTGTAAAGATCTATCGGCTAGTCCTTCGTAACCAAACCGAGATTACCTGTGAGATCGTGACCATCCTCATTGAACAGATTTTGAGTTCTCCTCTCCTGCTTGAGGTGGGCCAGAGTTTGGAAGAAACATTCCTCACACAGGTGCAGTTCATAGCGCTCCCCAGCATGGCTAGTGCCATAGCCCCAGTGAGCATGCAGTGTGCCGAACTGAGGCACGCCGACCAAGTAAGTGGAGCAACGACAAACATCGCATAGGACATCTGTCACGGCCTCGACTTCGACGCTTTCAGTTATTTTCATCGTTACCCCTTCAAGCATCTCGGTTGACGCAGCGAATTTCTAGCAATAAGGTATGCTGACTTGCTCTGGGACTCGCGGGCCAAAAGCCTCCCCCTAGAGACATATGACAGGCTCACCGTGATAGTGGGCCTTTTTTTATGTCCGAAATTCTACTCCCATGCTATCCCTGCCCCATTTGCTAGTCGAGATGGGGAGGAGTGATCACCATTTGCCATTTCAGCCCTTATTATTAAGCTTCGCCCGGAATAGAAATACGTGAAAAATAGGATTCATAACCTCGGGTTCTCCATGACTATTACTCTAGGTGAGCCCTTTCGCAACCTGGTGCGGCGACTAGAGTGACCGCCTACACTCCACGCCTAAGACGGCTGGCAATGTCACGTGAGATGACGTCCTTAGTCTTACGAACTATGAGTTCGACAGTCGCGGTTTCGAAGTATCTTCCCTCCTCTATCAGAGCGCTTCTGATGGTTGCGGGGAAGGCATAAGCGGATGTCAGGTGCGCTGTGGGATGACTTTTCCGCTATCAGGAAGCCGCTGCCTGATTGTCTAATAATTTTCATGTGTATCAAAATTAGGGAAATTATCCTTCAGACATAAACTCACTAATTTCAGTACACATGCGATGCTTTCATGCAGGTTCACCTGCGCTGGAATGATTGCGATGGGCCTTCCTCCAAATCAAACGCAGCAAGGGCAGATAGTTAGCCGCAGTCACCCCCCGCCTCCGTCGGATGCATCTCATTCACGATACGACTGATGACGGTCGACAGCCACATCTGATGAGCAATCAGTTCAGTGTCGTCTGGACCCTCTGCGCTAGCTACCTGATAGAGTGATCGCCACTCAATAACATTAGATGGCTCAATTCTGGCGCCGTCCGTAAACAATCCGTCAGACGCTAGTCGGTACGCATACGTATCTACGCCACATGCATCACCGCCAAGGAGTTTGACTCGCGCAAAATCCACTATGGCTTCTGCGGTCCATTGTGAAGTGCCGTTTAGCTCAGGGGAGATTGCTAGCTGGACGCCTACGATAGCTTCGTCTGAATCAGGTCGATCTATTTCGTGAAAAAGGTCGATCAGATCCTGGCCTGAGAGACGCCTAACTATACCGACACGTTCATCAGGTTGAGCGCGGAAGGCTACGGCTACGAACACTATCGTTGATGGCGCGTTGCCTTCCGACGACGACAAGTGGGCGCGATTCTGATGTACGGGCATATAGCTTTCCAAAAAAATGAACACTATAGATTGTAGCTCTATAGAGCTCAAAAAGGCTTCATCGTTCCTTTTGTGGATAAAGCAAAATGGAGCTGAAGGAAGCGTTCGCAATTGCGTTACGCAATACCCGTGTTCGACATGGTTTGACCCAGGAGGACTTTGAGATCGTGAGCAGCCGGACCTATCTCAGCACACTTGAGCGCGGCCTCAAAAATGTGACGCTGGAGAAGGCTTCAGAGCTCGCACAAAGGATGGACATTCATCCGTTGACTCTCCTCGTTGAGTGCTTTCTGCTTATGGATCCAGATGCTGATCTGAATTTGCTCTTTGAACGGATACGACGCGAAACTGAATTAGGCGCACGCAGCTAGAGACCAGATGGATTCGAAAACCGAAATCTATTGGCTTCCAGGCCTAGTGCGCTGTTAATCGTGGGACGGACTTGACATCTAGTGTCCATCATTTGTCAATGGGATCGGCAGATGGTAGCGCCCAACTCAAATAAACATCTATTTAGTTGAGTTATAGGCAAGGCAATTCAGCGCCCTCCCCATTAGATGATTCGGTTGTAATATCCGATAACTGTCAGACCCGGATGTTGCACAAAACCTCTTTGACAAGAGACAAGAAAAACGA
>NZ_CAXAOQ010000067.1:0-2914 GCF_963970575.1 Pseudomonas sp. EA_65y_Pfl2_P74
AGCCCTTAAGTTGATTTGAGATTAGCGGAACGCTCTGGAAAGTGCGGCCATAGTGGGTGATAGCCCTGTACGCGAAAATCTCTTGTCAATGAAATCGAGTAGGACGGAGCACGAGAAACTTTGTCTGAATATGGGGGGACCATCCTCCAAGGCTAAATACTACTGACTGACCGATAGTGAACTAGTACCGTGAGGGAAAGGCGAAAAGAACCCCGGAGAGGGGAGTGAAATAGATCCTGAAACCGTATGCGTACAAGCAGTGGGAGCCCACTTTGTTGGGTGACTGCGTACCTTTTGTATAATGGGTCAGCGACTTATTTTCAGTGGCGAGCTTAACCGAATAGGGGAGGCGTAGCGAAAGCGAGTCTTAATAGGGCGTCTAGTCGCTGGGAATAGACCCGAAACCGGGCGATCTATCCATGGGCAGGTTGAAGGTTGGGTAACACTAACTGGAGGACCGAACCGACTACCGTTGAAAAGTTAGCGGATGACCTGTGGATCGGAGTGAAAGGCTAATCAAGCTCGGAGATAGCTGGTTCTCCTCGAAAGCTATTTAGGTAGCGCCTCATGTATCACTGTAGGGGGTAGAGCACTGTTTCGGCTAGGGGGTCATCCCGACTTACCAAACCGATGCAAACTCCGAATACCTACAAGTGCCGAGCATGGGAGACACACGGCGGGTGCTAACGTCCGTCGTGAAAAGGGAAACAACCCAGACCGTCAGCTAAGGTCCCAAAGTTATGGTTAAGTGGGAAACGATGTGGGAAGGCTTAGACAGCTAGGAGGTTGGCTTAGAAGCAGCCACCCTTTAAAGAAAGCGTAATAGCTCACTAGTCGAGTCGGCCTGCGCGGAAGATGTAACGGGGCTCAAACCATACACCGAAGCTACGGGTATCATCTTCGGATGATGCGGTAGAGGAGCGTTCTGTAAGCCTGTGAAGGTGAGTTGAGAAGCTTGCTGGAGGTATCAGAAGTGCGAATGCTGACATGAGTAACGACAATGGGTGTGAAAAACACCCACGCCGAAAGACCAAGGTTTCCTGCGCAACGTTAATCGACGCAGGGTTAGTCGGTCCCTAAGGCGAGGCTGAAAAGCGTAGTCGATGGAAAACAGGTTAATATTCCTGTACTTCTGGTTATTGCGATGGAGGGACGGAGAAGGCTAGGCCAGCTTGGCGTTGGTTGTCCAAGTTTAAGGTGGTAGGCTGGAATCTTAGGTAAATCCGGGATTCCAAGGCCGAGAGCTGATGACGAGTCATCTTTTAGATGACGAAGTGGTTGATGCCATGCTTCCAAGAAAAGCTTCTAAGCTTCAGGTAACCAGGAACCGTACCCCAAACCGACACAGGTGGTTGGGTAGAGAATACCAAGGCGCTTGAGAGAACTCGGGTGAAGGAACTAGGCAAAATGGCACCGTAACTTCGGGAGAAGGTGCGCCGGTGAGGGTGAAGGACTTGCTCCGTAAGCTCATGCCGGTCGAAGATACCAGGCCGCTGCGACTGTTTATTAAAAACACAGCACTCTGCAAACACGAAAGTGGACGTATAGGGTGTGACGCCTGCCCGGTGCCGGAAGGTTAATTGATGGGGTTAGCTAACGCGAAGCTCTTGATCGAAGCCCCGGTAAACGGCGGCCGTAACTATAACGGTCCTAAGGTAGCGAAATTCCTTGTCGGGTAAGTTCCGACCTGCACGAATGGCGTAACGATGGCGGCGCTGTCTCCACCCGAGACTCAGTGAAATTGAAATCGCTGTGAAGATGCAGTGTATCCGCGGCTAGACGGAAAGACCCCGTGAACCTTTACTATAGCTTTGCACTGGACTTTGAATTTGCTTGTGTAGGATAGGTGGGAGGCTTTGAAGCGTGGACGCCAGTTCGCGTGGAGCCATCCTTGAAATACCACCCTGGCAACTTTGAGGTTCTAACTCAGGTCCGTTATCCGGATCGAGGACAGTGTATGGTGGGTAGTTTGACTGGGGCGGTCTCCTCCTAAAGAGTAACGGAGGAGTACGAAGGTGCGCTCAGACCGGTCGGAAATCGGTCGTAGAGTATAAAGGCAAAAGCGCGCTTGACTGCGAGACAGACACGTCGAGCAGGTACGAAAGTAGGTCTTAGTGATCCGGTGGTTCTGTATGGAAGGGCCATCGCTCAACGGATAAAAGGTACTCCGGGGATAACAGGCTGATACCGCCCAAGAGTTCATATCGACGGCGGTGTTTGGCACCTCGATGTCGGCTCATCACATCCTGGGGCTGAAGCCGGTCCCAAGGGTATGGCTGTTCGCCATTTAAAGTGGTACGCGAGCTGGGTTTAGAACGTCGTGAGACAGTTCGGTCCCTATCTGCCGTGGACGTTTGAGATTTGAGAGGGGCTGCTCCTAGTACGAGAGGACCGGAGTGGACGAACCTCTGGTGTTCCGGTTGTCACGCCAGTGGCATTGCCGGGTAGCTATGTTCGGGAAAGATAACCGCTGAAAGCATCTAAGCGGGAAACTTGCCTCAAGATGAGATCTCACTGGAACCTTGAGTTCCCTGAAGGGCCGTCGAAGACTACGACGTTGATAGGTTGGGTGTGTAAGCGCTGTGAGGCGTTGAGCTAACCAATACTAATTGCCCGTGAGGCTTGACCATATAACACCCAAGCAATTTGCGCTTGAAAGCCAGATTGCGGTGTGTGAAGACGAAACGAACCGAAAGTTCGATGTTCACAAAACACCGACAGCTGTCACATACCCAATTTGCTGAAGCGAGGCCAACAGGTCGCGAGTCAGTACCCGAATTTCTTGACGACCATAGAGCGTTGGAACCACCTGATCCCATCCCGAACTCAGCAGTGAAACGATGCATCGCCGATGGTAGTGTGGGGTTTCCCCATGTGAGAGTAGGTCATCGTCAAGATTAAATTCCGAAACCCC
>NZ_CAXAOQ010000068.1:0-2630 GCF_963970575.1 Pseudomonas sp. EA_65y_Pfl2_P74
CGAGAATGGATAGAGGGCAGTGCTTGAGCGAGCGCTCTGTGCAAAAATCGGATGGCTTGCATGGGTTCGGTTTCTTGTATTTGTGTGGTGCAAACCAAGTTGCCGACTCATGCAGGCCTCTTCAATACTCCAACTTCTTGATTTTCTGTAAGAAAAATCGGGGATCCCTCAGGGTCTGTCCCCCTTTACCGTCCCCCTTTACCCAGCGGCGGCCAGGCCTTGCGCGAAATGGTCCCGGTGGTCCGCGCCCTGTGGCAAGGCGACTACGCGCACAACGGCGACATCTGGAAATTCCCCACCTCCACCAGCGTGCCAAAACCGATCCAGAAGCCCAACCCGCCAATGTGGATCGCCGCCCGCGACCCGGACTCGCACAACTTCGCCGTGGCCAACGGTTGCAACGTGATGGTCACGCCGCTGACGAAGGGCGACGAAGAAGTCCCCGACCTGAAAAACAAATTCCAGACTGCGCTGGACAACAACCCCGACGTGCCACGCCCGCAACTGATGGTGCTGCGTCACACCCACGTGCACACCGCTGATAATCCGGACGTCTGGAAAGTCGGCGCGAAAGCGATCTCGCGTTTCTATCGCACCTTCGATGCGTGGTTCGGCAACAAGCAAACGCCGGTCAATGGCTTCCTCGCACCGAGCCCGGAAGAGAAGTTTGCCGGGCGTCCGGAGTTTGAGCTGGAGAGTTTGCACAAGACGGCGATGATTGGTACGCCGGAAGAGATCATTCCGCGCATCAAGTATTACCAGGAGTTGGGGGGGGGATGAGTTCAGTTTCTGGTGTGATAACAGCCTGCCGCATGAAGAGAAGAAGAAATCGTTGGAGTTGTTTATCAAGCATGTGGTGCCGGCGTTTCGTTGAGTGTTCTGCTGATTGAGTCTGGCAAATGAAAACGCCCCGACAGTGTTCGGGGCGTTTTCATTGTTTTAGCCTGACGGGATTTCAATCCGGAATCACATCCTACGCCTTTCTGAATGACGCTTAAATGTGGCCACTCCTATTCGCGGATTATTGGTCGCTTCAAATCACAGACCACTATACGGATCAGCGATATTATCCCCCAGCTCAGCAATTGCCTCTTTAATCTCGACAGCTACTTCAGGTGAAAGCTCGGCAACACTTCGATTTGATATAAAATCAAAAAGTTCAACCAACCCAAGCATTGCAGCAACGATGATCGAGCCCTCAGCAAAATCGAAATCGTATCCATCCCACCAACTGATCAAGATTTTCTCGATCTGAGTCTTCAGTGGCTGGTCCATCCCTTTATAGGTGTGCCACTGACGATCGCTGAGCTCTAACAGAGCCTGGAGAAAATCATGTTTCAACCGCTCAGAACCAGGTACTTCTTGTAGAAGTTCATGAAATTCCTTTGTCACATCTTCTTCAGGCATCGAGTCCGGAAGCGAGCAGTAATAAGAAACGGCCTTCATCATTTAAAGTCCACAGGAATATGGGTGACATTGGTTACTTTTCTGTAAAGCCTGCCATCTTGCCCAAGCAGTTTCTTTCCGATTTTAATCTGCGCAGTCCAACCACTACCTGAGTTGGATCCAGGATGATTTGCAGCTGCATTGAGATCAGGGGAATGCCACTTAATTTCAACTTTCTGCCCTGCCCAAACGTACGAGAATTTACTGCCATCAGCAATAGTGGCAGAAGGTCTGAACGTATCCGGCATACCAGGCGGAACCAGCTTCTGCAAATCAGACATATTGATTCGTCCATTGGTAATAAACTTCGGCGCATTCGTTGGCGTATCAAAAAATGCAGGAACATTAATCGTTGGAGCGTTTTGATCGCCAAACTCTCCATCGACCCTCGTGACAGGATTATCCCACTCTGGCGTAGGCTTCGGCTTATCTTTACCACCGCCTCCGACAGGCAAGTCATCAAGTGGCCTTACCTTGGTCCCGCCTCCTTCACCAGCTCCATGCATGCCAGGCAGAACGTTGATTCCAAATGGATTGAAACCCGTCTGATCTAGATAGACTCCCGCCTCAGTCAACCACGAACCATCGTCGTTGACCCACAGATTACCAATCTGATCTAAATGGTTTAAACCAGCCGTCGTCCAGTCGGTGGCGTTCTTTTTGGTCTGATAGTAATACGCCAGATCATTATCCGAGCCGCCTGGGTTGACCTTCTCGGTTACCTCGATCAGGGTCCCCAGTGCTTTGGAGCCCTCATCAATCTCTGCCCTAATTTGTGCGCAGTTTCCGACAAGCTTGCAGTTTTTCAGTCGCTCCCGGTTCGCATCGCTGCGCTCATCAAACTCTTTTTTGACTTCATCACAATTTCCTTTCGTTCGGCACGTCTTCTCCGCTTCAGCGAGATCGATGACATCCTGGTGATTGAGGAAGTTGTACTGCGTAGCGTTGTTGGCAACCCAAGAGCCCAGATCCATTGACTCTTGATCTGTATCGCCCAGTGCAGTGGCCGACAACACCCCTACAATCTGAGATGCCATCAAGAGCAGATCTTTATAACAAACGGGGACAGACCCTGAGGGATCCCCGATTTTTCTTACAGAAAATCAAGAAGTTGGAATATTGAAGAGGCCTGCATGAGTCGGCAACTTGGTTTGCACCACACAAATACAAGAAACCGAACCCAT
>NZ_CAXAOQ010000069.1:0-2580 GCF_963970575.1 Pseudomonas sp. EA_65y_Pfl2_P74
TGTTGCCGCTGACCGAAAACTGACCCAGTAGAGGCTGTTCTGCCGACTGAAAACTGACCCAGGTGTTCAACTGCTTCTGCTCACTTTTTGAGCAGGAGAACACAGGGTGATCAGCATGGAAATGTTGGGGAAAATCCGGCGGATGTACTTCCGCGACAAGCTCTCGCTGCATCAGATAGCCAAGCGTACCGGGCTGTCGAGAAACACCATCCGAAAATGGGTCAGAGCGCCCGAAGTCACTCAGCCGGCGTACCATCGGTGCGCGACCTTCAACAAACTCAGCCCTTTCCACGACACGCTGGAACAGGCGCTGAAAGCCGACTCGTTCCGGGCAAAGCACAATCGCAGAAGCGCCAAAGCACTTTTCGAGCAGATCAAGGCCGAGGGTTATGACGGCGGCTACAGCCAGCTCACGGCGTTTGTACGCTCGTGGCGAGGCGAGCAAGGCAAGTGTTTACGCGCTTTTGTACCGCTGACGTTTGCGCTCGGTGAAGCCTTTCAATTTGACTGGAGCGAAGAAGGGCTGCTGATCGGAGGCCTGTTTCGACGCATCCAGGTCTCCCACATGAAGCTGTGCGCCAGTCGCGCATTCTGGTTGGTTGCGTACCCGAGCCAAGGTCACGAGATGCTATTCGATGCCCATACACGCTCGTTCGGAGCATTAGGTGGCGTGCCGCGTCGCGGCATTTACGACAACATGAAAACGGCTGTCGACAAGGTCAACAAAGGCAAGGGTCGCACGGTCAATGCCCGGTTTTCCGTGATGTGCGCGCACTACCTGTTCGATCCGGATTTCTGCAACGTAGCCTCTGGCTGGGAAAAGGGCATTGTCGAGAAGAACGTTCAGGACAGCCGGAGGCGAATCTGGCTCGATGCTCAAAACTGCATGTTCCATACCTTCGAGGAGCTGAACGTCTGGCTCGGCCAACGCTGTCGTGCGCTCTGGGGTGAACTTATACATCCGCAATACAACGGTTTGACGGTGGCAGAAGTCCTGGAGCTGGAGCAGGTTGAAATGATGCCGATGCCGACGGCTTTTGATGGCTACGTCGAACGCACCGTCCGTGTTTCTAGCACCTGCCTGATCAGCGTGTCGAGAAATCGTTATTCGGTGCCTTGCGAGCGTGTTGGTCAGTGGGTCAGCAGCCGCTTGTACCCTTCGCGGATCGTGGTCATCGCTGACGAAACGGTGATCGCCAGCCACGAGCGCCTTTTTGATCGAGATCAGGTCAGTTTTGACTGGCAGCACTACATCCCACTTATTGAACGCAAGCCTGGTGCATTGCGCAATGGCGCTCCATTTGCCGATCTGCCGAAGCCGTTACTGCTTCTCAAGCGGGGACTGAGGCGTCATACCAACGGTGATCGAATCATGATGCAGGTACTGGCTGCTGTGCCCATCGCCGGTCTCGAACCGGTGCTGGTGGCGGTGGAGCTGGTACTTGAGTCGGGAAGTCTCAGCGCCGATCACATCCTCAATGTCGTTGCCCGCCTGACCTCCACCGCACCTCCTCCCTGCGTAGAAACCAGCTTGCAACTCAAGGTAGCGCCTGTTGCCAATACGGCGCGCTACGACCGGCTCCGTTCGACTGATGAGGAGAATCGCAATGCGTGACCTAATGACGGAACTCAAAGAACTGCGCCTGCACGGCATGGCCAGTGCTTGGGAAGAACTGGTCTCTCAAGGAACAGCGTCGACGGCTTCATCGAAATGGCTGCTGGAACATCTGCTTCAACAGGAACATGCGGATCGAGCGGTGCGCTCAGTAAACCACCAGATGAACATGGCAAAACTCCCAATGCACCGTGATTTAGCTGGCTTTGACTTCAGCGCTTCCTGCGCTGATGCCCGGTTGGTCAAGGAGTTATCCAGCCTGGAGTTTACGGAGACAGCGCAAAATGTGGTGTTCATCGGTGGGCCTGGAACCGGAAAAACACACTTGGCCAGTGCCTTGGCTGTATCCGGAATCACGGCGTACAACAAACGCGTGCGCTTCTTTTCCACGGTGGATCTGGTGAATCTGCTGGAGCGTGAGAAGTACGATGGCAAGGCAGGGCGAATCGCCCAGGCACTGCTTCGCACAGACCTGGTGATACTGGATGAACTCGGATATTTGCCCTTCAGCCAAAGCGGCGGCGCCCTGTTATTTCACCTGCTGTCCAAACTGTACGAACACACCAGCGTGGTCATCACCACCAACCTGAGCTTCTCGGAATGGTCGAGTGTGTTTGGCGACGCCAAGATGACCACCGCGTTGTTGGATCGGCTGACACACCACTGCCACATCGTCGAAACGGGCAACGAGTCCTACCGCCTGCAACATAGCACCTTGGCCGCCCAGACAAAGATCAAGTCACGGGAACGAAAGCGCAAGGACGGAGATGGTATCGAGGACGATGAACCGTTTTGATCTGCACCGTAAACACCCTGCCGCATGCCTGCATGCGGTGGGGCCCGATGCGTCGTCAACCGGAACACTGCTGCTAAGCTTATCCACAATTGCTGTGGCAAAAATCAGCAATCCGTCCTGGGTCATTTTTCAATCGGCAGGGTGGGTCAGTTTTCAATCAGCGCCAACA
>NZ_CAXAOQ010000070.1:0-2121 GCF_963970575.1 Pseudomonas sp. EA_65y_Pfl2_P74
TGCCGGCGATGCTCCGCTCGAGCGCCCAATTAAGCGGCGATCCGAGTCATTTGGAGGGATACTCACTCGACGCTTTGTGAGCAGCCCCGCATATTCCTCGCCAGCAAGGAACAACAACACAGTAACTACCAGCCTACTTCAGCCCCTCGATAGTGCTTGGATCAGTATGATGGCCCTACTCTCTCGAGAATGCGCTGCGTCGGCAACTAGCTACAAGATGTTTGAAGATAAGCAGTCGAGGATCGCAGTCCCGCGTGGCTCGATCACACGCGTCGGCAAAAATATGCCCCCCACCCTTCGCATGATATTCAACTCAAAACTTAAATCCAAGCTTCAACTGATCGAGAGAAAGCGGAAAATTTGAGACTGGAATTTGAGCGGCTCTTCGATCCACGGCAAATGTCCGCTTTCCTCATATATTTCGAGAATGGAGTTTTCAATATCTTCGTGAATCCGTTCTGCAACGGCGACAGGGCAGATCCAGTCATGCCTGCCGCTGACGATTAGCACGGGTGCCTTTATTAAACGGAGCGAAACTGTCTGGTCATTATGCGCGACGGCGTCAGCGGCATTTTGATTGACGAACGCAAAAAAAGAGATAGGTTTCCCTGATAGCTGCTGGCGCGCAGTGGAGAGATTTTTGCTTGGACTATTCAAATACAGCGCAAGGACATTCCCAACAAACTCTGTGAGTTCGTCATCGGTCATTGGCTGCCTGCCCTTCCCTGTAAAAAAATCATTAACCAGTTCCACTGCGTTTGAGTAGTCCGGATCCTCGGCCCGATTGGAGAGGAAACGATGAGTGTCTTCTGCTGCAGCAAACCCAAATAATTGACTATCAATCAGTACCAATTTACTGACCCGTTCGGCGTATCGTTGGGCAAAGGACAGCGCAATAGCTCCGCCATTTGAGTGGCCCAGCAAAACAACAGTGGAGAGCCCTAGGTACGATCTCAGAGCTTCCAAGTCATCAGCCATTTGGTCGCTGCCCATCATGGCCGGGTCACTCGGGCGCCCAGATAAGCCGCTGCCGCGGGTATCCACAAACACTACTCTGAACCGTTCCGTCAGGAAATCCAGGCCATGTTGCAGATAAAGGCTTCCGATACCCCACCCAGGAGAAACAACAACCAATAGTGGGCCAATCCCTTTCACCCGGTAGTGTAATCTGATGCCGTTCAATTCTACAAAATGGCTACCTTGGTTTAACTCAGCAATATTCATATGCGTGTGTTTTATTAGAGAACTCATATAAACCTCTTTCACTACGTGGTCGCATGCATACCATAAGGAGCGCTTAGGGGAAGTAGTAAGTTGACTTATGCCCTAACGGCTTGATGGTTTTCATCAGACATAGGCTCTGCTAGCTGAATCATTCGGTAGTTTGAGGGTTCGCCAACCCTACCAGGGGCAAACCCGCGCGCAGGCGATTGATATTGGCCGCAACGCCTGCTGCGATATCTGTGAGTGAGTCGAGTGTGATGCCAGCAATATGGGGAGTTGCGACTACGTTACTCATTTGCAAAAGCGGATGCTGAGTATCTATGGGTTCCCGCCAGTAAACATCAATCCCTGCCCCCCCAAAGTGCCCCGAATGAAGTGCTCCAATTAACGCAGCTTCTTCAACGAGACCTCCACGCGCCACGTTGATAAGCAATGCTCCAGAGGGGAGAGAAGAAAGTTCATCGGCACCGATGCTATTGCGGGTTTCGGGAGTAAGGCGGGCGCAGATGACCAATATGTCAGCCCGTTTTAGGCAGGCCGCTTTTTGGTCGAGCGAGTAACATTCATCCAAGCCAAATTCTGCCATCTTTGTAGCACTGAACTGCCGCGTCAGGCCGATCAAGTTGACGTCAAAAGATTTGAGGCGACGAGCCAGCGGCAATGCAATCGCTCCCAAGCCGTAAAGGCAAACTGTACGTCCTGCCAACATCCCCCCTGATGGCGCGCCTAATACACCGTTGCGCACATTAAGTTGAGCTTGTGTCAGATTTCGAAGCAACGCCAATATCAAAAGCACCGCATGTTCCGCAACGGAGTCCGCGTTGCCTCCATTGGCCGAGACGTTAGCCACTGCAATCCCTAACTCATCTGCCGCAAAAACGTCAACGCCTTCCAGGC
>NZ_CAXAOQ010000071.1:0-1908 GCF_963970575.1 Pseudomonas sp. EA_65y_Pfl2_P74
GGTGCGGGAAGCGGTCTTGATCTACAACCAAGAGCGCCCGCACCTGTCCTTAAAATACAAAACGCCCGATGCAGTGCATCGGGCGTTAGGGTGAGATAGGTGTAAACCTATTTCAGGACTAGACATGGTTAACTGGCAGTATTGCTGTATCGCCAAGAGCCCATCAAATTAACTCATCACCACTGAAGAGCCCGAGGCAACTCAGCCGCAAAACCCGTCAGTGCAGGCACCGACGATTTCCCCAAGGTTGTCCTCTTACATGTCGACATCAGCCAGCTCGATCGCCCGCCAAGCAGCTCCGTCGAATGAATCGCTTAAGGCGTCAGAGGATGCTCAACCAACACTGACTCAACATTCTGCTTTTTGGCCTTCACCAAGGCAGCATCCACCAGCACCTTTCGCGCCTCTGCCTCGGCCTGGGAGTTGAAAGGGCCAATCAGAATTCGCGTTTTGCCGCTACCGTCCTTGATGACCGTCGGAACGAACGCGTGCTCGATCAACCAGCCGCTCAAATCGCTGACGGCCTGAGGCGTTTCACCGCGCACCTCAAGATCCCACTGCAGGGCAGAGGACTCCGCAGGCGCTGTTGCGACTGCCACTTTGGGCTTCTGTGTGTCCACACTTTTGCCTTCACCACATCCAGCCAATACCAGTGCCGCGACCATCCAGACCCATTTGCGCACAACGCTTTCCTCGAAAATCTCAAAGCGGTGATCTTAACATTCATAAATACTTCGCGAGCCCCGCAAAATGGGCACAAAACAACGAGATTGATGATTGCAGCCTCTGTATAGTTACGCCCTGGGAATTAATGCCACATCTGCGCGTCAGAAAGATGCACCCAAACCGTGAGACTTCGCACTAATCTATACGTACCACCGACCTCTGCACTGTCTGAATCAGGTGCCCTACAAAGCAATCAAGGAGAAGACCATGCTGATACTCACCCGCAAAGTCGGTGAAAGCATAAACATTGGTGATGACATTACGATCACCATCCTCGGCGTTAGCGGCCAACAGGTCCGCATCGGCATCAACGCCCCGAAAAACGTTGCGGTGCACCGTGAAGAAATTTACCAGCGCATCCAGGCTGGCCTGACCGCCCCGGACAAGCCACAAACGCCCTGAGCCGCTTTCGCAGTCAGTAGCCAGTTCGTTTGCCCCGTGTAATGACTGGCTAAAGATTCACGCGCCGTACTGCTATCCGCTCCCCACTCGCTGGGCACGGCGCCTGACACATAACTCCTCACTCCAGCTCCTTGCCGCCCCTATCCTCTGTTGCCGAGCGATACTACCTGCCATTCCCAAGGCTGGCTGTCGGACGTTTCCGATAGAGCGCAGAGAATTCGCCCGCCTAATCCAACGTCACGCCACGCGCCATACCTGCGGCCGCCACCACCATCAGCACCAACAACAACGCCTCGACATGACTGATTCGTGCGTACAGCTTTGCACGGCCAGTATCGAGCGCCGCACCTCGCACTAACGAGATCCGCCACTTGACCAACGTGATCATCGGCGAGAGCTCTATCAGCAAAATCAGCACAAACAGTGTCATTTTCAAATGGAAGAGCGGCTGATGCAGGTAGTAGTCAGTGCCCTTTTCATAGCCACCAAAGGCGCGCATCCCACCCGTCACCAGCAGAACCAAAGCAGAAATACCCCATAGATTGTCGGCGAGCAAAACGCGCCCGGCATCCCCTGAGCCTGCAACCAAGCGGCTAAACGCCGCTCCACGAGTCAGAACCGCCCAAAAACCCAACGCAAAAGCCAGTAAGTGAACCGGCGTTTTTCAAGGTTGTTGTCGCGTCGCCGTCTAACTATGCCGCTCTTTTCTCGGTCTGCTGCTGCCGATCCGGGTTCAACATCACAGTGCCCATCGGCTCCCAGTTTCTTGTCTGGCCAGAC
>NZ_CAXAOQ010000072.1:0-1676 GCF_963970575.1 Pseudomonas sp. EA_65y_Pfl2_P74
TACTTGGTTTGCCTTGGCAGCGCGTTGGCGCTGGCGGTGCAATCACGATCCTTTAAAAAGCTGTAATTAAACCCAGAACACGCTGTCGCACGCGGTCGGCTTTGGTAAAATCCACGGCATGACTTCTATGCCAAACCTCGACCACATGACCCCCGACCAACTGCGTGCACTCGCTGCGCAGTTGATGTCGAAGGTCGACACCATGGGCAGAAAGAACCACCGCGATCAAACCATCATCGAACAGTTGACCCACGAGATCGCGATCCTCAAGCGGCACCGGTTTGCCAAGCGCAGCGAGCAGATCAGTCCTGAGCAAGGCAGCTTGCTCGACGATCTTCTTAACACCGATCTTGAGGCTATCGACGCCGAGCTGACGGCACTGCTTCCGACTCCTGCTCCAGAAGTAGCGCGCCAAAAGCCAAAGCGCGCGCCGCTGCCGTCGCAGTTTCCACGTACCGTCATTCATCACGAACCAGAAAACACTCAGTGCACTTGCGGTTGCCAACTTCAGCGCATCGGCGAGGACGTCAGCGAGAAACTGGATTACACGCCAGGCGTGTTCACCGTCGAACAGCATGTGCGTGGGAAATGGGCCTGCCGTCAGTGCGAAACACTGATCCAGGCACCAGTACCGGCCCAAGTGATCGACAAAGGCATCCCAACCGCAGGTCTGCTGGCCCATGTGATGGTGGCGAAGTTCGCTGACCACTTGCCGTTGTATCGGCAGGAGAAAATCTTCGGACGTGCCGGTTTAGCGATCCCGCGCTCCACACTGGCTCAATGGGTTGGACAGACCGGTGTGCAGCTTCAGGCGCTGGTTGATGCCTTGCGAGAAGCCGTTTTGGCCCAACGAGTCGTCCATGCCGACGAGACGCCGGTGCAGATGCTTGCGCCCGGACAGAAGAAAACTCACCGTTCTTATGTATGGGCTTACTGCACCACGCCGTTTTCGGTGCTCAAGGCCGTGGTCTATGACTTCAGCCCGAGCCGGGCAGGTGAGCATGCACGTAACTTCCTCGGCTCATGGAACGGCAAGCTGGTGTGCGACGACTTTGCTGGCTACAAAGCTGGCTTCGAGAAAGGCATGATCGAAATCGGCTGCATGGCCCACGCCCGCCGCAAGTTTTTCGATCTGCACGTGGCGAATAAAAGTCAGCTGGCCGAACAGGCGCTGCACTCGATTGGTGGCCTGTACGAAGTTGAACGCCAAGCGCGGGACATGAGCGATGAGGATCGCCGCCGAATACGGCAAGAAAAAGCAGCGCCGTTGGCAAAAACACTGCACGACTGGATGTTGACCCAGCGCGATCTTGTGCCCAACGGATCAGCGACGGCCAAAGCCTTGGATTACAGCCTTAAACGCTGGATCGCGCTGACGCGCTACCTGGATGATGGCGCTGTCCCCATAGACAACAATCCAGTCGAAAACCAGATCAGACCGTGGGCGCTTGGCCGTTCGAATTGGTTGTTTGCCGGATCGCTTCGCAGCGGCAAACGGGCGGCGGCGATCATGAGCTTGATCCAGTCGGCGCGCATGAATGGGCACGATCCGTATGCCTATCTCAAAGATGTGCTGACGCGGTTGCCGACGCAACGGGCGAGTGAGATCGACCAACTGCTGCCGCATCAGTGGGTATCTGTCTGACTTACGCAACGTGAGTTGGGCAGACGCTTAC
>NZ_CAXAOQ010000073.1:0-1548 GCF_963970575.1 Pseudomonas sp. EA_65y_Pfl2_P74
TCGAGCAGCAGGCCGGTAATCTTGTCCTCAGTCGCTGGACGTACGACCCGGCAGACAGTCGTCTGCACACTCAGTCCAGTCGCAAAGACACCGGCGCAGTGCTGCAAGACCTCGAATATTTCTACGATCCCGTCGGCAATATCACCCGCATCGAAGACCACGCCTTTCAACCACGTTACTTCGCCAATCAGTTGATCGATGGCCACCGCAACTTCACCTACGACTCGCTCTATCGGTTGACCAGCGCCACCGGCTACGACGACGCCCCGCCACCGGACATTCCCGGCCTGCCGCAACCGGGCGACCCGAACAATCGCCTCAACTACACCCAGACCTACCAGTACGACAACGGTGGCAACCTGATCGAACTGTGTCACGTACGCGCCGGCAACAACTCGACCCGGCAAATGTTCATCGATCTGAAGAGCAATCGCGGGGAACGCTGGAAAACCGGCGACGAGCCGCCGGATTTCGACACTTTGTTCGATCGCCACGGCAATCAACTGACCGTGCAACCGGGCCAGCCACTGCTCTGGAATGCCCGCGATGAGCTGGAAAGCGTGATCCTGGTCCAGCGCGATGGCGGTTCCAATGATGCCGAGTACTACGGTTACAGCCAGGGTATGCGCGTGTTCAAGCGCCACGAAACCTTCGCTGCCAACGCCGAACATTTCCACCAGGTGCGCTATCTGCCCGGGCTTGAAATCCGCACCCGCGACAGCGGTGAAGAACTGCACGTCATCACGCTCGGCAACGCCCGCTGCCTGCATTGGGCAGCGAAAAAAATCGATGAAATCGCCAATGACCAAATGCGTTACAACCTCGAAGATCATCTCGGTTCCAGCGTGATGGAACTGGATCAAGACGCCGTCATGATCAGCCAGGAAGGCTATTACCCCTTTGGCGAAACCGCGTGGATGGCACCGAACTCGGAAACCACGTACCGCTTCATCCGCTATTCGGGCAAGGAAATGGACGTCAGCGGTTTGTATTACTACGGCGCACGCTATTACGCGCCGTGCTTGCAGCGCTGGATCAGCACCGACGCAGAGCAGGCGGATGGTCTGAATTTATATGCATTCGTGGGGAATAACCCGGTCCGTTTTATCGATCCGGACGGTAACACGCGGGCAGAAAGCGTGATCATGCTGTATTCGGCGTTTGCTTCCGCCGTAGAAGGGCACTCCGAGGAAGTACTATGGCAACTACACAACATCATTAATCAAAATGTTGCACTGAACATGGCGGTGAATCTGGCGGGAGAAACCGTCAGAGGTATTGTCGGTTATGAAGGTGGATCTTTGGGCGGCACCCAATTTGACACCCTGTTTCCAGCACTTGAAGTGAAACCGAACGTGTTGAAACCTTCATCGTTGGTCGGTGGCAACATCGGGGGTGATGTCGCTGGGGCCATCCTTGAGCCGGCGGCGTTTTTCAAGGTTGTTGTCGCGTCGCCGTCTAACTATGCCGCTCTTTTCTCGGTCTGCTGCTGCCGATCCGGGTTCAACATCACAGTGCCCATCGGCTCCCAGTTTCTTGTCTGGCCAG
>NZ_CAXAOQ010000074.1:0-1487 GCF_963970575.1 Pseudomonas sp. EA_65y_Pfl2_P74
AAGCAGCATCTTAAGTAATGCGGCTCTGCGTTCAGGTGAATAGTACGGCACGACCAGTCTCTTTCCGCCCCCGATATGCTTTTTTTGGAAAAACCGGAGAGGCGACAACTATCCTGACACCGGGGGCCGGTGGCAAACCATATCGGCCTGCAAGTCGGGCCTTTGATCCCGCAGACCTCGCAAATGTCCGTCAGCGCGATTGATCAAAGCCTGGGGATCGAGGCCCCCGTCAAGGAAATCAATTCATGGAAAGACTTCAAGAGCGAAGTGCTGCATCCGGCACTCAATTCGTTATTCAACCCATTATTTTTAATGAACAGGGTATTCGGGTCAGTGGTGGGGATTATTCCCGGCGCGCTTAATATGGGAAGTCGGGCGCAGGAAGCACAAGACATCAAGAACCGGCTTGACCCGGTGAAAATTGAAAAGATCGAAAAAATGCTCAGCGACTGGAAAGCGGCCATCGAACAACGGTCTGCATGGGCGGAAAACGCTTTTGACGCATTGGGCGTTGACAGTGTTTCGCCTGCCAATGTGCTCCCGAATGTCAATGCCAATACTTCCAGCGAAACGCTGGCCATCATTACGCGCTCTGGCTTGCAACAGAAAAACCGAGCCGTACTCGCCAACATCGCACAGGCTCAGGCCGGACTTGCGCGATACAAAGAGATGGGGACCACTGACAATCTGTACAAAGCAAGACAACGGCATCTTGCATCAAAAAAGCCGGGAAACACCTTGCTCACCAAGTTTAAAAACGGTCACTGAAACCATGCATTCACGCACGCCCTCCCTGACAGTGATTGACGGACGAGGCCTGCCAGTCCGCAAGGTCGCCTACCTGCGAAGCATGGCAGGCAACACGTCAAGCACCCTGGTGATCTGCCAGGAACACGATTTAGCCGGGCGTCTGATCACGCAACGCGACCCGCGCTTGTCCATGGCGAACACGGCAACTGTTTATTCGTTGAATGGCAATGCGGTGCTTATCGACAGCGTGGATAGCGGCTGGCGTGTGGTGCTGCCAGGGCTGGCCGGTGAACCTTTGCGCAGGTGGGATCAGCGCGGCAGCCATTGGCGCACGTGCTTCGATGAACAACTGCGGCTCGTGGCCGTCGAGGAAAATGGCGAGGTCGATGTCGATGTGTTCACCTATTCCGACGCCTCGGCCGAAGCCGGATACAACCGTCGCGGCCAATTGCAGGAACAGAAAGACCGTTCCGGTTCGTTGCTCACAGACAGCTTTTCCCTGACCGGCCAGCCGCTGAGCGAAACCCGCACGTTCCACGACGGTGAGCCGTTCACCACTCACCATGTGTTCAGCCCGCTCGGCGCGCTGCTCGAGCAGACCGACGCCGGCGGCCATCGGCGACGCTCGCGCTACGGCCTGGCCGGGCACCTTCGGCAGGTACAACTGTTGATCAGCGGCCAGAGCCAATGGCAGCCCGTGTTGCTTGATGCGCAGTACAACGCCGCCGACCAGATCA
>NZ_CAXAOQ010000075.1:0-1482 GCF_963970575.1 Pseudomonas sp. EA_65y_Pfl2_P74
TGGTCATGTCATCGTGCTTGCCTTCGCGATCCCAGAAGAACTGCACCTTGACCCGGCCATACTGGTCGCAGTAGATCTCTTCGCCTTCCGGGCCGCAGACCACGGCGCTTTGCGTGCCGAGGACTTTCGGTTTCGGGTGATCGAGCGGCGGACGGTAAGGCACGTCCCACGGGATCGCGCTGAAGCGGTTGCGGTAGCCCTGGTGGAAATCGTCCTTGTTGTCCGTGGTGTCGCTGGTCACCGACTCTTCCAGCACTTGCGGCTGCTTGCCTTCGTGGAAGATTTCAGTGAGCAGCCACAGGTCGTTCCACGTCGGGTTGGCGTGTTCGGTCAGGGCAAGAAAATGTCCGCTGACCAGGATAGGCTGATCGCTGTTGCCTTCGGCGAGTCGATAGTCGCTGCGATGACGCTCCAGCGCGCGATTGGCCAAATGTTTGCCGCGGTCACGGTCAACGAATCGGCCCGGGTAATCGTAATCTTCCAAGTCTGGCTGGGCACTGCTTTTGGCGTCGCTTTCCAGCTCGATTTTCGGTTTGACGAAGTCGTAATCGCGTCGCGTAGTGCGGCTGGTGCGGGTAGCCAGACGCAGGCCGAAACGTTTGACCACCGGTCTGTCGGCGACCAGTCCGGAGTCCTGCTGATAGGCCACGGGCGCGAGTTTCGGGAACACCGTCTGGTCATCGCCGAAGGTCAGTTTGTGGCCGCTGGCGGTGTGCTGAAAGTGGTAGTGAATACCTTCTTCCTCGCACAGGCGCTGGATGAAATCGAGATCCGATTCGTCGTACTGCACGCAGTAGATGCGCTCTGGGTAAATCGCGCTCAGCTGGAAGTGGTAATCGCTGGCGAGGATGCCGTGCTCTTCCAACACCTGGCTGATGATCTGCTGCACGGTCATCTGCTGGAAAATGCGCTGATTGACCCGGTGCGCGAGGTACGCCAGTTGCGGGCGCAGGGAGATCTTGTAGCGCGTCAGGCGCTTGCCCGCCTCGCCCTGGGCGATGCTGTAGACCAGCCCGTGAATGCCGGTACCGGTCGGCGACAGCTGAAGAAACGCCAGTTTATGCAGCACGCTTTCGAGGTTGATCGCAGCCTTTTCGCTGACCAGTTCCAGCTCGAATTCGAAGGGGGTGTTAAGTGCCTCCCGGCCGGTAAACGACAAGACCTGGAAATCGGTTTCCACGCCATCGACGGTCAGGTTGAAATGAGGCTGGTTGGCCGGTGAGAACATCCCTTGTTCCTCGCGCAATGCTGCGACGCGCAACAGCCCGTTGAAGGGCTATTGGCGAAAAATTCTTTAAGTAGTGAATGTGCCTCGACCGGCGAAACCGGCCGAGACGGTACAACCATCAGCCGCGATTAAACGACTGGAGCACGCCAGTCATCGGAACCCGAAGTACCGGATACTTCGTGGGTCCAGGTGATTTTGCGGTAGGTGAACTGCACTTCTTCCAGGTGGGTGAAGTGCGAGTTGCCTGGATCCTG
>NZ_CAXAOQ010000076.1:0-1444 GCF_963970575.1 Pseudomonas sp. EA_65y_Pfl2_P74
GCCGTGAGCGATGGCGACGCTTGAAACGGTGGCGCCGGGCTGAAGGCATTCCTGAACGACCTGGGCTTTGAACGGTTTGGGATAAGAGCTTCGTTGGCGCATGAAAATCCTGGCGATTAAGGGCGATGGAGTTTTGAAGGTGACTTGGCCAGACGCTTACGGAGCGACAAGTCAGTTTCGGGGGATTTTGAACTTGGAGATGGTGGGCTGTCAGTGGGTTATCTCCCAGGCGAATTCTCGTTGTTATTGGATTTTTATACTCGTAATACTGATCTTACGCAGTATAGTTTTAGATGGAGCTCTGCGCAGAAAGATTGGGTACTCTATAAAAAATCTACATGGGTTGAACCTAGTAGGGATGAAAAGTATACCTTGGGTGGTGAGAAGGTACCAATTGAAGCTTTGTTTCCGCAGCAGTTTGATGTTCAGCGTATAGCGTGTTGCACGCTGTTTTCTCAGTTCTCTGAAAATGGGCCTAATTTTAGTTCTTTGAATGATGAGGCTCAGCTTGCAGAAGTCAGGAAAGATTTTAAATACATCCTTGGTAAGTTTCCTCAGGGCGAAAAAGGAGAGTTGTTTTATGGGGTCGATGATGGCGGTAACAAAGTAAGAAGGAGCATTCCCCAAGAGCTGGTGTATGAGCTGACTTTGATAGTGTCCGATGATAATGTCGGGCCGCTAAATGATTATGCCTATTATTTGTATCGTAACAAGAATAGCGTTTTAGCTGCTTTGCTTTTGCAGGAGATTCATAAAAAATTCCCGGAGAGAGTCGTTGCAATATTGAATTTGGCAGATGCGTATTGGGATATAGGTATGAAGTCCGACGCGTGTCCGCTTTATAAAGAATATATCGCTAAAATGAAAAAAAACGGAAAGGGTGGACGTATTCCACAGTCGGCTAAATCTCGAGAAAACTGTACTTGATACGACCAATAGTGGGGGTGGGAACAGATCACGTTTTAGTAATTATCAAAAAAACGTGGTCTGTCCCTGAGGGATCCCCACAAATCTACTCCAGGCTCTGCGCCTGATGATGCACCTCATCGCGCAGAGCTTTCTCCAATTTTTCCCAGTCTCCGCTGCCTCCGAACTCTATGCACCTACGCCAGTATTCCAAGCCAAGCCGCCACAATGAAAGCACTCGTCGTTCTCTGAGACTGTTGCTTTGATACCGCCGCTCCAAGTTACTTTGGCGAGCCTGAAGCCCCGTTAAAAAGAGCAGGTAATTGACGAGAGCGGCAATCAACAGCAGTATTTCAATACGATGCAGGCAATGGCTGCGATGTAGATTCAGACCCAATCCCAAGTGCTCATTTTTCACATCTCTGAAACCTTCCTCAATTTGCATGCGTCGTTTGTAAACCGCCACGATCTTTGCCGGATTCCACTCGCTCTGAACTAAATTGCTGGCCAGCAACCATGGTTCACGCTCACGTCTTGC
>NZ_CAXAOQ010000077.1:0-1320 GCF_963970575.1 Pseudomonas sp. EA_65y_Pfl2_P74
CGGCGGATGGAACGCTGGTGATTCAGGCCGGGCCGCATGCGCGGGTTACCGCGAGCCAAGTGGTGATTGATGCCGGGACAAGCCTGACGCTGAGTGCTGGCGGTCATCACATCGTCATCAATTCGGGGGGGATCTTCAGCAGCGTCGCTATCGTCGAGGGCGGCGCGCCAGTGGTGGGTGTCACGGCGCAGACAGCGTTGGCGGCAGCGCCCGAAGATCCACAGGCGCTGATCGCGCTGTCCATCACCACGCAAATAGCCGCGCTGGCTCAGGCCGCAGAGCAAGCCGCTTCAGTCTGCGCCGCGTGCGAAAAACTGGCGCAGGTGAACGCATGAGTCGGGCTTATCTGTTGCTGGATCGAATCCAGATCGACAAACTTTCGGATCGCCTGTTCGAGCTGACGGGCGGCGCGCCTGTTCACTCGCTTTATCAGCGTACCGCCTACAGCGCTTTGGAAAAGGCCGGCCCCGTGCTGATCGGTGTGACCCCCGATAGCCCGTTGGCAACGGTTTTTTGGCAGGAGTGGAGCGCAACGGCGGGCATCTGGCTGGAGTCTGAGGCCGTCGAAGATCAAGTGCTGGCGCATTTGCGCGGCCTGATCCACGCGCGGGTTGACGGGGGGGCGACGGTTTTCTTTCGTTTCTACGACCCGCGTATTACCGCGTTGTGGCTGAAGGATTTGCCCTCGCCTGAGCGTGATCGACTGATGGGGCCAGTACGGCTGATTCGTCTGCCGGATTCACAGATCAATCAGCAAACCGAGCACCCCGCGATCCCGTATGCGCACAAGCCCTGGCTGGTGCTGACGGCGGAACAACTCGATCACCTGAACGCGGCCAAGCGCCAGTCTTTTGCCAGACAGTTGATCGAGCACGGTCAACGCTATTTCCCCCAATACCTCAACACAATGGATTCGACAGCTTTGCAGCAATGGGCCATGGAGTGTCAGGCCAGTGCTGCACGGCGGGGCTTCAGTGCCGTCGATGAAGTCCTGCGCTGGGCGCGTTTCTTCACAGTGCTGGGCACTGACTTTCCCGATGGTGCCGAGCACGGCGCCTACCGGCGTTTGCTGGACGAACCCCGAGTGTTGCCGCACCAGCGTCTGGACAACCTCAACAGCGCATTGACGCACCAATTGCTGACCGACAAGGACTTCGCCCGATGAGCGCCGAAAAACTGGCCATGGTCGACGTGGCCGCTCAGGCCGAACGCGAGGCCAAAGCCCAGCCACACGCTGATATCAGTTGCACGGTGCATCCGTGTCCCGCCAGTCAGCCCGAACTGTTTGTGGTGCCGGTGCGTTACGCGCTGGCGCACGAA
>NZ_CAXAOQ010000078.1:0-1253 GCF_963970575.1 Pseudomonas sp. EA_65y_Pfl2_P74
TGCAGTGGTCTAATTTCCCCGGACACCCCGATAGGTGGAAAATACACCTATTGAGGAGCTCTCCATGACCGACAAACGCAAAGTATTCGACGACAGCTTCAAGCTGGAAGTTGTAAAGATGATTAAGGACCAAGGCCTGAGTGTTTCACAGGTTTGTCGTGATCTTGATATTGGTGATACGGCCGTTCGACGTTGGGTACAACAGTATGAGGCCGAGAAGTTGGGGCAAGCCGGGATCGGCAAGCCGCTGACCTCAGAGCAACAGCGTATTCGCCAGTTGGAGCAAGAAAACCGTCAGCTCAAGATGGATAACGATGTATTAAAAAAAGCCACCGCCTTCTTTGCCCGCGAGCTGAAGTAACGTACCGTTTGGTTCGGCAGCTGCAACAGAAGGCTTATTCGGTGGCGTATGTGTGCCGTTTGTTGGGGGTTAGTCGATCCGGCTTCTACGAGGCCAACAAGCGCGCTGAGGCTCCTGCATCGATCTGCCCCGTTGCTCTGCAACTCAAGGCGTCGTTTGCTGAAAGTGGCGGCTGTTATGGCAGTCGCCCATTGCGTAAAGCGTTACGCGCAAAGGGTATGGAAGTAGGCATTTACAAGATTCGCCGCATGATGCGCGTCAACGGCCTGCGTTCGGCGTGGAAGCGTAAATTTGTGCACACCACCGACAGCAAACATGACCTGCCGATTGCTGAAAATGTATTGAACCGCCAATTTGAACCCGAGGCGGCGAACAAGGCTTGGGTAGCAGACATTACCTACATTCGAACCCGTAGTGGCTGGTTGTATCTGGCTGTGGTGCTGGACTTGTTCTCACGCAAGGTAGTGGGCTGGTCAATGGCGCCGAACATGCCGGCTGAACTGGTGTGCAGTGCAATGCAGCTGGCAGTTGCTCAACGTCAACCGCCACCCGGCTTGATCGCCCACTCGGATCGCGGCAGCCAGTACGCGAGTGCGAGCTACAGAGCGCTACTGGCAAGAAGTGACATGCAGCAGAGCATGAGCCGTAAAGGTAACTGCTGGGATAACGCAGTGATGGAGCGCTTCTTCCTGAGCTTGAAAATGGAGCGGGTATGGCGACGTGATTACGCCAACCATACCGAGGCGATACGCGACATCACTGAGTACATCGTTGGGTTTTACAACAACGAACGACTGCACTCGAAACTGGGATATCTGCCACCGACCGTTTACGAACGGGCGATGGCGTCAAAATCACCTATCGAGGTGTCCGGAATTAGTTGACCACTACA
>NZ_CAXAOQ010000079.1:0-1214 GCF_963970575.1 Pseudomonas sp. EA_65y_Pfl2_P74
TGGTCATGTCATCGTGCTTGCCTTCGCGATCCCAGAAGAACTGCACCTTGACCCGGCCATACTGGTCGCAGTAGATCTCTTCGCCTTCCGGGCCGCAGACCACGGCGCTTTGCGTGCCGAGGACTTTGGGTTTCGGGTGATCGAGCGGCGGACGGTAGGGGACGTCCCACGGGATCGCGCTGAAGCGGTTGCGATAGCCCTGGTGGAAATCGTCCTTCAGGTCAGTGGTGTCGCTGGTCACCGACTCTTCCAGCACCTGCGGCTGCTTGCCTTCGTGGAAGATTTCGGTGAGCAGCCACAGGTCATTCCACGTCGGATTGGCGTGTTCGGTCAGGGCGAGGAAATGCCCGCTGACCAGGATAGGCTGATCGCTGTTGCCTTCGGCGAGTCGATAGTCGCTGCGATGACGTTCAAGTGCCCGATTGGCCAGGTGCTTGCCACGGTCGCGATCCACGAAACGGCCCGGGTAGTCGTAGTCCTCAAGATCGGGTTGGGCGCTGCTTTTGGCATCGCTTTCCAGCTCGATCTTCGGTTTGACGAAGTCGTAATCGCGCCGTGTGGTACGGCTGGTGCGCGTGGCCAGACGCAGGCCGAAACGCTTGACCACCGGTTTGTCCGCGACCAGCCCGGAGTCTTGCTGATAGGCCACGGGCGCCAGTTTGGGGAACACCGTCTGGTCATCACCGAAGGTGAGTTTGTGGCCGCTGGCGGTGTGCTGAAAGTGGTAGTGAATCCCCTCCTCCTCGCACAGGCGCTGGATGAAATCGAGATCCGATTCGTCGTACTGCACGCAGTAGATGCGCTCTGGGTAAATCGCGCTCAGCTGGAAGTGGTAATCGCTGGCGAGGATGCCGTGCTCTTCCAACACCTGGCTGATGATCTGCTGCACGGTCATCTGCTGGAAAATGCGCTGATTGACTCGGTGCGCGAGGTACGCCAGTTGCGGGCGCAGGGAGATCTTGTAGCGCGTCAGGCGCTTGCCCGCCTCGCCCTGGGCGATGCTGTAGACCAGCCCGTGAATGCCACTGCCGCTCGGTGACAACTGAAGAAACGCCAGTTTGTGCAGCACGCTTTCGAGGTTGATCGAAGCCTTTTCGCTGACCAGTTCCAGCTCGAATTCGAAGGGGGTGTTAAGTGCCTCCCGGCCGGTAAACGACAAGACCTGGAAATCGGTTTCCACGCCATCGACGGTCAGGTTGAAATGAGGCTGGTTG
>NZ_CAXAOQ010000080.1:0-1185 GCF_963970575.1 Pseudomonas sp. EA_65y_Pfl2_P74
TGACGCGGCCGTATTGGTCGCAGTGGATTTCTTCGCCTTTGGGGCCGGTGACCACGGCGCTCTGGCTGCCGAGGATGCGCGGTTTCGGGTGGCGCAGGGGCGGGCGGTTCGGCACGTCCCACGGGGTGGCCTGGAAGCGGTTGCGGTAGCCCTGGTGGAAATCGTCTTTGAGTGCGGTGGTGTCGCTGGTCACCGATTCTTCGAGCACTTGCGGCTGTTTGCCTTCGTGCAGCACTTCGGTCAGCAGCCACAGGTCGTTCCACTTGGCTTTTGGGTGCTCGGTCAGGGCCAAAAAGTGGCCGCTGACCAGCAACGGCTGATCGCTCTTGCCTTCAGCCAGTTGGAAGTCGCTGCGGTGGCGTTCGAGGGCGCGTTTGGCCAGGTGTTTGCCGCGCTCGCGGTCGATGAAACGGCCCGGGTAATCGTAGTCTTCGAGGTCGGGCAGGGCATCGCCACGGTTTTCGCTTTCGAGGGTCAGGCGTGGTTTTTCGAAGTCGTAATCGCGGCGTGTGGTGCGGCTGGTGCGGGTTTCCAGGCGCAGGTCGAAACGCTTGATCACCGGGTTGCTGGCGACCATGCCGGAGTCTTGCTGATAGGCCACGGGTTGGAGTTTCGGGAACACCGTCTGGTCATCGCCGAAAATCAGTTTGTGGCCGGCCTCGCTGTGTTGGAAGTGGTAGTGAATGCCTTCTTCCTCGCACAGGCGCTGGATGAAATGCAGGTCGGATTCGTCGTATTGCACGCAGTAGAGGCGCTCGGGGTAGATCGAACCGGTCTGGAAATCGTAGGCGTTGCTCTGGATGCCGTGCTCTTCCAGCACTTGACCGATGATTTTCGGCACGCTGAGGTTCTGGAAGATACGCTGGTTGATCCGGTGCGCAAGGTACGCCAGTTGCGGGCGCAGGGTCACCGAATAACGGGTCAGGCGCTTGCCCGAGTCACCTTGCGCGGCGCGGTAGATCTGGCCGTGGATGCCGCTGCCGTCGGGCGACAGTTGCAGGAAGGCCGGTTTGTGCAGCAGGGTCTCGAGGTCCAGCGACGGTTTTTCACTGACCAGTTCCACCTCGAAGACAAAGGGCTGGCTGATGGCTTCTCGGCCGGTGAGGGTAAACACCTGAAAATCGGCGGAGAGCCCTTCGATGGTCAGGGCAAAGTGGGTTTCATTGGCCGGCGCGAACATCCCTT
>NZ_CAXAOQ010000081.1:0-1183 GCF_963970575.1 Pseudomonas sp. EA_65y_Pfl2_P74
GCTTGTATGGTAGGACTTGAAGGGAGGAGGAGGGACAAGGCTCGATTCTGACTGTTAGCGCAGTACAGACCGTGGGAGATTTCACCCTCCTCCTTTCACCCAAGCGCCGATAAAGAATGCATCTGGCCTAGACCGACGATAGGAACAAGCCTGCGCCTCTGGGTGAACCCTTCAAGTGTTCAAACCTTAGCCCGGAGGATTTCTCATGGCAATGCCCGTCGCTACTACTCAGTCGATCATCGGGGTTGATGTCGCCAAGGACGAACTGGTGATTTATCACGCCGAATCAGATCAGCTCGAGACAATCTCCAATACCAAAGCGGCGATCAAGAAATGGCTCAAAACCGTTGCCAAACCAGTGGCAATCGCTATCGAAGCCACCAATATCTATCATCAGGAGTTTGCCGATCTGGCGCATGCCGCTGGTTACGTGATCTATATGGTTGGCGGTTATGAGCTCAGCCATTACCGCAAAGGCGTGAACGTTCGCGCTAAAACTGATGCGCTGGATGCCCGATTACTGGCCCGTTATCTGACAAACGAAGGGGACCACTTACGCCCCTGGACACCGCCGCCGCCCTTGTATTGCCGACTTATCAGTCTTTTCCGGCGTCGTGCGGCTTTGGTCCAGGCTCGTGTCAGCCTCAAGCAGAGCTGGGAGAATGAGCCGTTGCTCAAAACCGCTTTCAAAAATCAGATAAACGCCATGCAAAGACTGGAAATCCTGCTGGAGAAAACGATCCTGACGCAGATAGACGAAGCCGGTTTAGGCGCTCAGCTCAAGCGTTGCATGAAAGTAGAAGGCATAGGTACGTTGACCGGTGCCCGCTTGCTCGCATCCTTTCAGCGTGGGGACTTCAGAAACGCCGACGCTTTCATCGCTTTTCTAGGCCTGGATCTGCGCATATCGGACTCAGGTAAAAAGAAAGGCCGCCGCTGCCTGACCAAACGAGGCGACTCAGAGGCGCGTCGATTGCTGCACAACGCCGCAATGGCGGCGAGCCGAACCTCGGCGTGGAAAGGATTTTATGAGGCTTTGAGAGGGCGCGGATTGAGCACTACCCAAGCACTGGTCGCACTAGCCCGCAAGCTTGCCCGGGTGGTATTTGCTCTGTTGAAAAACCAGAGCGAATACTCACCTAAAGCGGTTTAGGGGCTAGGCATGAACCATAGAATCTCCCAC
>NZ_CAXAOQ010000083.1:0-1129 GCF_963970575.1 Pseudomonas sp. EA_65y_Pfl2_P74
AGTGCGTCGTAGGCAAAGCGCCGCACGCCAGCGTCGGGCAGGGTTTCTTCAATCAACTGGCCGAGGTTGTTCCAGACGAAAACATGCCGACTGGTGTCCGGGTAGCGGATCGACAGCAACTGCCCGCAGGCGTCGTAGTGGTAATGGGTGACGTGGCCGTCGGGATCGACCGCCTCGATGACATCGCCCTGGGCATTGCGCCGCCAGGTCCACAGTGCTTCGCCACGCGAGCGGCGGTGCAGGAAACCGTTGCGGTACTCGTAGGACGTTGGCGCATCATCCGGCGGAATCAGCGCGATCAGCCGTCCGACTTCGTCGTAGCGGTATTCGGTGACCGCGCCGAGCGGGTCCTGCTCGGCGATCAGCCGGCCGCCATCGTCGTAAGCCTTTAAATACTCACCGCCATCGGCCTCGAGCTTGCGCACCAGCCGTGCGCGGTCGTCGTGGACGTAGGTTTCTTCGGTGCCGTCGACGTAATGCACCGCGACACTGCCGTCGTCATTCCAGACGTAGCGGGTGTCCATCTGCGAGAACGACGCCCAGTGCCGGACACAACGGGCAGCCTTGCCGGCCCCTTGCCACTCCCAGAAGAAGCTCGCCCCACCGGTCAGTTGGCGCTGCAGGATGACGTGCAGATCGTCGTAGTCGTAACGCTCGCTGTCTCCGGCCGCGTTAGTCGCTTCGATCAGGTGCTGATAGGCGTCGTAGCAGTAGCTGACGAGGGTGTGTTCAGTCTTCCACTCAGCCTGTTGAAACGACTGGTAATCGATGCCGATCAGGTGCTGACGGTCGTAGCGCAATAACAGAGAACGACCCGCCCCGTTATCCAATCGCTGAACCCTGTCAGACCGATCCCTATGCACCGTCAGACGGTTGTCATACGCATCACTGATCGCTGTCAGCCGGCCAGCGCGAAAGTGATAAAACCGCGCCGCGTCCCCCGCCAGCGCGAGGACTAATTCCTCCGGTTCATCCCCCAGAAAAATCGCCGCCCGCGACAGACTGTTGTGAATCGCCGGCCGCTCGACACTCGGCAACGGAAACCGTGTACGGCGGTTTTCGTGGTCAATCCAGACCACCTCGTCAGCGTCGAACGCCAGCCGATGCGCCAGCGAATGGCTCCAGCCAA
>NZ_CAXAOQ010000084.1:0-1129 GCF_963970575.1 Pseudomonas sp. EA_65y_Pfl2_P74
TTGGCTGGAGCCATTCGCTGGCGCATCGGCTGGCGTTCGACGCTGACGAGGTGGTCTGGATTGACCACGAAAACCGCCGTACACGGTTTCCGTTGCCGAGTGTCGAGCGGCCGGCGATTCACAACAGCCTGTCGCGGGCGGCGATTTTTCTGGGGGATGAACCGGAGGAATTAGTCCTCGCGCTGGCGGGGGACGCGGCGCGGTTTTATCACTTTCGCGCAGGCCGGCTGACAGCGATCAGTGATGCGTATGACAACCGTCTGACGGTGCATAGGGATCGGTCTGACAGGGTTCAGCGACTGGACAACGGGGTGGGTCGTTCTCTGTTATTGCGCTACGACCGTCAGCACCTGATCGGCATCGATTACCAGTCGTTTCAACAGGCTGAGTGGAAGACTGAACACACCCTCGTCAGCTACCGCTACGACGCCTATCAGCACCTGATCGAAGTGACTAACGCGGCCGGTGACAGCGAGCGTTACGACTACGACGATCTGCACGTCATCCTGCAGCGCCAACTGACCGGTGGCGCGAGCTTCTTCTGGGAGTGGCAAGGGGCCGGCAAGGCTGCCCGTTGTGTCCGGCACTGGGCGTCGTTCTCGCAGATGGACACCCGCTACGTCTGGAATGACGACGGCAGTGTCGCGGTGCATTACGTCGACGGCACCGAAGAAACCTACGTCCACGATGACCGCGCACGACTGGTGCGCAAGCTCGAGGCCGATGGCGGTGAGTATTTAAAGGCTTACGACGATGGCGGCCGGCTGATCGCCGAGCAGGACCCGCTCGGCGCGGTCACCGAATACCGCTACGACGAAGTCGGACGCCTGATCGCGCTCATTCCGCCGGATGATGCGCCAACGTCCTACGAGTACCGCAACGGTTTCCTGCACCGCCGCTCGCGTGGCGAAGCACTGTGGACCTGGCGGCGCAATGCCCAGGGCGATGTCATTGAGGCGGTCGATCCCGACGGCCACGTCACCCATTACCACTACGACGCCCGCGGGCAGTTGCTGTCGATCCGCTACCCGGACACCAGTCGGCATGTTTTCGTCTGGAACAACCTCGGCCAGTTGATTGAAGAAACCCTGCCCGACGCTGGCGTGCGGCGCTTTGCCTACGACGCACT